>CAZQPP010000519.1:0-6139 GCA_964594295.1 uncultured Myxococcales bacterium | reverse complement strand
AAGCCCGGGGAGGACATGGAGTGCACGGGGGTAACGGTGAACGCGACCGACGGCAACCCGCTGCTGTGCGCGGGTTACCGTTTGCCGACGGAGGCTGAGTGGGAGTACGCGGCGCGTGCGGGGAGCACGACGGCATTCTACAACGGGCCCATGGTCCACGAGGGCTGTACGACGGTGGACGAGAATCTCGATGCGATCGGGTGGTGGGGAGCGAACAGTCAGGCAAGCTATGCTGGAGCGCAAGACGGCACGGCATGGGGATGCGCGCTCTCGTCGTGTGGCGTGCAGCCAGTAGGAGGGAAGTCGGCCAACATATGGGGGCTCCTGGATATGTCCGGGAACGTGTTCGAGTGGACGTGGGACCGGCATGATGACGGGTACTACCAGGACAGGGTCGATGCTCTTGCGGGGGCCGTCGACATCGACCCGCTCGGTCCTTCATCGGGCTCCGGCTACCGTACCGTACGCGGCGGCTCCTGGTACCGCCACGCGAAGTACTGCCGGTCCGCATTCCGCGACGGGTACGGCCACGGTCTCCAGAACTTCGCCGTGGGGCTGCGCCCCGTCAGGTCGGTTCCTGCTGCCCCCTCCTGTGGCTCGGAGAGCGACTGCAACGACGCCAACGCTTGCACTCTCGACGAATGCACCGAAGGTGCCTGCTACCACCGCCCCAATCCCTGCGACGACGCCAACGACTGCACGTTGGACTGGTGCAACGCCTCGTCGGGAGGAGGATGCGTGAACGACGCGGCGGCGGCCGACGCTCAGCCCTGCGACGCGGGCGGCGGCGAGGGAAGCGGCGCTTGCGCTTTGGGAAGCTGCGTGTCGGCGTCGGAGTGCGGCGACGGCGAATGCAGCTTCGACGAGACGATGCTGAGCTGCCCCGAGGACTGCAAACCCAATGGCTTCGAGATCATACCAGCCGGGGAGTTCCTCATGGGCTCGCCTATGGGCGAGCTGGGGCGGAAGACCAATGAAGGGCCGCAGCGGAGGGTGCAGATCACGCGGCCCTTCTTGATGAAGTCGACAGAGGTGACGCAGGGTGAGTGGGATGCGATGTCGGAGGAGATGGGGGCTACCGGGAACCCCTCGAACAACAAGGCCTGCGGGGAGGAGTGCCCGGTGGAGCAGGTGAGCTGGTGGGAGGCGCTGGCCTACTGCAACGCCTTGTCGAGCACCGCGGGCCTGGCCTCGTGCTACACCTTGACTGATTGCGAGCCGGGCGCGCCGGGGAGCGGGATGCAGTGTGCGGGCGTGACGGTGAACGCGACGGACGCCAACCCGCTCCTGTGTGAGGGCTACCGGCTGCCGACCGAGGCGGAGTGGGAGCACGCGGCGCGGGCCGGCAGCACGACGGCCTTCTACAACGGGTTGATCACCCACACGCAGAAGGATCCCGTGGACCCGAAGCTCGACGCCATAGGCTGGTATGGGGGGAACAAGCCGGGCGGCGGCCTGCAGCCTGTGGGGGGCAAGACTGCGAACGCCTGGGGGCTGCTCGACATGTCCGGGAACGTCTGGGAGTGGGTCTGGGACCACGCGGTTTCCTACCAGGACAGGGTAGATGCCCTTGGCGGTGCTGCCGACGTCGATCCCCTCGGTTCCGAGTCGGGCCGGGAGCGCGTCAGGCGCGGCGGCTCCTGGGGCGCCAACGCGTGGAGCTGCCGCCTGGCGAACCGCGAATCGGAGGGCCCGGGCGAACGGAGCTCTTACGTGGGATTCCGCCCGGTCAGGTCGCTGCTGAGCGAGGCGGCGTGCGGGGTCGACGACGACTGCGACGACGCCAACGTCTGCACCGCCGACGAGTGCAGCGACGGCTCCTGCTACCACAGCCCCGAGCCTTGCGACGATGGAGACGTGTGCACCTTGGACTGGTGTGACGCCAGCGCAGGCGGCGTGGGCTGCGCGAGCGATGCCGCGGCGGCCGACGGTCATCCTTGCGATGCCGGAGGAGGCGACGGGTCCGGAGCATGTTCTGGGGGCGGGTGCGTGTCTGCCTCCGTGTGTGGCGACGGTGACTGCAGCTTCGACGAGACGATCGAGAGCTGCCCGTCGGAGTGTGAGCCGGCGGGCTTCGAGTACGTGCCGCCCGGGGAGTTTGTGATGGGAGCGCCCGCCACCGAGCCCGGGTGGTACTCGGACGAGGTGGAGCACGAGGTGGAGCTGACGGTCGGGTTCTGGATGAAGGCGACGGAGGTCACCCAAGGGGAGTGGCGGGAGGTCATGAAGACGGACCCGTCCTACTTCTCTTCGTGCGGGGACGACTGCCCGGTGGAGCGGGTGGACTGGTGGGACGCAATCTCATACTGCAACGAGCTGTCGGAGGCCGAGGGCCTGCAGAGCTGTTACACGCTGCAAGGGTGCAGCGGAACGGTGGGGGTCGGCTGCGGCGCAGGCGTGGAGTGGTGCGAAGGCGACTACTCCTGCTCCACGGTGACCTTCGCCGGGCTAGGGTGCAACGGTTATCGCCTGCCGACCGAGGCAGAGTGGGAGCATGCGGCGCGGGCAGGCACGACGGCTGCGTTCTTCAACGGGGAGATCGTTGAGACAGGCTGCGATCCCACGGACGCTCGCCTGGACGCCATCGGGTGGTACTGCGCCAACAGCGAGGACAAGACGCACGCGGTGGGAGGCAAGTCCGGGAACGCCTGGGGCCTGCACGACACGGCGGGGAACGTGTGGGAGTGGGTGTGGGACGTATGGGACACCTACCCGAGTGGCAGGGCTGTGGACCCCCTCGGTCCGGAAGGAAGCGACCGGGCATACCGCGGCGGGTCCTGGAGCAACGAAGCCAGGGATTGCCGAGCCGCTCGCCGCGCACACACCGGCTTCCGTGCCAGGGTCATGGGTTTCCGGCCCGTCAGGTCTGTCGTTCCAGGCTTCGCGTGCACTACCGAAGCCGACTGCGACGACGGAAACGGCTGCACCGTCGACGAGTGTCCTGACACCGCCTGCCACCACAGCCCCAACCCCTGCGACGACGCAAACGAATGCACCGTGGACTGGTGCGACGCCAGCGCCGGCGGCGAAGGCTGTGTGCACGACGCACTCGGCGCCGACGGTGAGCCCTGCGATGCCGGGCGTCCCGAGGGGGATGGGACGTGCCTATCAGGCGCGTGCGTGCCGCCGCCCTATTGCGGCGATGGTGCCTGCGACTCCGGAGAGACGGAGGAGACCTGCCCTCAGGACTGCCTTTTCCAACGCTTCGTGTACGTGCCGCCCGGCGAGTTCGTGGCGGGCTCGCCGGATGACGAGGCGGGGCGGGAGTCGGACGAGGGCCCGCGCAGGACGGTGCAGATCACCCGCGGCTTCTTGATGAAGGCGACGGAGGTGACCCAAGGCGGGTGGAACGCGTTGCTTTCGGGCATGGGGGCCACGGAGAACCCGTCGTACCACCAGTCGTGCGGGGAGGAGTGCCCGGTGGAGATGGTGAATTGGTGGGAGGCCCTGGCCTACTGCAATGCGCTCTCGGGCTCGGAGGAGCTGGCTCCCTGCTACGAGCTGAGCGGCTGCGCCAACGCTCCCGGCGAGGGCATGACGTGCACGGGTGTCAGCGTGACCGCCACCGATGAGAACCCCCTCCTGTGCGAGGGCTACCGGTTGCCCACGGAGGCGGAGTGGCACTACGCGGCGCGGGCTGGGAGCACGACGGCCTTCTACAACGGGGAGATCACGTACACCGACAAGTCCCCCGTGGATCCGAAGCTCGACGACGTCGGCTGGTATGGGGGAAACAACGAAGGGCTCGGTTTGCTGCCCGTGGGTCGAAAGGCAGCGAACGAGTGGGGCTTGTACGACATGTCGGGGAACGTCTGGGAGTGGGTCTGGGACTGGTACGGCTCCGGCTACTACCAGGCCAGGGGCGACACCCTTGGAGACGCGGCCGACGTCGATCCTCTGGGACCTCCATCAGGCCCCGGCCGCGTCAGGCTGGGCGGTTCCTGGGGCAGCAACGCGTGGAGCTGCCGTTTGGCGAACCGCGAATACAGCTCGTCCGGCACCCGCCTGATGTACATGGGCTTCCGCCCGGTCAAGTCGGTCCTGAGCGAGCCGAGCTGTGATGGCGCGGCGGCCTGCGACGACGACAACCCCTGCACCGTCGACGAGTGCAACGACGGCTCGTGCTACCACACACCCAACCCCTGCGATGACGGCAACGCGTGCACGGTCGACTGGTGCGATGCCAGCGCCGGCGGGACCGGCTGTGTGCACGACGCCGGCGACCCCGACGGGCAGCCCTGCGGCGCCGCCTCGGGTCTCGGGAGCGGGCGTGTGCCAATCCGGTCTGTGCGAGCCGGCGGGCTTCAGCCGGATACCCGCGGGCGAGTTCGAGATGGGATCGCCTGGTGGTGAGTCGGGCCGAGATGTGGAGGAGGGCCCCCAGCGCACGGTGGAGATCTCGCGGGCTCTCGGTCATCTTCGATCCCGACGTCGTGCAGGCGATCCTGGCCGCCGTGGCGCTACGCCAGACATCCAGACCCGACTTTGACAGTGCCTCGCGACACGTCTCCGGATTCTCCTGACAGATCAATGCCTTGCGCGACAGGCTCGAATCGCCCATGTACCGAGGCGATCAGTCGTGTTCGACGAGCAGAGGCGGGTTCTTGATCTTGAGTGATTTCAGACGCTTCCGAGCGGGTATGGCCGGCTCCGTGACCTGCCAGATGGTGCCATTCGGTCCCAACAATTGCGCCAACTTGACCTGCTTGAGGTCGTCCCTGATGTTGCGCCAGGTGTCGCCGCAAGCAACCTCGGCCACCCGCTCCAGCAGGAGGGCAAGCACGGTGATCGCGACGTGCGCGTGGATGCGGTGCGCGGCCCAGTGGAAGACCGGTCGAAGCCGCAACCCGCTCTTGAGCTGACGCCAGGCCTGCTCGACCCGCATCAGCTGCTTGTATCCAAGAGCGAGGTCCTCGCTGGTCAAGGTGTCGTCGTTGCTGTGGACCACGAACTTGCCGTCGCGCTTCTCGGCCTCCCTGATCGCAGAGCGGTTGATACGGTACTGCCCGCCCTTGGTCGTGCGCAGGTACCGGCCGTAGCGGCGGCTCGCCTTCAGCTCACACATCCGCTTGCTGTGCTCCTTGCCCTTCACGTCGCCAAGTGATGCAAGCTCCGCTTCCAGTTCCTCGATCACACGAGCTCGGTGCCGTTGCTGTCGCTTCAGCTCGTCCGGGTTGTGACACACCACGTACCTTCGCCGGCGCTCTCCATCTCCTACGACCACATCCTTGGCTCGCAGGTTGCCCGCGACCGCACTGTATCGGCCTGCTCGCGTGAGCACCTTGTCCACTACCTCTCCACCCGCGTGCGTCGGCATGCAGACGATGTACTTCCCTCCGCCCAGGCTCAGCTTCCGCAGGTTGTCCGCCGAGACCATGCCTGCGTCGCCCACGAACACGCACCGCCCCATCTTCCAGTCCCGAAGGTCCTGCTTGACCTGCTCGACCGTGGTGACGTCGACGGTGTTGCCGGGGAAGACCCAGTGCCGTACCGGCAGACCGTCCCGGGTGACAGCCAGCCCAACGACGATCTGCGGTACGTCGCTCCGCCCGTTCTTCGCGTAGCCTCGCTTCCGCGGCGCTCGGTAGGTCTTGCGCCCGGCCGGCCTACTCCCTCGCACCAGGTCCTCGTCGCCGACGCCCTGGTCCTCTTCGTCCGCTTCGAAGTGCAGCGAGGTCGTGTCGTAGAAGATGATGTCCACGTCGAGCGTGAACAGGTCCGCCACCTTGAAGAAGATGGCCCGCTCGATCTCCGGCCTGTTCGCCTCGAGGAAGTCCATGGCGCGGTACAGGTGATGCAGATCCAGCTCGCGAGCGCTACCGCCTGCGAAGCCAAGTCGAACGCTTGGTCAACGAATCTGTGCGCCGAGGCTGTCGGCGTGCCCGCGCCTGGGGAGTGCGAGCCGCCTTGATGCAGGCTCAAGTCGCGGCCCTCGGCACAAACCTCGCGCTTCTGTCCAAGGCACTGGCACCAGACAGGCCCTGCGTCCGGGCAGCGTGGGCGACAAACAGGCGCTCCCTCGCACAGAGAGTCTCGCAGAGGGCACCGAATCAGCCGACGGCGCGATCGGCTGTACAGTTCGCCAGCACGGAACTCTACACTCCGCCACGAAGTGGCCGTGACCAACTCGTCGCCGCGC
>CAZQPP010000518.1:0-6155 GCA_964594295.1 uncultured Myxococcales bacterium | reverse complement strand
GATCCGTTGCCGACCGGACTAGCGCACGGCTTCCAAGACCTTGCCCTCGACGCCGTCGGGTGGCTCGACTCCGAGCAGGCGCGCCAGCGTCGGCACGAGGTCCCTCGCGTCGGCCTTCGTGCTGTAGCCTCCCGCGCGGACTCCGGGTCCTCGGAGGATCAGCGGGACATCTCGGTCGTACTCGTATGGCGTCCCATGGTTGCTCGCCTCGTGGTCGCCGGGCTTGAGCAGGCACCAGCCCGGCTTCGGGAGCACCAGGACCTGGCCCCCGCGCGGCGGGTAGTAGCCGGCCATCATGAGAGCGGCCAGGGGGTCCTCGTCGGCAGCTGCGGGGTCGGCCACGAAGGTCTGTGCGATGCCCTTGTCTTTGGCGACGGCGGCCTTGGCCAGCTCGATCACCCGATCCCGGCGTGCGTCGCTGGTGCCTCCGAGGTTCAGGTAGAGGTGGCCGTGCTCGATGCCGAGCGTCCAGGAGTCTCCCTGCGGCGGCGAGCCGAGCTCGGCCTTGATCGCGGCCTCGGCGTCGGCCATGAGCCGCTCGGCGGGGACGAGCGCCGTCGTGCCGCCCTCGGGGCCGTGGCACTCCGAGCCGCGCGGCGCGCCGTGATCCGAGGTCACGGCCAGGATGTAGGCGTCTTCGCCGAGGCGGCGGTCCAGCTCCGCGACGAAGAGCCCCAGCGCCTCGTCGGCCCGGCGGAGCAGGTCGGCCGACTCCCTGCTGTACGGGCCGAAGGCGTGGCCGGAGTAGTCCGTCGAGGAGATGGACACCACCAGGAGATCTGCGACCTCGTCCTCACCGAGCTCGAAGCCTTCCTGCAAGACGAGGGCGATCTCGAACAAATCGGACATGGCCCGCGGCGTGTAGCGATAAGCCCTGCGCGCGTCCTTGACCTTCTCTATGGCGGGCAGATCGTGCGGGAAGGTGCGGGACCAGCCAGCCGGGGGGACCTCGCAGGGCCGGTCGTCGCCGTCGAGCAGGTGGGCGTGGGCGTCCGGCACGGGGAGGGGCGCCCAGGTGGCCTTCTCCAGGGCCTGCCCCGGGAGCTCGATGGCGGGCGCGGCCAGCCAGTCGGGGAGCTCGGAGGCGTAGGCCGTGGAGGTGGTGAAACGTCCGAGGGCCTTGTCGTAGAAGAGGGCGAGATCGGCCTTCTTGCCGGCGGACATGACGGCTGCCCTGCTCTTGACGCTCACCGCCACGACGCGCGCTCGCCCCGAGGTCTGGTCCTTGAGGGCGTCTCCCAGGGTAGGCGCCATGAGCCGGTGTGCGCTGATTCCGGGGCCCTCCTCGTAGCCCAGGGTGCGGGTGGCGGGGTCGTCGGCCACGTGGATCTTCGTCAGGCCGTCGTACCAACGGTTCCCGAGGACGCCGTGCACCGAGGGGTTCACGCCGGTCATCAAGGTGGCGTGCCCGGTCGCGGTCTTCGTGTTGCCGTAGTGGAAGCTCGCCATGAGCTGAGCCGAGTTGCTCTCGCTCAGGCCACCGAAGCCGTCCTCCCCGAACATCGGCGCGAGGTGTCGCATCAGCCCGTGGGGGACCTGATCGAAGACCACCACGACCGCGAGGCGAGGTCCGGCCTGCGCCGGCGGGTCGGAGCGGTGTCTCGCCGCTCCGCAGGAGGCGAGCAGGGCAGACGTGATGAGGAGTACGAGGCAGCGGGTCATCGGCGACCGTTGATTTGATGGACCTAGGCCGCGCGCACGAAGATCGGCGGCGGCGCCGCGCTCGCGCCCTGCGGCATCTTGCGCAGCGTCACGACGAGGTCGGCGGGCTGGTAGGTCATCAGGTTGTGGGTTGTCGGGCTCGTCAGCACGAACTGGGCCCGCGTCATGCGCAGGAAGCGGGCGACCTCCTCGATGCGCTCGGAGCTGAGGTGGGCGAAGGGTTCGTCGAGGATGAAGAAGCCGCTCAGGTCCTGCCCGCGCTTCATGGTCAGGGCCATGAGCAGGATCAGGCTGCTGATCACGTTCTGTCCGCCGGACATCTTGGGGTGCCCGAGGGGCAGGGGAGACTTGCCGTCGAAGCCGAGGCGGATCTCGAGGCCTCCCTTGAAGGCGGCTCCGTCGGCGTCGAGGCGCGGCCGAGGCGCGCGCACTACGCCCTCTATGCGGGCGCGCTCCGACAGCGTCAGGATATGGCTGCGGTAGTTGCGGACCGTCTCGTCGAGCACCCGCAGGTAGGCGCGCCGCGCGCGCTCGAGCTCGGCATGGCCCGCCTCGTGCTCCTCGCGCCGCCGCGCCATGTGGGCCTTGCGCCCGGAGAGCTCGGAGAGGGCCTTGTGGTAGATCTCCACCACGCGGGGGTCCATGGCGCCTTCTTGCTGCTCGACCTGCTCCTCGAGCAGCCTGAGCCGCTCCTCGAGGGCCTCGGGCGTGCCCTCGAGCTCCAGCGCTGCGTCGGTTCGAGCCTCGGGAGGGAGGGCGCCGACGAGAGAGCTCTCCTCGTCGCCGAGGCGGGCCAGGGTCGCGCGGGCCTCCAGGACCGACTCCTTCAGCGCCCGGAGGCGCGTCAGGACCGTCTCCAGGGCGGCCTCGCGGCGGGCGAGGCTTCGCTCCCCGGCCACGCGGGCCTCGTGGATCTCCTCGAGCTCGCGGACCAGGTCGTAGATGCGGCCGCTGAGCTCGCGGCGGTTGCGGTCTTCGGACTCGGCCTCCGCGATGAGGTCCTTGACCCGCTCTTCCTCCTCGTCCAGTCGTGCCTTGGCCTTTCGGGCGCGCAGGGCCGCCTCGAGAGTCTCACGGCGGGCCATCGCTCCCTCGAGGCGATGACGGGCAGCGACCAGCTGCTCCTTGAAGAGCTCGAGCTCGGCGGTCGCCGCGCCGCCGTCTCCTCCCCCCGCCGGGCCGTGGAGGCAGTGGAGGCGGTCGGCGGCGACGAAGATGCCGCCCCGCCGGTCCTGCCGGTATCCATCCTCGGTGATGGTGACCGTCTCGCGGCTCAGGCGCAGGCCGGTCTCGAGATCCTCGACGAGGGCGACGCCCCCGAGGCGGTCGAGGAGCCAGCGGGGGACGTCGGTGTCCTCGACCTTGACGACCGAGAGCGCCGAGCGGGCGCCGGAGGGCATGTTGTCGGTGCTCTTCGAGGGCTTGCGGCCGCGCCGGCTCCCGCCTCCTCGTTCGGACACGTAGCAGGGGTAACGCAAGGAGCGGGCGACCTTCCTCGCGGCCAGGCTCGAGTCCTTCGGGACGAGCAGGGTGAAGCGATCACGGCCGAGCACGCTCTCTACCGCGAGACGCCAGCGCGCCTCGGTGACGCGCAGGGCGTGGGCGACGGGGAGGGCGTTGATGCCGGCCGAGGACATCTCCGCCACGGCGCGGCGGACGAAGGCCGGCAGCGGAGGGGCCGGCTGGGCTGCGCCGGCGGCGATCTCGGCCGCGTCGACCTCCTCCTCGAGCGCCCTCAGCGCCACGAGCTGGCGCGCCTCTTCGTCGCGCAGGGCCTCCAGCACTCGCTCGGGCTCGTCGGGCAGCTCCACCTCCCCGGCCTCTTTCACCTCGTCTCTGAGACGCTCCACCGCGTCGAGGCGCTTCCTCAGGCTGCGGGCTCGCTTGTCCGCCGCGTCCTTCTCCGCGAGCAGGTCCTTCTGGGCCCGCGCGATCTCCCCGCGGCGCTCGTCGAGGAGCGAGATCTCGCGGCGCTGCCGCTCGAGCCCCGTCTCGCTCTCGCCCGACTCGCCCCGCAACGTGGCGAGGGAGGCCTCGCGCTCGGAGAGGGCCTTCCTCGTATCATCAAGGCGCTGTCTCACAACACGCAGGCGGGAGGCCGGGATCCGGCGGCTGCGCAGGAGGTGCGCCTCCTCCTTCAGGCGGGCGAAGCGCTCGTAGGTGGCGGCGTCCTCCTCGAGGCGTGCGATGTGGCGCTCGTGCTCGAGGATGGAGGCGTCGAGCTCGTCGAGCTCGGCCCGGGCGTTCCTGTAATGCTGCACGGCGCGGGCGTAGCGCTCGAGCACGTCGTGATCGCCCTGCATCTCCAAGACGTACTCGAGGAGCTGCTCCGGAGTGCGTCGGGCGAGGCGGTGGGTCTCACCCTGCTCGAGGGCGAGGACCTTCAGCATCGTGCGCGGCACGCCCGCCTCTTCGAGAGCCGCCGAGTAGGCCTCGGGGCCCATCCACCCCTCCGCCTCCTGGAGCTGCTTCAGAGGGACGTCGCCGGGGAGCACGTTGTATCGTTTCGTGAGCCCCCGAGTCCCACGCTCCACCACGCAGGCCAGGGTAGCGAGGTCATCGAAGATCCCGCGCCTCGTGAAGGGGCGGTGGCCGGTCCCGCGTCGGAGCTCGTTGCTGACCACGCCCTTGATGACCGCGACTCGCACCTCCCCGCGCAGGTAGGCCTCGATCCGCCTCGAGGTCGAGAGTCGGCGCGCGTTGAGGAGCACCCGCATGGCGTCCAAGAAGGTGGTCTTGCCGCAGCCGTTCGGGCCGGTGAGCATGACCACCTGGCCGTCGAGGGGCACGCGCACGTGGTCCCAGAGGTCCCAGTGCAGCAGCTCAACCGAGCGGAAGGTGAACAATCAGCCCCCTCCCTCTTCAAGGGGCAGGTCCTCCTGGCCGTCTTCGAGGCCCTCCTCGTCGAGGAGGGTGTAGATGATGCTGTCTCTCAGCTTCATGCCGAGCTCGTCGCCGTCCACGAGCACGTCGAGGAGAGGGCCCTCGCGGATCTCTCCGGCGTGGCTGACCTCCACGAAGCCGGCGTTGCGGAGGCTGCCGAGATATCGCAGCACGTTTGTGCGCCCGAGGCGTTCACCGAACTCCATCAGCAGGGCGTCTCGGTGCACGACGAGGTCCGGTCGAACGAGCGGCGCCTCGGCCGGGAAGAGGTCCGGCCCCTGGTCCAGCTCCTCCCTCCGCTCCATCATCGCGCGCCGCGGGAGCACCAGGCGTGCCCACAGAGCCACGAGTAGCGCGAGGGCTCCCCTTGTGAAGCGCCGGTTCATAGCCCAGGAGAGTCCCGGATCGGACGCCACCTCGCGCGTGAGGCGCACCGCGAAGACCCCCGCGAAGTAGTTGGTGACGAGCTTTAACCCAACAGCAGCAAGCCGTTGCTCGACTTCCCGGCGCAAGACGAGATCGCCCTCGAGCTCCGGCACCTCGTCTCTGGGCACCGCCGTGTCCGAGATGAGGCGCGCGCAGATGTCCCTCGCGCGCTCTGCCGTGTCGTCGTCGACAGCCGGGCGCTCGGAGTCTTCCCTCTCGTCATCCTCGGGCAGGGAGGCGGGATTGTCGACCACGGCCATGAACGCCCGCTAGCACACGGCTCATGCGGGCCGCAAGCAGGGAGCGCCAGCCCACCTGAATCGGACATCTCCAGCGCCGCGGAGAAGCCGGCGGATAGGCGTCTTACAGGATTTGCCCTTGCGGCTCGTCTGGAAGCGTGTTACGGCCCCGCATCATCGTTGACACACTTCCTCTCATCTCTCTTGGGGGTGCGAGGCAAACGCAAAGGAAAACCTATGGCAGGCACCTTTGACGAGGTCTTCTCCTGGATCGACATGGCCAGGGATCGTGGTTGGTACTCTCCGCACACAGCGCGGCAGATCAAGACCGCGGTGCGCCGGACCCAGGACGCCGTCGGCGACAAGAAGTTCTCGGATCTCGACGACCTGATGCAGGCCCTCCCGAGCCTCTTCAACAGCTGGCAGCGCAGCCGCAAGGGCAGCGCCTCGACCGCGCGCTCCTACGAGTCGCGTATGCGCTCTCTCATCCGCGAGTTCATGAAGTGGAAGGAAGAGCCCAAAGCCTACACCGCGGCGCGTGACGGGAAGCAGGAAGCTCCCGCCAAGAAGCGTGAGCGGAAGAAGGCAGCGCCGGCGAAGAAGGCAGCGCCGGCGAAGAAGCGCGCGGGCGCCAAGCGCACCCGCAGGGCAGCGCCTGTAGCAAAGAAGGCACCGGAGCCCGCACCCGCGCCGGCACCGGTGGACGAGGGAGACTCAGGCGTCTCCGGCTCGGCGAGGTCTCAGACCGTGAGCCTCGACAACATCTTCGTGGACATCCGCTGGGACGGAGAGGTCTCTCCCGCGGAGCTCGCGTCGGTCCTCGCGGCCCTCGCGCAGTGCCGTCCCGAGTCGGGCCGGGCGCTCCTCCGCGCCGCATCGGAGATCTTCTAAGAGCTTCCCTACAAAATGCCGAGAAGCAGTTGAGCGGTGCGTGAGGCGGTGGGT
>CAZQPP010000517.1:0-6163 GCA_964594295.1 uncultured Myxococcales bacterium | reverse complement strand
TTCGCGGGATCGTACTGCAAGCCAGACGGCACCTGCGGCTGCCAGCCGGACTGCCCCGCGGGGCGATGCGGCGACGACGGCTGCGGAGGCTCGTGCGGCGGCTGCGGCTGCGGCGAGACCTGCAAGGACGGCGCCTGCGTCAGCGGCACCTGCGTGGACCAGGAGTGTGGCGACGACGGCTGCGGGGGCTCATGCGGCGAGTGCACCGCCTGCGGGACGACGTGCAGGGACGGCAAGTGCGTCGACATCGCCTGCGAGGGCAGGCAGTGCGGTCCCGACGGCTGCGGCGGCGACTGCGGCAACTGCGGCTGCGGCGAGGAGTGCCAGGACAGCCAGTGCGTCTTCACCGCCTGCGAGGGCAAGTACTGCGGCCCGGACGGCTGCGGCGGCGACTGCGGCGAGTGCACCACCTGCGGCTTCACCTGCGTGAGCCACCGCTGCAAGCGCACGTCCTGCGACGGGCGCTACTGCGGCGACGACGGCTGCGGCCGGAGCTGCGGCAGGTGCACCTCACACCCCAACTCCTTCTGCACCGAAGAGGGGCGCTGCGACTGCGCGCGGGACTGCGAGAACAGGGAGTGCGGCGACGACGGCTGCGGGAGCACGTGCGGGCAGTGCACCGGCCAGGACATCAAGTGCGTCGACGGCGTGTGCACCGACCTGGCGGGCTGCTACCCGCGTTTCAACGAGACTGGCTGCGGACACTGCGCCTGCGAGCAGTGCGTCTGCGAGCAGCGGCCCAAGTGCTGCACCGAGAAGTGGGACCAATACTGCGTCTCCCTGTGCAAGAACGACTGCGGCGGCTGCGGCCCCTGTGAGCCGACCTGCCCTCCAGAGAACGAGTGCGGCCTTAATGGCTGCAACGAGCGCTGCGGGAGCTGCTCGGAGCCCACGGTCTGCCACGAGGATCGATGCTGCACGCCCTACTGCGAGCCCGGCACCTGCGGCGGCGACGGATGCGGGGGCTCCTGCCGAGACAACTGTGCGGAAGACGAGTACTGCGCCGACTGGGTCAGCCCGCCGGGAGCCGACCACCGCTGCTACTCCGGCGAGCACGGTGATCTCTGCAACGCCGCCGTGCGCTGCTTCGACGACCTGGCGTGCACCACCAGCAGGTGCGTCGACAACACCTGCGACATCGACCGCTCCGCGTGCTGTACCGGCAACGCCGACTGCGACGACGGCAACGACACCTGCACGACGGACTCCTGCTCGGGCGGCCAGTGCGTCTTCGCCCCGACGGGGGGTGCGGATTGCTGCCCGCCGGTGATCTTCCACCACGACTTCGACGGCGGCATCGCCTCCTACGTCGAGATCGAGAACGTCAGCTTCAGCAACGTCACCTGGAGCGTGGTGCACGGCCGGAAGGCAGTGAGCGGCGACGGCGCTCTCTTCTACGGAGACACGGACGACTGGCTCATCGCCGGCGCCGGCCCCCGGGGCACGGGCTTCTACCTGCGCGACATCAAGGTCCCGGCTGAGGTCACGGCCGAGCTGAGCTTCCAGTACTGGATGGACACCTCGGCCTGGCCGAAGCTCAAGGTCAACGTGCACACCGAGGCCGGCGACGAGGTGCTCGTCCACACGATCCTCGGCGGCGGCTGGGCGGAGTGGCGAGAGGCGAAGGTCGCGCTGACACAGTACGCCGGCCAGACCGTGGACATCGAGCTGCGCGTCACGGCCATCGACTGGATCAAGTGGCAGAAGGAGGGCATCTACGTCGACGAGCTGAAGCTCACGACGAGCTGCGCTCCGTAGCTGCCGAGGGGCGGGTCAGCCGCCGACGATGACGTTGTCGCTCGCGGTGACGAGCACCCCTACGCCGCCGCAGTGGACCGTGAGGTCGCCCATGCGGTGGGCGCCCATGCCGTTGATGAGCACCGTGCCGCTGCAGCCGGTGGCGACCCAGACGTTGGGGCCGCAGCAGGCGGCGTGCACGCCCGGGTCCATCTGACGCAGGGCCGCGCGGCCGTTCACCTCCACGTTTCCCGAGCCGGCCACCGCCGGCCCGATCACACCGTGGGAGCAACACACGCTGCCGTGCCCGTCGGCCGGGCAGGCGCCGAGATCACCGAGGCGTCCTTGTTGGGGCATGGGTCGAACCCCTGGGCGAAGGAGCTAAGAGGATATCACCTGCGCGGCCGGGGGGACAACGAAGAAGCCTCTGGGCGGTCGAGACCCTCTACTTCCCCCCTTGATGGAGCTTCATCAGCCGCTGCTTGACCTCCCGGGCGAGCAGCGGGTTCAGCTTGCCCGAGCGCTGGGCCTGCTGGAGGTCGTGGGCGTTCAGCTTGCGGATGATGTTGAGGCAGATGTCGTTCGGGGAGGCCGGGTTCACCAGGATGTTGAAGGCCACGCGGCGGTTGGCCATCCACTCCGGCGTGCTGGCGACCCTCCGGATGGCCTCCACGGAGAAGCGCGGGAACGCGACGAAGCCCGCCACCTCCTGCGGGGTGACGTTGGGGTTGCGCAGGACGTAGAGGTGCAGAGACTTGACGGTGTCCCGGGCGAGGAAGTGCCTCTCCGGCTTGTTGGCGCGCAGCGCGAGGCGCTTCTTCTCCTCGACGCTCAGGGCCTGCATTCGGTGGAAGAGAGAGCCCATTCCGTCGGTCTTGGGCTCCTCGCCGCTCTGCTCCGGAGCGTCGCTACGCTGCGCCTTGCGCAGGGCCGGGGCGACCTGCTGGTCGGTCGCTTCCTCGACACCGACAGGGGGCTCCTCGGCGGAGCGCCCAGCGGCTGCCGCCGGCTCCTCGGTGGAGGCGGCCGGCTCCTCCCGCGGCGACTCCGAGAGGGTGACCTGGGGCGGCTCCGGAGAGGTCGCCTCCTCCACGCCGGTGATGGGCGGCTCGTCGGCCGTGGGCTCCTCCTCGCCGGTGATGGGAGGCTCGTCGGCCGTGGGCTCCTCCTCGCCGGTGATGGGAGGCTCGTCGGCCGTGGGCTCCTCCTCGCCGGTGATAGGGGGCTCCTCGTCGGTAAGCTCCTCCACTCCCACGGGCCGCTCCTCCGGCGCCGCCGGAGCCTCGTCGACCGGTCTCGGCTCGGGCTCGGATGCCATGGCCGGCCTCTCGCCGGTGCGCTCGCGCAGGTACTTGAGGGCGTTCAGCTTGCCGAGCTCGACCGCGACCCCGACCGGAGTGACCTGCACGGCTCTCCCCTTCACGGGGATGGGGTCCAGGCCGGCGAGGCAGAACAGCACCTGCACCGGCTGGAGCGGGCGGATGCCGGGCGCGGCTCCAGGTACCCACACGGCGCGCGCGGACATGGCGTCGGCGAGCACGCGGTCGGCGTCCTCACCCAGCATCAGCACGAGCTGGTCCGGAGCGCCCCCCGCGCCACCGGCCTGCCGGTCCGTCACGGTTTTTCGAATCGCTCCGCCAGGCGAACGAGGCTTCTCACACCGAAGCCTGTCCCGCCCTTTGGCAGAGCTCCCACGGGTTCGTCGAGGGCCGCCGGGCCGGCGATGTCGATGTGGGCCCAGGGCACGTCTCCGACGAACTCCTTCAAGAAGAGGGCGGCGGTTATGGCACCGCCGAAGCGCTTTCCGACGTTCTTCAGGTCGGCGACCGGCGACTCGAGCTGCTTGCGGAGCTTCGCGTCGAGGGGCAGGCGCCACATGGCCTCGTCCACCTCCTCCGCCGCGGCGAGGAGCTGCTCGGTCAGCCCTCCGTCGGCGCCGAAGAGCCCTGCAGTGTAGTCACCAAGCGCGATGGCGCAGGCCCCCGTCAGGGTCGCGAGGTCCACGATGGCGTCCGGCTTCAGATCCGTGGCGTAGCCGAGGGCGTCAGCCAGGATGAGCCTGCCTTCCGCGTCCGTGTTGGCGATCTCGATGGTCTTTCCCTTGTAGGCGCGGAGGACGTCTCCGGGCTTGTAGGCGCGGCCGTTGACCAGGTTCTCACAGGTCGGGACGATGCCGTGGACCTCCACGTCAGGCGCAACCGCGCCGACCGCGTCCATGGCGCCGAGCACGGCGGCGGCGCCGGCCATGTCGATCTTCATGTCGAGCATGTGCTCGGGGGGTTTGAGATCATAGCCCCCCGAGTCGAAGGTGATGCCCTTGCCCACGAAGGCGATCCGACCCTTGGGCGCCCCCGCCGGCTTGTAGCTCAGGTGGAGCAGGCGGGGGTCGAGGTCGCTCCCCCGCGCCACCGCGAGGATGCAGCCCATCTCCTTCTCTTCGAGCTCCGCGCGGCCGAAGACGGTGAGCCCCATGCCGTAGCGCGCCGCGATCTCTCTCGCCTGCTCCTCGAGCATCCCGGGCGTGCAGACGCCGGCCGGCTCGTTGACCAGGTCGCGGGCTCGAGCGACGCCGGCTGCGACGCCCTGGAGCTGCTTGGCGGGGCCGAGCTCGACGCCGTCCCCCAGACGCCAGGACATCGTCTCGAGGCCGTGCTCGTCGCGCTCGCCCTTGTACCGATCGAATCGGTAGGTCCCGAGCTCGGCCGCGAGGAGGGCCTCGCTCGCCGCGGCGGGCGCGTCGAGGGAGCCCAGGGCGGGGAGCGCTGCCCCGGCGTGCTTCGACTTCGCCTCCTCGGCCGCCTTCACCACCGTGTGCGCAAAGTCCCGGACGTACTGCAGGCGCAGGTCGCCGGCCTTGCCGAGGCCGTAGATCAGGATGCGAGCCGGGGCGACACGCCCGAGGGTGTGCACGAGCCTGGACTTCGCGCGAGAAGCTTTGAAGCCCTCCGCCACCAGCATGGGCTTGAGCTGGCCGTCGAGCGCTGCGTCGAGCTCGAGCAGGGCCGGGTCGTCACCCCAGCTCTCCTCGAGCACGGGGACCCCCAGGACTCCCACCTGCCAATCTGCGAGCGCCTCACCGCGAACCTGGTGCTTCATCGTGTCCACTCCTTGGCCAGCCGCCACATCGAGGTCGGGGTCGGGAAGAGCTCGGCGACGCCTGAAAACAGCCGCGACACTTAACACACGGCTCAAAAGAGGGGAAGGGGTCGGCGTGCGCGCGTGAGCGCGTTGTCGATTGCGCGCCCCACGGGCCGATGCTAGATTCCGCGGCTCTTTACCCACCGGAGGAGCCGCATGCCCGACGACGAGCATGAGGGAAGCCCGTCGAACGAAGGTGGCGACACCGAGGCCTCCAAGGGCACCACCAAGGAGACCCTGGCGTACGCCCCCATGCCGGACCTGACGGGGAGCGGCACGAACGGCGCACCGAAGAAGAAGAAGAAGAAGCGGCGCCGGCGCAGGAAGACCAGGCCGAACGAGCAGTCACAGGCGCGGGCCGAGACGGCCCCGGGGCCTGCCGGGCCGCCGCCTCCGCCTCCACCGGCCGCGAAGCAGCTCGAGCTCGAAGAGGTCGGCGACGAGCAGGCCGAGCCGGAGCCCCCGGTGAAGGAGAGCGAGGAGGCGGTCGCCGAAGCCGCCCCGACGGTGAGCGAGAGCAAGAGCGAGAGCGAGAGCGAGGGAGAAAGGGAGACACAGATGGACGTGGAGCCCGAAGAGGAACGCGAAGAGGAGCCCGAAGAGGAGCTCGAAGAAGAGGCCGCAGAGGAGCCCGAGCCGGAGCCAGAACCCGAACCGGAGCCCGAGCCCGTGACCGAGCCGATCCGGGCGCGCGACCGTGACAAGCCCCTGCGGCCGACGGAGCTCCGCGAGGCGCTCGGCATCACGCCGGACGAGGAGGTCCCCGACCTCGACGACTCCATCAGGGCCATCTCTGAGGACCTCTCGGGATTCGCCGACGTGGTCGACGAGGAGGGGCGCGCGGTCGGCGGCCGCGCCGCGACGGCGATCGTGGCCATCGCCATGCTCGTCATCCTCGGCGGGCTGGCCTATCTCTGGCTCAACGAGGACACGCGGGCACAGCTCATCGCCTTCATCAGCGGTGACGTGGAGCGCCACAAGCTCCAGCAGAAGATCGAGCAGGAGGAGCGCTGGAAGGAGATAGACTTCCTCGAGAAGAACCTCTACGGCCAGACCTCGCTCATCTACTCGCCGAACGACGCCAAGGCCCACATCAAGACCTTGAAGTTCATCGAGAACGAGGACGCCTTCGTCGACCGGGTCAAGAACCACACCGACAAGCGGGTCGACCCGGCCGTGGTGTGCGAGATCGACAACCGCAGCCTCCACCTCGGCGAGGGCGAGACGGTCAAGAGCATCTCGCTGCCGGTCCTGCCGATCCAAGAGCGCCTCGACAACCCGGAGGAGG
>CAZQPP010000516.1:2904-6164 GCA_964594295.1 uncultured Myxococcales bacterium | reverse complement strand
CTTCGTGCCCGTGGTCCTGCTCTTCTCCTTCGCCCTCTGGGTGGGCCGCCTGCTCGTGCTCGGCCCCGACCACGCCCTCTCCGCCCCCGGCTGGTTCCCGTCCGTGGCGGTCCTGGCCGTTGCCTGCCCGTGCGCCTTCTCGCTGGCGGGAGTCGCCGCCCTCACCGCCGCCACCGGCGCCCTCCTGAGCCGCGGCCTGCTCGTCCGGGAGCCGGGCGAGCTCGAGCGCCTTCACAAGATCTCCCACCCTGTCCGAGGGCGCCATGGCGGTCGACCGCCTGGTTTGGCGCGCGGAGCCGCGCCCGGAGATCCTCCCCCGCGTGCTCGCCGCCGAGGAGGGCTCCTTCCACCCGGCGGCCGACGCCATTCGTGCCTACGCCGCGGAGAACGGCGTCTCGGCCGAGGCATCGCCCGAGGAGGTCCGCGACCTCTCGGGTCAGGGCCGGTCGGCCCTCTTCGAAGGCGCGGAGCTGCGCGTCGGCGCCCGGAGCCTCTTCCGAGATCCCTTCGACCCCAAAGACCCGCGCCCAAACGAGAGCGCCGTGTGGTTCGGCGCCCAGGGCCGGGCCGAAGGTTGTCTCCTGCTCGCCGACAGGCTGCGCCCCGACGCGGCGCAGGTCATGGCGGCCATGCGGAGCCGCGGGTACACGGCCGAGATCCTGTCGGGAGACCGCCAGGAGGTCTGCCATTGGGCGGCCGCGGAGCTCGGCGTGGAGGCAGCCCGCGGTGAGGCCACGCTGGACGAGAAGGTCGAGCACGTCAGGGCCTTGCAGGAGGAAGGCCTCGAGGTGGCCTTCGTCGGCGACGGCACCAACGACGCCCTCGCCATGCGCGAGGCGGCGACCAGCGTAGCCCTGGCCCGCTCCACAGACGAGGCCCTCGCGGCCGCCGGCTTCGTCGTGCTCCACGGCTCCCTCAGCGGGCTGCCCGAGCTCTTCGCCACCGGTCGCAAGCTCGCCCGCGTCATCCGCAGCAACTACGCCTGGGCATTCGCCTTCAACGCCGTCTTCATCCCGGTGGCCGCCGCCGGCAAGCTGGTGCCGCTCGCGGCGATGCTGCTCATGCTGGCCAGCTCGACCGCGGTGCTGCTCAACTCGCTGCGGCTGCGGAGGCGTTGACGCGTCAGGGGCCGGCCCGGCCCGCAATGGACGCCACGCCAGGCTCCCGCCGAGCCCTCAGTGACAGGGTTGATCCGCCGCCGCGCCCGGGTCCGCAAGCAGGAACCTCACGCCGCGCAAGATCACCATGAGCCCCATCACGATCACCGCGGCGGCCGCGATCCACTCGCCGAGGCGTCGCGATCGCCCGCCGAGCCGGCTGCCGATCCAGCCCGCCGCGACCAGCGACGGCGCCGTACCGAGCCCGAAGCTCGCCATCACGAGAGCCCCAAACGCGGCGGACCCCGTCGCGACGGCCTGGGCGATCATGGCGTAGAGCAGCCCGCAGGGCAGGAAGCCCGTCAGCACACCGGCGAGGAAGGGGGCGCTCCTGCCCCGTCGCTCGAGGACTCGACCGAGCAGGTTTCCGATGCGCGACGGGCCGCCGGCTCGCACCGGCCGCAGCTTCCAGGCCGACTGGAAGCCGAAGGCGACCATCAGCGTCCCGGCCACCAGGGCCACTATCGCACCGGCCTTCGGCCCCATGGAGTCGTGACCGAAGGCGGCGCCCAGGGTGCCCGCCGCCGCTCCGAGGGCGACGTAGGTCGCCGCCTTGCCGGTGACGTAGAGGAGCAGCCGGCCCGTCTCCCCCCCCTGCCTGCCGCAGGCGACGGCCAGCGCCAACGGACCGCACATGCCGATGCAGTGCAACGAGCCGAGGAGGCCCGTGACCAGCGCCGCGCCGAGGAGGGGAAACATTGCGTGGGTGTCCCGGTTTCAGCTGGGCGCCAGGCGGCGTTCGAGGTCGCCTGGCGAAGATCCGAGGGCCGGCGACCATACCCTCGAAGGAGCCCATGAACCAGCGCCGCAGCTTTTCCAAGGGCCCCGTCGATGTGGGAACATGCGCCCGGCCGAGCAGCCCAGGCTCAGGATGACCACGGACCCGAAGCACACCGAGGACGAAGAGGCGGCGCACGCCGGATCTGCGGAGGCCTCCGAGCTCCTCGACCCCGAGAGGGACAGGCTCGCCCTCGTGGAGGTAGTGCCCGCCGAGCGGGACCGGGTGTATCGGAGCCCCTACTACCCATACTTCCAGGCCATCGCCCGTTCCCGGGGAGTGGAGGTCTGCTGGCTCGCCGTGTACGCGCCGGAGCGCCCGGCCCCCGGTGAAGGAGATCGTTACGTCTACGAGCTCCCGCGCGCCACGGTGCAGAAGCTCCTGGGGCGCCTCGGGGAGCTCCGACCCACACGGGTGGCGCTCAACGAGCGGCTGCGAGACGAGCTCTTCGAAGAGATCCGCGACACCTGCTCGAGCGCGGAGCTGCGGTACGCCGACGGCCTGCTCTGGAAGGCCTGGTTCCAGGTCATTCCCGACGGCCACGCCCTGCCGAACCTGGTCTCTGAGCCTGACTACCGGCGCGAGGTCCTGGACCCCGAGCTCTGGGCCACCCGCCCCTACACGCACGTGGTGCTCGGGCCGGAGTGTGTCTACAAGCGCCCGGTCGCCAAGAACCCCCTCTTCGCCGGCGTCGACCTCAGCGGGTGCGAGAACGTCGACGGCTGCAGCTTCTGCAGCCGGCCCGCCCCGAAGCCCGGCGACGAAGCCCTGAGCGAGCCCGTCGAGGAGATCGCCCTGCGCCACGTGCTCGCGGCCGAACGCAGCTCACCGCCCGGCTACGCGCGGGAGTTTCTCTTCCACGGCGGCGAGATCTGGTTTCGCGCCCACCGCTTCTTCGCCGGAGTGCTCGACGCAAGCCTCCCGCCCTCGGCCTTCCACTTCCACTGTCGCCTGGACGAGATCCGGAGGATGGCGGAGCGGGTCGAGCCCCTGCTGCCCCGCCTGGCCGAGGCCGGGCACAGCGTCTGCTTCTCCAACGTCGGCCTCGAGAGCTTCGCCCCCGAGGAGAACCGCCGCTTCAACAAGGGCCTTACGCCCGAGCTCATCAAGGAGGCCACCGTCTTGCTGCACGGCTGGGAGCAGCGCTTCCCCGAGACGGTGCGCTTCGGAGAGCACGGCGGCTTCGGCTTCATCACCTTCTCGCCCTGGACCACACGCGAGGACCTCCGCCACACGGTCGAGGGCCTGCGCTGGCTGGCCGAGCTCTACCCGATCCCGACGCTGGCCTTCTGCTCCCAGCTCCAGCTCCAGCCCGGCAGGGCCGT
>CAZQPP010000516.1:0-2894 GCA_964594295.1 uncultured Myxococcales bacterium | reverse complement strand
GGCCAGGCGCGACGGGCTGGTGGTCGAGTCCCCCGGCGCGTGGACCTTCGACGCGGGCTGCATCACCTGCTCGGACGTCGAAGAGATCCCCTGGCGCTTCCGCCACCCGGAGGTAGGCCGCGTCTGCGCCATCGCGCAGCGTCTGGTCGTCGACGACAAGCTCCCCAAGCCCGACGACCTCGCGCGCCACGTCCGAGCGCGCCTGACAGGCCGCGTCCCGGAGGGCCACGACACCCTGACCGTGTTCGCCTGCCTCGTCGACTACGTGGACGGGCACCCCGACGAGGAGGACGTGGACAAGATCATCGACGGCGTGGTCGAGCTGGTGCGGCGTCAGCCCCTCCCGCTCGAGGCGCGCATGGCCGACGCCGCGAGCAGGCTCCTCCGCCGCCTCGGAGAGCGCCCTCCCCGCTCGCTGCGCGGCTTCGTGCCGGAGGCCCTCCTGCACCACCCGGGCGGACAGGGCTGGGGCGAGATCGAGGCCGTGCTCGTCCGCGGAGACGAGCGCCTGCACCTCTTCATGCGCTCGCGCGACGGCTTCGCGGAGGCCTTCGCCCGGACCGACCACGTCTCCTTGAGCTACGGAGACGACGGCCCGGTGAACACTGTCGAGAAGGCCATGGTCGCGCGGACCATGGCGACCGCCGTAGAGCGCTTCTTGCTGGGCCGGCCCCGAGACCCCTAGCGGCGCAGCCCCCGACGAGGAGACGATGACCAGAGAGTTCGTACCGGTCAAAGCCCGCTGCAACAGCACCTGCCTGTTCTGCAACCCCGAGCACACGCACCCGATCCCGCCGGCGGACGAGCACCTCGCGCAGCTCGTATCCCGGGTGGACGCGCTCGCGGCAAAAGGCGACGAGCGCGCGGAGATCATCTGGGGCCAGGAGGACTACGAGCCGACCTGCTTCGAGCACCTGCCGCGCATCATGGCCTACGCGCGCAAGCTCGGCGTCGCGCGCCAGGGCATGAACACCAACGCCCTCAAGACGGCCGACCTGCGTTTCCTCGCGCTCTTGCAGAGGTGCGGCCTCTCGGAGCTGCACGTCTCTCTGTTCGGCTTCGACGAGGCCTCGGTGGACCTGCTCGCCGGCCGGCCCGGGGCCTTCCGCGCGACGATGCAGACGCTCTCGAACTGCCGGCGCCTGAAGATAGGCGTGCGCTTCCGGGTGCTGCTGATGCGAGCCAACTACCGCCGTTTCCAGGACATGCTCCGCCTCTACGAGGAGCACATCGATGGCACGGGGAGGATGGTGATCCACGTGATCCACCACAACTTCCCCGCCACCAACCCCTTCTACATGCCGCCTTTCAGCGGTGTGCTCGAGGCTATCGGTGAAGCGGCCGCGCAGCACGGGGGCTGGAGCTTCGACGTCTGCGACGTGCCCCGCTGCATCCTCGACCACCACGATCCCCACAGGCCCAACGTGCGCTTCTTGAGCGGCGACCCGCAGACCTACCCGCGCTTCTGCGAAGGCTGCGAGAAACGCGCGGACTGCGACGGCTTCCACGCCGCCTACCTGAACCTCTACGGCGAAGAGGAGCGCAGCTCCAGGCGCGTCATCCACTACGAGATCGAGCTCGACGAGCTGCCCAAGCCCGAGCTCCAAGCCCCGCCCGATGTCTGAGCCCGCACCCGAGCCGCCGCGCCCGCGCGTGGGACGGGGAGCCGCGATATCGGGGCTCCTGCTCGCCAACCTGCTCAGGGCGGCCACGAGCGTGGTGCTCGTCTACGCGGCCTTCAAGCTCTTCTTGACCCTCAGCATGGCCGCGCGAGGAGCCCCGTTGCAGTTCATCTTGGCGGTCCTGCTCAGGGACGGCGTCTACGCTGTCGCCGCCGCCTTCCTGCTGGCCTCCCTCGGCCTGAGGGGGACCTGGCGAGAGCTCGCGCGCCGGGCCGGAGCCGTGAAGCTGGACCGCGTCCTCGGTTGGCTGATCGTCAGCCTCTGCGCGGCCGGCGCGGCCTGTGCTCTCTTCGTTGCCGTCGAGAACCAGGGCGAGAGGCCGCCGAACCGCTTCGGCTTCGTGACCTCCTACTACCCGAGCACGACGACCCTGGCCCCCGCGAAACCCAACATCCCCGGCTACACGGTCCGCACGAACTCCGACGGCTACCGGGACGCGGAGTTCGGCCCCGCGAAGCCCGGTGTGCGCAGGGCCCTCGTCGTCGGCGACTCCATGGTCGCCGGCTCCGGCATCGAAGACGAGCAGGGCCTGCTCGATCGCCGCCTCGAGCAGCACCTCGAAGGAAAGACCGGCTCACCGTGGGAGGTCTGGAACCTCGGGGCGACCCCGGGCGCGCTCTGGTACTACGCCGAGACCGTGCGGAACATCGCGCCCGCAGCGCGGCCAGACCTCGTCGTGGTGAGCTACGTGAGGCTCTTCGACCTCGAGGCCTTCGAGATCCAGCGCCTCTACAAGGGCGCGCACCCGCGCCTGGTGTCGGCCTACCACCGCTTCGGCCTCGACCGGCAGGTCATGCTCGAGGGCCTGCGCTCGGTCGGGGCGTTGGAGTCCGACCCCGAAGGCCGCGCCGAGGCCCACGAGCGCGCCCGGCGCACCCTCGAGCGCGTCATGACGGACCTCGAGCGCCTCGAGATCCAGCTCGTGATCTTCCTGCCCCACGGCCCGGAGCCCGCCTTCGCCGCCTTCGAGGGCGACCCGCGCGTCACCTTCCTCGACTGGCGCGCCGTCGCGGCCCTCGATCGCAAGGAGGTCGAAGACCTGCGCCTCGTCGCCGACCCCAACGACGCCTGGTGGCGCGACGACCGCATCTGCTTCGTGGGCGACGGCCACCCGCGCCCGCTGGGCAACGACCTCATCGCGGAGGCCATCGCGACCCGCGTCAGGTGAACGGGGTCAGGTGTGCACATTTGACACTTAGCGCCGCGGCGCTA
>CAZQPP010000515.1:0-6170 GCA_964594295.1 uncultured Myxococcales bacterium | reverse complement strand
GTCTACGGCCTGTTCTACTGCGGCCTGCCCCAGGGTGAGCCGACCTGCATCCCCTCGCGCCCCAACGAGTACGACGGCACCCAGCGTGGCGACGACGCCGACGGCGACGGCATCCCCGACGCCGTGGACAACTGCGCGAGCATCTTCAACCCGATCCGCCCCCTCGACGCCGGCGTCCAGCCCGACGCGGACAAGGACGGCGACGGCGACGCCTGCGACCCCTGCCCCTTCGATCCGGCGACCGCGGCGTGCACCTCGGTAGACCCGACCGACATCGACGACGACGGCGTGCCCAACCCCCTCGACAACTGCCGCAGCGTGAGCAACCCCGGCCAGGAAGACCGCGACAGCGACGGGGTGGGCGATCCCTGCGACGCGTGCCCGGACCACCCCAACCCGGGAGGGGCCGGCTGCCCGTCCAGCATCTACGACGTGAAGAAGGGCATCAGGCCGAAGGGTGAGCGCGCCATGATCACGGCGGCCATCGTCACGGCGGCCGGCGAGGACTTCTTCTTCATCGCCGAGGACCCATCCGGCGCCGGCTTCCAGGGCCCCGACTTCGGCTCGGTCTACGTCTTCCACAAGGGACAGGAGATCCCGCCGGTGGGCGCGCGGGTCTCGGTCGACGCCACCGTCGACGACTACTTCGGCCAGATCCAGCTCGGGCAGGCCACGGTGCAGGTGCTCCAGCCCGACGCCGGCGTGCCCGAGCCCCTGCTCGTCGAGCCCGGCGACGTCGCCCCGGGCGGGAGCCGCGCCGAGGCCCTCGAGGCGGCCTTCGTCGAGGTGCAGGGCGTGGAGGTCATCGACGACAACCCGAAGGGCCAGGAGGGTGAGCAGGTCAGCGGCGAGATAGTGGTGACGGGCGGCCTCACGGTGGACGACGCCCTCTACGCCATGACCCCGATGCCCTCGCGCGGCCAGACCATCCGCCGCCTGCGCGGGGTGCTCCGCTACAACTGGAGCCGCAACAAGCTGCTCCCGCGCTCGGCAGAGGACGTGCAGCTCGGCGCGCCGGCCTTGCACTCGCTCTCCCCTGCCGAGGCCTTCGTCTACGCCGAGCAGACAGGCCCGAGCGCCCCGCCCCTCGTGGTCGCGCTCACCTCTCCCGCCGAAGGAGACACCTTCGTGACCGTCACGACCTCGGCGCCGGGCCTCGTGGAGGCCGAGGGCGGCGGAGTCACGGTCCCCAGCGGCGCGACCGAGGCGCAGCTCAGGCTCGTCGCCAAGGTGGCCGGCGGCCCGGTCACCCTCACGGCCACTCTCGACGCGGTGAGCCGCGAGGCGAAGGTGACAGTGCTGGCCGCGTCCCGCGTCCCGGTCCCCGTCCTCCTCGAGCCGGACAAGGGCGAGCTGGCCCCCGGCGAGACGGTGGGCTTCACCCTCGAGCTCGACATCCCGGCCCCCCCGGCGGGGCAGCAGGTGGAGCTGTCGCCCAGCGGGGTCGCCATCGAGCTGCCGCGCTCGGTCACGGTGCCCGCGGGAGAGATCCGCGCCTTCTTCGAGGTCGTCGCCGGCACGGAGCTCGGCGAGGCGACCGTGACGGCCACCTCCGGCCTCACGTCGGTGGACGCCACGATCACGGTGCGCGAGCGGCCCATCGTCGGGCTGCTGCTGGTCGAGGTCCTCTTCGACCCGGCCGCAGCGGACGACAAGAAGGAGTGGGTGAAGCTCTACAACGGCAGCGCCGGCGAGCTGGACCTGTCGGGCTACTCCCTCGGCTACGGCGGCGCCGACTACACCTGGGGCACCTACCAGCTGAGCGGGACCGTGCCCGCGGGCGCGTGCATCACCGTGGGCGGCCCGACCGCCGACGAGTCCAACTACAGCCCCGTGCTCGGCGTGGCGACAGACTTCGACCCCGACCTGCAAAACAGCGGCGCCAAGGCTGACGGCATAGCCCTGTTCGACGCGCCGGCCGATCAGATCACCAAGGACAAGGCCCCCATCGACGCCGTGGTCTACGGAGACGCCAACGAGTCGGGCCTGATAGGTCCGGACGGAGCAGCCTTCGCCGCCCCCCACGCGATCAAGGCGCCGAGCGGCCAGACCCTGATCCGCACCGGCCTCGTGACCTGGGGACACAACGAGAGGCCGAATAGCAGGCCTTGCGTGACGGTGCCATAGGTCATGTGCGGCGTCATAGGGCTCGCCTTCGAGCGTGAGCGCCCGGACCTCGGCCGAGTAGCCGCGGAGCTGCTGCGGGCCCTCGAGTACCGTGGCTACGACTCCACCGGCGCCGCCGTGCTCTCCGCGGACGGAGCGCTCGAGCTCCGCAAGGGGGTCGGCGCGCCCTCCAAGGTCTGCGAGGAGCTCGGCATCACCGATCTCAAGGGGCGCCTGCTCTGCGGCCAGGTCCGCTGGGCCACCTTCGGCGTGGTGGACGAGGTCAACGCCCAGCCCCACGCCGCGAGCTGCCTCGTGCCCGTCGTGGGTGCCCACAACGGCAACGTCACCAACAGCGACAAGCTGCAAACCTGGCTGCTCGCGGAGGGCCACCGGGTGCGCTCCGACAACGACGGCGAGATGGTGGTGCACACCATCGAGCACTGCTTTGGGCGGCGGCTGGCGGAGCACGCGGCCGGCGACAGCACCGATCCGGAGCTGCGAAGCGCGTGCATGATCGAGGCCATCGTAGAAGCCGGCAAGATGCTCAAAGGATCCTACGCCGCCGTCATCGCCGACCGCGTGACCGGCCGCGCGTGGGCGGTGAGGGCCGGGTCGAGCCTCTACGCCGGAGTCGGCGAGGACGAAGCCGGAGGCCGCTTCACCATCGCGTCTTCGGACCTGTCGGCCGTCTTGAAGCTCACGCGCCGCCTCATCCAGGTCAACCAGAACGAGGTAGTAGCGCTCCGCCCGGAGAGCCCGGCGGTCTACTCCCTCGCTGACGGCGCCCGCCTCGAGCGCGACGAGGCCAGGAGCCGCCTGCTCGCCAGAGACATCGCGCTCCAGCCGCCCTACCTGACCTTCATGGAGCAGGAGATCGCGACTCAGCCTCAGACCGTCAACGACGTCGTGCGCCTCTTCGCGGGCGGAAGCCAGCGGCTCCAGCAGCTCGAGCCGGTCATCTCGGGGCTCACCGCCGAGGTGCGCGCGGATCTCTCGTCGCGGGTGCACGCCGTGCGCGCCGAGTCACGCCTCAAGGCCGCCTTCAGCAGGCTCTCCGAGCTCGTCGCCTCCGAGGCCTTCGTCGCCCTCTCGGAGCAGGCCGGCGACGTGCCGGCGGGGGCCTTTGCGTCCTCGGAGGGGGCCCTCCTCGAGGACCTCTCCCGGGACACCGAGCGCGGCCCCCTCGAGCTCGTCGACGCCTGGATCGAACACGACGAGGTCAAGGACTTCAAGGCCTCCGTCGAGGCCTTCGCGGACCGCTGCGTGGAGGCCTACGACCGGGGGCGCGCCGTCTACGCCGTCTGCTGCGGGAGCTCCTTCCACGCCGCGAAGGCCGGCGCCCTCTTCTTCGCCGAGATGGCGCGCATCCACCTCTCCCCCTCCGTGCCCGGAGACTTCCGCGGCCACGTGCTGCCCTGCCTCCGCGACGGCGACGTCGTGCTCGTGGTCAGCCAGAGCGGGGAGACGAAGGACGTGGTCGACGTCCTGCTCGACGTGCAGCGGCGCGGCACGAAGGTGGTCACCCTCGGCCTCGTCAACAACCTGAACTCCACCCTCGGCCAGGAGCTCTGCGACGTCGTTGTGCCCCTCCGCTGCGGGCCGGAGATAGCGGTGGCGGCGACCAAGAGCTTCTTAAACCAGCTCGCCGTCTTCCACGGCCTCGCCCTCGAGATCGGCAGGCGGCGCCTCGAGCGGGGCGGCGATCCCGAGCTCTGCGAGTCCATCGAGCGCCGCGCGGAGCTCTTCGCCCGCCTGCCCGAGCTGCTCACCGATACCCTCAAGACGACCGCCGCCGGGGTCGAGGAGGTGGCCGAGAGGCTCCACCTCCGGCCCACCATGCACATCCTCGCCTCCCGCCTCACGTCGGTGGCCCTCGAGGGGGCCCTCAAGGTGCGCGAGGTCGTCCTGAACCACACCCAGGGCTACGAGGCTAGCGAGTTCAAGCACGGCCCGAACACCATCCTGGGTCGGAACACCATCTACGGCCCTCGCCAGATCCGCAGCCTCATGCGCGCCCTCGAGGGCACCGACCCGACGCGCCTCTTCTCAGAGCCGACGGGCTCCGTGCTCGACGCCCTCGACGCCGATCACCCCCTGATCTACGTGACCGGCCCCGACCCCCGCGACGTCGGGCTCACGGTCTCGCAGGTCAACACCCACAAGATCCGCGGCTCGACCACCGTCGCCGTCGCCGAGAACGACCCCGACCTCCGCCAGGCCGTGTTCAAGCCCCCGGCGGGACGCGGCGGCTACGAGGCCTCCTACCTCACCCTCCCGCAGACCGGCGACCCGGTCGCGACGGCGTACACGGCCACCCTGGTGTTGCAGCGCCTCGCCCTGCGCATGAGCGAGCGCAAGGGAGCCTTCCTCGACGCCCTCGGGATGCCCGACCACGGGGTGCACCCGGACGTGCCGAAGAACGTGAGCAAGTCCATCACGGTGGACTGAGTCTTCCCGGGGCTGACTGACTTTTCTTAAGGATCCGGCGAAGTCGGCCGAAGATCGTCCCTGATCCGTCCCGTGCGGAAGCGCTCGCGTGTGATCGCGTGCGAGAGAACGGGCCAGGGCCCGTGCCGCGGGCCCGGGACGGCTCCACTACCCCCGGTCAGACCATGCTGGAAACCTCTCCCTGTCCGAACCTGCGCGACGCATCCGGTCGCCTGCTGCTCTTCGCCGCGTTGTGCCTCTGCGGGCTCGCCTGCAGCTCCGCCGAGGACGCCAAGAGCGGTGCGGGGCAAGGCATCGACGCCTCGATCCCGCCGAGCACCTACCCCGGCTACGACGGGGGCGGGCCTCTCAGCCCGCGCGACGTCGTGCGCTTCGGGGACACCGGAGCGGGGAGCGCCGACGCCGGCGGCGCCGACGCCTCGGGAGCACCTGAGGCTGACGCCGAGCCGCCGGTGAGCGCTCCGGGAGAGCCGTGCACGAGCGACGGCGACTGCGCTAGCAAGGCCTGCGTCCCGACCGCCGCCGGCGGTGTCTGCGCGACGGGCTGCGGCGACGGCGAGCCCTGCCCCGAGGGCTGGGAGTGCGAGCGGCTCGGGCCGGCGAGCGCCGAGCACCTCGTCTGCCTGCCCGAGACCCCCCTGCTCTGCCGGCCCTGCCGGGCGCCCGCCGACTGCGCCTCGGTCGGCTCGGAGCCCGACGGCATCTGCACGGACTTCGGCGGCGTCGAGGGCCACTTCTGCAGCTACCACTGCTCCGAGTCCCTGGGCTGCCCGGCGGGCTATGACTGCGACACCGAGCAGGCGGTCCCCGTCTGCATGCCGAAGGAGGGGATCTGCGCCTGCACCCCCGAGCACGAGGGGCTCGACTCGCTCTGCTGGAACCCCGACCCCGACGACGGCTGCCCCGGCGTGCGGACCTGCATCGACGAGGAGCTCGCGTACTGCAACGCGCCCACCCCCATGCCGGAGGTCTGCAACGGCGTGGACGACGACTGCGACGACGCGACCGACGAGGAGACCGACGGTGAGCGCTGCACGCTGCACAACAGCTTCGGGGTGTGCGAGGGCGTCACGCGCTGCGAGGACGGCATGATCTACTGCCGGGGGCAGGTGCCCGCGACCGAGATCTGCAACGGCGTGGACGACGACTGCAACGGGCAGACCGACGAGGGCTTCCCCGAGGGCTGCGAGCCCTCGGACAGGGACGGGGACGGCGTGCCGGACGAGCTCGACAACTGCCCGGACAACGCCAACGCGGATCAGCTCGACACCGACGGCGACGGCGACGGCGACCTCTGCGACCTCGACGACGACGGAGACGGCAGGCTCGACCTCATAGACAACTGCCCGCTGACCCCGAACGGCGACCAGGTGGACACCGACGGAGAAGGTGTCGGCGACGCCTGCGACGCGGACGACGACGGAGACGGCAGCGCCGACCAGCACGACTGCGCGCCCCTCGACCCGAACCGGCACCCGGCCGCCGAGGAGATCTGCAACCAGGTGGACGACGACTGCGACGAAGACGTGGACGAGGCGAAGGGCGGCGGCTCGGTCTGCGACGCGCCCGATGCGGACGCTGACGGCGTGCCGGACGAGAGCGACAACTGCCCC
>CAZQPP010000514.1:0-6193 GCA_964594295.1 uncultured Myxococcales bacterium | reverse complement strand
GCGACCGACAGCCTGAACCGCTCCATTTGGGGGCTGGCGAGCATCCGCTCCACCCGCTCCACCCTCCCCAGGTGCAGTCGGAGAGGCAGGTCCTTGTCCTGCTCTCGGTGCCGCCACAGGCGCAGTCCCGCGTTTCGTGGTCCTCGGTCTCGGGGGTGCACCCCTGGATCTCTCCGTTGCCGCACTGCCCGTCCCCGCAGCCGCAGCTCCCACAATCCTCCTTCTTGGCGCCCGTGCTCCCGTCGCAGCCGAGCCAGTGCACGTGGCCCAGCAGGCAGGCCGTGCCGGCCTGGTTGTCCCAAAGGCAGGCGCCCGCGTCGCAGTCGCAGCCGGCGCAGGCTTCCTTGCGCTGTCCGAGCTCTCCGGTGCAGTCGCGCCAGTAGACGTCACCTTGGAAGCAGGTCGTCTCGTGCTGCTCGTCGATCACGCAGGCGCCCGCCGAGCACTGGCACTCACCGCAGTCCTGCTTCTCGTCGGTCGTGTCGCCGTGGCAGTCGGTCCACCAGGAGTCGCCCTCGTGGCAGGTCGTGCCCGCCTGGTCGCTCCCGAGGCAGGCCCCGTCGGCGCACTTGCAGGTGCCGCAGTCCTCCTTCATGGACACGACCTGCCCGGAGCAGTCGGTCCAGTAGACGTCGTCGTCCTGGCATTTCGTGCCGGCCTGATCGCTGGGCACGCAGGCGCCCTCGTCGCAGCCGCAGAGCCCGCAGCTCTCCTTGAGCTCGGTGGCGGTGCCCGAGCAGTCGCTCCAGTAGACGTCGTTGCCCTGACAGGTCGTGCCGGCCTGGTCGCTGACGACGCAGGCGCCCTCGTCGCAATCGCAGATGCCGCAGTCCTCCTTGCGACCCTTCGCCTCACCCTCACAATTGGTCCAGTGCACGTCGCCCTCGTGACAGCTCATGCCGGCCTGGTTGCTGCGCACGCAGGCTCCCTCGTTGCACTCGCAGAGGCCGCAGTCCTCCTTGAGGAGGCGCGTCTCCCCGACGCAGTTGGTCCAGTGCACGTCGCCGAGGTGGCAGACCATCCCGGCCTCGTCGCTCAGCAGACAGGCTCCGGCGCTGCACCCGCAGACGCCGCACTCGCTCTCCTTGCCCGTGCCCGCGCCGAAGCAGTCGACGTAGTGCACGTCGCCGTCCTGGCACACCTTGCCAGCCTGCGAGGTGAGCTCGCACCCGGTCTGGTCGTCGCACGCGCAGGTCCCGCACAGCTCGGCGAGGCTCGAGCGCCCGCCGCGGCAGTCGACGTTCCAGTGGTTGCCCTCGAAGCAGGTCTTCCCCACCTCCTGCTCGCACACGCAGGCGCCGGCCTCGCAGGACAGGGGAGCCTGGCAGCCGCCGCCTTCGCAGCAGGGCTCGCCCTCGCGGCCGCAGCAGCCCTCGTCGACGTCTCCGTCGCAGTCGTCGTCGCTGCCGTTGCAGACCTCGGGGGTGCTCGTGGTGTGGTCGCTGCACACCAGGCCCTCACCGTCACACTGGAGCGTGCCCTCCTCGCAGAGGTCGTCGTCCTCGCCGTCGCACGGATCGCCCTTCTCGGGGTAGCCCTCGTCGATCTCCCCGTCGCAGTCGTCGTCCGCGTCGTTGCAGCGCTCGACCGCGAAAGCCTGGTCGTCGTCGCAGCTCAGGCCCTCGCCGTCGCACGCCCAGATGCCGTCCTCGCACTCGTCCGGGTCCTCCCCGTCGCAGGGGGTGCCGAGCCTGTCGAAGCCCTCGTCGGTCTCGCCGTCGCAGTCGTCGTCCTTGTTGTTGCAGAGCTCCGCCGCCGCCGCCGGGGCGTCGCAGTCGGTGAGCCCGTCTGTCGTGCAGCGCCGCTCCCCCTCGCAGGTCCCCGCCTCGTTGCTCCGGCTGCAAGACGTGCCCAGCTCAGCCGTGGCGGCGACCCTGTCGCACTCGCACTCGCCCGAGTCGGGGACGCAGCTCCGGCCGAGGGCCTCGTCACCCTCGATGATCTCGCAGGAGTAGCCGGCTGGGCACGGGACCGACTCCTCGCAAGGCGTCAAGCAGAAGCGCCCCTGCTCCCCGCCGAAGTCCACGCAGCGTGCCATCTCCTGCCACCCGCCGGCCTCGCAATCGGCCGACTCCGCGCAGGGCCGGCAGAGCGTCACGTGAAGCGGGATGCACGCGAAGACCGGGTCCGAGCCGCGCACGAGGAGCTGCCTGCAGCGCCAGCCCTCCGGGCAGTCGTCCACGCAGCTCTCGGTGCACACGGGCCCGTCCTTCCCTTCGATGCACCACCCGTTTCCGCAGTCGGGGTTCTGATTGCAGGTTCGGCCGAAGGCGCCCTGATCCCCGGCTCCCGGGTCCTCGGGCTGCTGTGAGTCTGCGTCCTCCGGAGATCCCGGATCCTCGACGGTAGTGGGCCCGGGATCCGCGCCCGGGTCGGGCAGCGCGGGTGTGCCCGGGTCCACGAGATCCGAGCCGCCCCTGTCCGAAGGCAGGTCTCGGGCCACGTCCCACGCGGCTCCGCGGTCCCCCGAGGAGGCCCCGTCACCTCGCGCCCACGTGGGCACGCCGTCCGCCCCGCGGATCAAGGTCTCGTCACCCGCGGTGCATGCCCCGACGAGCAAAACGAGGCCCGCCACCAGCGGCAGCCGACACCGGCTCATGGTCGCGTGGGCCCCGGTCCTTCCCACACACTCCGGAAGTGCTTCATTCATGGCTCTTTCCCAACCGCGCGATGATGCCAGGCCGCCGGTGCCTACCGCAAGGTTGGGGTGTGTCCCACTTGACCCGGTGGAGCCGCAATGCTCGGTAGCCGACGCGAAGCTTCATCCGAGGCCGGGCTCGCCTTCGGCTCGCGCGCCTTCGGGGCAACTCCCCGAAGGCTTAGAACTAATCCGCTTGGGTTACTTCGCTCGCCTGCGGCTCGCTGCGCGCGTTCGGGCAAGCCCGAACGCTTGCGATCCTGTTCCCGCGGATCAAGTGGGACACACTCCAAGGTTGGCGCGTCTTTCGGCCTTGACTTGGGCCCCCGAGGTCGCCACCCTTGCGCCCCTCCGCGCGCGGGGGATCAAAACCGAGACGAGGAGGCGACGATGCCGAGCCCAGCTCTCGTAGGTACCTTGTTGAAGGTCTGCGTGGCCCTGTTGGCAATGGTCGCTTTCGCCTGCGAGAGCAACACCGGTGGAGGCGGGTGGTTTCCGCCCGGCGCGGGGACGCCGCAGCAGCCCGCCGGCGGGCAGGCGGACGCCGGCGGCGCCGGAGGCACCTACCAGGCCACGCCGCCGGGGAGCTGCATGCGCGTCACGGTCTGCGACGGCGGAAAGGCGTGCCCCGACGGCAGCACCTGCAACACCTACATGAGCCCGGCCATGTGCCAGGTGCCCGGCTGCGCCGGGGTGGGCGTCATGTGCGGCGCCGACGAGCACTGCGCGGCCGTGTGCCCCGACGGCAGCGGGCGCTGCGCTGAGGGCACGGAGCAGCTGCGCTGCGTCGCCATCTCCTACGCCGGCAGGATCGCCGGGGTGTGCGCTCGGAGCACCGCGCTCGCCGGTGAGCCCTGTGGGCAGGCCGGTATCCCGGGCGGCCCCGGAAACCGCTGCGCCGAAGGCCTCGTGTGCAGCGACGGCAGCGCCGGCGCGGCCAACACCTGCGTGAGCCCCGCTCCGGTGGGCCCGAACCCCGACGCGGGCGGCGGCACGGTGGGCTGGGACGCGGGCTCGGGCGGCGGCGTCGGTGATCCGGGAGGTCCAGCCTGGGATCTCGGCGGCTATCGCCCCGATGTCGTCTCCCTCCCCGACGTGTCGCCACCTGCCGACGGCGAGGTCGGCGCTCCCTGCGAGACGAACGAGCACTGCGATACCGGGATGTGCCTGAGCGCCGAGATGATGGCGGAGATCGGCCTCGAGGGCGTTCATCTCCCGGGAGGCATGTGCTCCAAGCCCTGCGAAGGGGACGGTAGCTGCGGTGATCTGGGGCTCTGCAGTGAGGCGAGCAGGTGGATCGGGGTGCCCTTCTCCCTGTGTCTCCGCAGGTGCATGAGCTCGCACGAGTGCAGGCACGCTGAGGGCTACGGCTGCTGGAGGCTCGACGCCGGGGACATGTTCGGCGGCTGCGTGCCCAACTACCTCGCTGAGGAGATGGGCTGCCGCGACGGGGTCTGCCCCGACCCCGACAACCCCGATCCCGACCCGGACCCGGATCCCGACCCGGGCTCCGAGGGAGCGATAGGGGACGCCTGCGCGACGAACACGGACTGCACGCACGGCATGTGCATGAACGACGATCTCTTGAGGTCGATCGGCATGGACACCGAGGGCATGACCATCCCCAACGGCATGTGCATCAAGCTCCCCTGCAACAGCGACGCAGAGTGCGGGTCGAATGGGACCTGCGTGGACGCCTCCGTGCTCGTCGGCTCCACCCCCGGGGGCATCGACATGCGGGCATGCTTGCGGGCCTGCGAAGAGAACGCGGACTGCCGATGGGAGGAGGGCTATGTCTGCTACTACGCCGAGCTCGACGGCGTGCCGCCCGTCTGCGTCCCGGGGAGCTTCCTCGAGCGGTTGCCGTAGCGCCGCGCCCACCCTCCCACGTACTCGTCTCGTACCCGTGCTCGTGCACGTCTCCCCTCCACCTCCTCGTCCACCCGCTCGCCGGAGCGACTACGGCCTCTCCCTCAACACGACCCTGAAGCCCGTCGGCACGTCGCTCCCTGCGACACCGGCCACGCGGGCCTCCGGCGTGCACATGGTCGGCGGGCAGCCGCTGCAGCCGCCCCGGAGCACGTGGGCGTTGGCGACGCGGCGGGTTTTGCGGTTTCGCGGATAAGGACGCCAGGGCGTAGAGGTCCACTCCCACAGGCCGCCGAGCAGACCGAGGACCTCTCCCCTGAGGGGGACGCCGGTCCGCGTGGTGCAGCTCGGCAGGGCCCGGCGTGACTTGCTGCGCGCCGCGCCGAGGGTCTTCGCCGCGTGCTCGATCTCGGCCTCCGTCGGGAGCGCTACCACCGTGTTGGGGCAGAGGGTCTGAAGCTCGGCGGCGAAGAGCGTCGCCTGCTCCCAGGAGACCGGGCGCGCCGGGCTGTCGTCGGGGGGGTAGGGGCTGTCCTTCAAGACCGCGGTCATCTGCCGACCCGTGATCTCTCGGTCCAGGAGCCAGAACGGCGAGAGGGTCTCCTCGTAGGCAGGCCAGGCGTCGAAGATCGCCCGCCGTGCGGGGTCCTTGCCCCTCAGGCCGTGCGTGACGCGGCGCGCCTCTTTCAGCGAGAAGCCGAGCCTGACCCGGCCGCCGCCGACGCGGACGAAGCGGAAGGGCACGTTCCCGACGACGAGGGTGCGGCTCGTCGCGCCGAAGCCTCTCGGCGAGTCGGAGAAGACGCAGACCTCAGGGCGGCGCGGCGTGGCCGCCGTGTCGCCGCATCCGTCAGCCGGTCGCTCACGCTGCTCCGCCGCTGGCTCGAGGGCCTCCATGCGCTCGACGCACTCGACGAGGCTACGCTCGCACTGGCGCAGGGCGTCCCGGGCCGCCGTGTCAGCGGCCGGCAGGCAGCTCGCCCGGCGCTCCGGGACCTGGCCGAAGATCGGGTCCGGCTCGGAGGGCGCCGGTAGGGGAGCGGCGGTACGGGGGGGCTCGGGAGTCGTGTGCTGCTCGGCTGGAGCCCGGGGTGTCTCTGGCTCTGCGCGCGGAGGAGGCTTCTTGGGGGCTCCGCCGGCGCCGGCGAGCAGATCACCCGGGCGGCACTCGATCACCCCGAAGCGGTTCCATGGAGGGCTCCCGGGCCATACGCGCCACGTCACGGCGAAGGGATGCGTACCCTTGCCCGTCACGAGGTCCTGAACGGCGGTGCAGGCGCTCCTGCACGAGATGACGGCGCCCCCTCCGGGCGCCCTCCGGACCTCGACGACGCGCTCCACGCGGCAGGGCTCCTTGTTCGCCCGGGCGAGGGGAGCGAGGCATAGCCGCACACCCTTCTTGACCTTCTTCCACGCGGGCGGGACGTTCCACTTGGCGATGCTCAGATCGCGGCAGGCGGTCGCCTCCCCGCTGGCCCCAAAGGCGGGCTGGGCGCAGATCAGGAGCGCACCCAAGGCTCCGAGGAAGACGGGGAGCGGGGGAGGTCTCGGATCTTCTCTCGTCCGGGTCATTGCGCTCAGCCTGAAGGCCCCCCGATTCTAGCCCAGATCCGGACTTCGGGTGGTCGCAATTGCGGCGCCGGGGAGTAGAATGCGCGCTTCGGAGGTGCCCTGGAGGCAGAACGG
>CAZQPP010000513.1:0-6213 GCA_964594295.1 uncultured Myxococcales bacterium | reverse complement strand
GAATGCCTGAGCTAATGGCTAACGGCTAATGGCTAATCGCTTGTTTTAGGACTAGGGGCAGCCCGCCGCGCCCGAGGGAGTGGTCCCGCACTCGTGGGACTCGCAGGTGTTCTGAGTGCAGAGGTCGCCGTCGAAGCTGCAGTCCTGCATGCCGACGCACTCGAGGGTCGCGCGGTGCGAGCAGCTGTGTCCCAGGCTCACCCTGTCGAGGTACACGCCTTCGTGGGCGTTCACGGGCGTGAAGTAGGTGTCGAAGTACCACTCGAGCTTGACGGTGCTCCCCGCCCACGGAGTGAGGTCGACCCGCACGGTCTCGAAGCCGCTGTTGGCGAAGCCGAAGACGTAGCCCGAGTACCAGACGTTGGTGCGCGTCTCCACGCCGAAGCCGCCCCCGTGGGGGTCCACCACGCGGATGTAGAGCAGGTCCTCTTTGAAGGTCTGTGAGTTGTCGGGCAGCAGCACGGCCGACTTCTCGGCATCGGAGGCCATGTAGCTCGCGTGGTGGTCCTCGGGGAAGGACGTGGGGGAGAGCCCGAGGGGCTTGCCCGTCGAGAAGTCGTTGTCGAGCCACCTCGTGTCCATCCACAGGTCCATCTCGGCCCAGGTCGTGCCGATGGTGGGGATGTCGAAGGCGGGAGAGAGGAGGGTCCCCTGGGCGCGAGCGTCTCCTGGGCCGCCCATGTTGTGGTTGACCGGATCGCCGAAGTAGAAGGAGACCAGGCCGTCGCTGGCCCGGTCGACCACCTTGATGCGTTGCCAGGCCGCGTCGGGGTTGTTGCCCCCGGCGACGTCGGGAGCCGAGGCCACGTAGCCGGCGTTGTCGCTCTCGAAGGACTCCGCGGCGAAGGTCTCGGCGCCGCAGACGCCGCCGCAGCCGTCCGACTGGCACGCGCTCCCGGCGCACGAGGGGGTGCAGGTGCACCCGCCTGCGCCGTCGCACGAGCTCTGGCCGCTGCAGGTGTCCGCGTCTTCTTCTCCGTTCGGCACGTTGGAGCAGGTGCCTGCCTTGCCGGCGAGCCCGCAGGAGACGCAGTCAGCCGTGCAGGCCTTGTCGCAACACACCCCGTCCTTGCAGAAGCCCGACTTGCAGTCCTGGGCGCCTCCGCAGGCGCTACCGTCGGGGAGCTCCGGGAAGACCAACGAGCGCACGGGCCGGAAGCCCAGGAAGCGGTCGGCGAGCCCCGCGAGCTGGGGCGCCCGCTGCGCTGCCCGGCAATCGCGAGCGCGGCTGTTCCAGGAGCAGCCGCGGTAGGTGCGCAGGGTGCCCGTCACCGCGCCGAGAGGATCGACGTCGGGCGCGCCGGCGAGGGCGGTCGCCCGCTCGAGGTAGTACTCCGAGCCGTAGCGGTCCCAGACCCACTCCCACACCTCGCCGAGCATGTCGTAGAGACCCCAGCCGTTGGGCTTCTTCAAGCGCACCGGGTGGGTGCTCTGCTCTGCGTTCCCGCAGTACCAGGCGATGGCGGCCACCTCGGGAGAGGCGCAGTCGAGGTCCGACAGGTCACCGTTGTAGCTCGCGGTGGTCGTCCCGGCGCGGGTCAGGTACTCCCACTCGGCCTCGGTCGGCAGGCGGTAGCCCGTGCAGTCCAGCCCGGAGAAGGCCGCGCTCCCACACTCGAGGCCCTCTCCCGGTGTCTCTCCGTTGCAGCCGTTGAGTTGGTAGCACTGCTCGAGGCCCTCTGCGTCGGAAAGGGAGTTGCAGTAGGCCAGCGCCTCCCACCAGCTCACGCTCTCCACCGGGCAGTCGTCGCCGCAGGAGCCGAAGTGCGACGGGTCCGTCCCGAACCGGGTCCGCCACTGGGCCTGGGTGACCTTGGTCTTCGACACCAGCAGGGGGCGCGAGATCTGTACGTCCCTGACGGGGGCCTCGTCGCTCTGGTGCCCCGCCTCCTCCGCGAGGGAGCCCATGACGAAGGTGCCCGCGGGGACGAGCACGAAGCCCTCCGGGAGCACGAGCGAGGTAGGCACCAGGTCGCAGTTGCCGGTGGTCGTGCACTCGTAGCCCGCGCCGCAGTCGAGCACTCCCTTGCCCGCGCAGCGACCGCCTTCGCAGATGTCGGAGGTGGAGCAGACCCAGCCGTCGTCGCAGTGGGCGGTGTTGGGCGTGTACACGCACCCGAGCCCCGGCGTGCAGCTGTCGTCGGTGCAGACGTTGTCGTCGTCGCAGACCAGGGAGCCCGAGCCGGCGACGCAGCCTCCGATGGCGCACGTGTCCCCGGTAGTGCAGGGGTCCCCGTCCTCGCAGGCGGCGTCGTTGTTCGAGTGAATGCAGCCGGTGCCGGAGTCGCAGTCGTCGTCGGTGCAGGGGTTCGAGTCGTCGCAGTCGGCGGGCGGCCCCGGCTCGCACTGCCCTTCCTTGCAGGTGTCTCCTTCGGTGCACGCGTCGCCGTCCACGCAGAGGGCCTCGTTGTTGGTGTGTATGCAGCCGGTGCCGGACTCGCAGTCGTCGTCGGTGCAGACGTTGGAGTCGTCGCAGCTGACCGCGTCGCCGGTCTTGCACTGGCCCTCGTCGCAGGTGTCTCCCTCGGTGCATGCGTCGCCGTCCTCGCAGGGAGCCGTGTTCAGCGTGTAGCTGCAGCCCTCGTCCGGGTTGCAGTGGTCGTCGGTGCAGGGGTCCTTGTCGTCACAGTCGACGGCGGAGCCCGGCTTGCAGGCGCCGGAGTCGCAGTAGTCGTCCTTCGAGCACTTGTTGCCGTCCTCGCACGGCCCCTCCTGCGGCAGGTGCACGCACCCGCGCTTGGGGTCGCACTGGTCGAGGGTGCAGGGCAGCTCGTCGTCACAGCTCACGACGATGCCCGGCTGACAGCTCCCGCCGCTGCACGTGTCCCCGTCGGTGCACTCGTCGGCGTCGTCGCAGGGCAGAGTGTTGGGCACGGAGTCGCAGCCCGCGGTCTCGTTGCAGAAGTCGTCGGTGCAGACCTCGTTGTCGTCGCAGTCCGGCGGCGGCCCGCCGACGCAGCCTCCGTCCTTGCACGCGTCCTCGGTGGTGCAGGGGTTGGTGTCGTCGCAAGGCGCGGTGTTGTGCTCGTAGGTGCAGCCCGTCTTCGGATCGCAGGTCGGGTCCGTGCACGGATTCGAGTCCTCGCAGTCGATCTCGGAGGTGTCGAAGCCCTTGCACGTGCCGCCGGCGCACTCGTCGCCGGTGGTGCACTCGTTGTCGTCGTCGCAGGGCGCGAAGTTGTTGTCGTGGGTGCAGCCCTTCTCAGGGTCGCAGGCGTCGTCGGTGCAGATGTCCTGGTCGTCGCAGTCCGGCGGCGGCCCGCCCACGCAGTCTCCGTCTTCGCAGCGGTCGCCGAGGGTGCACTCGTCGCCGTCCGAGCAGGGCTCCGTGTTGTCCTCGTGAGTGCAACCCGTGGCCGGGACGCAGCCGTCGTCGGTGCAGGGGTCGCCGTCGTCGCAGTCGACCAGCGAGGTGTCGACGCCCTTGCACTTCTCCTCGGCGCAGCGGTCGTCGCTGGTGCACTCGTTGCCGTCGTCGCACTCTCTCTCGTTGGCCGTGTGGACGCACCCGGTGCCGGGATCGCAGCCGTCGTCGGTGCAGGGGTTGCCGTCTTCGCAGTCCTGTGGCCCTCCTCCCGTGCACCCGCCGCTGGAGCACACGTCGCCGATGGTGCAGGCGTCGTTGTCGTCGCAGGGGCGCTCGTTGGGCACCGACAGGCAGCCGTCGGGGCCCGCGCCCGGCGCCGCGGCGTCGCAGCTGTCGTCGGTGCAGAGGTTGTTGTCGTTGCAGGAGGGAGGCGGCCCCCCGACGCATTCGCCGTCGGCGCAGCGATCCTCGGTCGTGCAGGGCTCCTCGTCGTCGCAGGGCTCGGTGTTGGGCGTGTGCGTGCACCCGGTGCCCGCGTCGCAGGCGTCGTCGGTGCACGGGTTGTCGTCGTCGCAGGGGATCTCCTCCCCGCCCCCGCAGGTGCCGCCGCTGCAGACCTCGTTCACGGTGCACTCGTCGCCGTCGTCGCAGGGCTCGGCGTTGGGCGGGTTCACGCAGCCGTCTTCGGGGTCGCAGCGATCCTCGGTGCAGGGGTTGCCGTCGTCGCAGTCGGGCGGCGGTCCGCCGAAGCACTCGCCGCCGCGGCAGTAGTCCTCGGTCGTGCAGGGGCTCCCGTCATCGCAGTCGGCCTCGTTGTCGGTGTGCTCGCAGCCGGACGAGATGCTGCAGCGGTCGTCGGTGCAGGGGTCGCCGTCGTCGCAGTCGGGCGGGGCTCCCGGCACGCACGCGCCGTCGGCGCAGCGGTCGCCCTCGGTGCAGGCGTTGCCGTCCTCGCAGGCGGCCTCGTTGGGCTCGCTCCGGCAGCCCTCGACCGGGTCGCAGGCGTCGTCAGTGCACGGCTCGCCGTCGTCGCAGTCGAGGGCCTCTCCAGCTACGCACTCGCCTGCCTTGCACAGCTCGAGCCCGTTGCAGGCGTCGCCGTCGCCGCACGAGGTGTCGTCCGGGGCCGGCTCGAACACGCACTCCCCGTCCTCGCCGCAGCGATCCTCGGTGCAGACCGAGCCGTCGTCGCAGGCCTCCTCGTCGGTCTCGCCGTCGCAGTCGTTGTCTCTGCCGTCGCAGGTGTCGTCCGGCCCGCGGTCGCAGTCGCAGGGGCAGGTCTCCTCGGTCTCTCCTCCGTTGCGCTCGCAGGTGCCGTCCCCGCAGTTGCAGAGCCCGCCGAGGTCCTCGTCGGTCTCGCCGTCGCAGTCGTTGTCGAGGGCGTCGCAGCGAGCCTCCGGGGCCACCTGGTAGACGGGGTTGTGGCGAGCGTAGTCCGCCGCTCCGCAGGGCTGCCATTCCCCGTCCACGCAGCGCTCTGGTTGGGGCCGGGAGCCTTCACAGGCGCCTATCTGAAGCTCGCACAAGGGGGCCTCTCCGCAGGCTGGGCCCGGGTCCGCCGCGTCCTCCGTCGCGTCCTCTCCCGCGTCCTCGCCGGCGTCGGTCTTGGCGTCTGCGCCGGCGGCGTCATCGGCGTCCTCAGCGTCCGGGAGCACGTCGGCGCCGGCGTCCTCGTCCGCGCCGGGGCCGAGGTCCGTGGTCGCTCCACCTTCGGCGGGTGCGTCTTCCGGCTCGACCGCGCGCGTGTCATCGTAGCGGAAGCTCTCCTGGGCGACGCATGAGCCGAGGAGCACCGCGACCGCCAGGAGTGCGGGCCCAAGGTGCTCGCGCAGGCGGGCCGGGCTCACCACCTGCTCCACAAGAGGAGCCCGCCGCCGTCGGGCAGGGACAACGGGGCGATGCCGGCCCAGGATGCGTCTGAGGAGGGCTCACGCAAGAAGAGGTACACGCCGGTCGCGATGGCTGCCGCCCCGCCTCCGTAGAGCGCATAGGCCGTGATGGCGCGTGCCTTGGCCGAGTCTCGCAGGTCGTTGTACTTGGGCAGGCGCTCGATCTCCGAGATGTCGTCCCTCGGCCGGGCGTACTCGTTGGACTCCTCCCTGGTGGCGTTGGCCCACAGGTGCACCCCGACTCCCCCGGCGACGAGCGCGGCGCCTCCGCCCATGAAGAGCCAGGCGATGGTGTGATCGGGCTCGACGGCGCTGTAGGTGCGTGGGGTCATGATCTCCGGGGGGGGCGGCGGCAGCTCCGCGTCGGCTCCTCCGGCGGGGGCTGTCGCTGGGAGAGCAGGCGGGATCTGCCCTCCGAGGCGGTGGAGCGCGAAGCCGGCCTTGGCCTGCATGCCCGGCAGCACCGATATCGTGGTCCGAAGGCCGGCGTGACCGGGCGCGCTGATCTTGACCTCGTGATCCCCCGCCTTCAGCCCGATCGTGCGGTCGATGGGTACCCGCTGGTTGGAGATGCGCACCTCCGCCTCCGCGGGCGTCACCTCGATCCGCGCCCACCCATAGCCGCCGGCACAGGCGGCGCCGGCGCGATTCAGCCCGGACTCGATGTCGGGCTCCTCGTCTTCGGTCGGGTCGAGGTCGAAGGAGACGAGGAAGCCGGCGAGGGCCTCGCAGGGGTCGTTGAGGTCTTCCAAGAGCTCCGCCCGGTAGAGCGCGGTGCTCGCGTTGGGCAGCAGCTGGTACATGCGGTCGGCCGCCTCGAAGGAGCCGAGCAGCTTGTCCGCATCGTAGAGCTTCACCGACTCCTTGTAGGCCTTGCTCGCCTTCTCCTTGCTCTTGTTCGCCTGCCTGGTGGCCTTCTTCCGCTCCGCAACGCGGCGCTTGCCCTGCCGGACGCCCAGCGCGTGGCGGCCGTTGAGCGGCTTGTCAGCCTCCTGGCGGCGGGACTGGAGCCGCTGC
>CAZQPP010000512.1:0-6214 GCA_964594295.1 uncultured Myxococcales bacterium | reverse complement strand
CGTCGCCTGGGTCCATTGGTCCGCCGGGGTCGGCCTTGCTGCCGGGATCGACGGTGCCTCCCGGGTCCTTGCTGCCGGCCATGTCATCGTCGGACGAGGCGACATCTGAGCCCGTGCTCGGCGTTGAGGTCGCGACGCAGGTGCCGCTCGTGCATTCGAGGCCTGCGTTGCAGGTGCCGTTCGGGTAGCAGGCAGCTCCGGCCGTGCCCGCCTGTCCCCCTGGAGGAGTGCCCTCGACCTCGCTGCTGTCGGAGCCGCAGGCGGCCAACATGAAAACTAGCGCGAAGCCCACCACCCAAACTCGACTGCCCGTGCTCATCTCGTCCTCCGTCTTGAGGCATGGCCCAGGTCGACTCGCGGTAATTCCTACCACAACTGTGTACTGTTTTCCATGCATCGCCCTGGGCTACGCACGGAGCGTGGACGACGCCGAATTCCTACGCCGCCTTGGCGAGAACGTGCGACGGGCTCGATGGCTTGTCGGGAAGACCCAGGAGGGTCTCGCGGTGGTCGGGCTGTCCGTCCGATACCTTCGGGAGGTGGAGCAGGGGCGGCGGAACCCCTCGGCGCTCCACCTGAAGAAGCTCGCGCAGGCGCTCCAGGTGCGGGTTGCTGACCTCGTGGACGTGGAGGAGCCCGGCGTAGGCGCCCATCTCGCGGGTAGGCTCGGCGATGTGCCCGCACAGCCGCCGAAGCGCGGGCGGAAGCAAAAAGGGGCGGGCTCGGGTCAGTAGTCGCCCACCGGCGTAGCGGCACGACTGCGGGCCGGGAGGGCGGCATCTGCGACCCGGTCGCGGACGCCGGTGTTGGAAAGCTGGAGCTCCGACCGGCCGCACCCGGGACCACGGCTCGCTAGCTTGAGTTTGGCGTGCTCTCGGCAATCGATGCGGGGGCGCGAAGGCGTTTAGCAGTTCGAGTTCCTTCGGCCGCGATGTCCATCGCGCAACAGCCGGAGCCTGCTAGAGGCTTGTGTCGACGGGTTGGGTGCTCCCGGTCAGACGGCACCACGGTGGCTTGGTAGCGGGCGAGGTGGCGGAGCAGATCGCCCCGCAGACCGTCTGGTCGCCGCGGCGGAGCAGTCCTTCGTCCGGGTGGAGCCCGAAGCATGGCTCGGGGACCGCGGTGAGGCAGCCACCTCCGAGGCATGGGAAGGCAATGCCGTCAGGCACGAAGTAGGCGACGAGCACGGGAGAGAGAAGCCCTGTAACAGGGGCTATCGCGCCGATAGCATCAAAGCCCTTCTTACCGCTCAAGCAGCGCACAAGCCATGGAAAATACAGCAAAATCGCTTTGATACGGTAACATACATTACCGTACGTTACCTCGCATCGGTGGTCCTTTCGGCGCTCCCCAACACGCACCTCCTTTCGGGGGGAAGCCACTGCCGTCCCGACCACTCGTGCTGTCTGTCGGTGCTGGCTTCTGACCTACGGCGACGCTGGTTGGTGGCGGTCTTGGTCCTTCTTCCTACCGGCCCGCGGTCCAGCTCCATTCGGTTCGGGCAGGCGTCACCCCAACACGACGCCTGGCGGGCTACGCACGAGATGTCGTGCATTGTCTGCAGGCGCGAGAGCTACGCAAGACAACGTGCGAAGCGCATGAGCACCGAAGATGATCCCGCCAACGATGTGCTGGATGCGTAAGGAGCATGGAGAACATCTGGCCCCTGCTCTCGTAGTTGCCCACGCACCTGTCGCGCACCGTCAACTCGTGTCTCGGGCATGCGCCAGCAGGCGGACGGAGCGACCAGAGGGGAAACGGTCAATGCGGCCGCACACCGCTGGACCCTGCGGCAGAGTCGCAACGGCATGTCTGGCCATCCTTGCGCTCACGGACACCGCAACCTCCTGTTCAGCAACCCGCCGAACACGACAAGCTCGCCAACGGCGATTACCACATTCCTGCGGTGATGGCAACACCGGACAAGTGTTCGTACTGTCAATCTGACGCGTGAAGCTGCAGGATGAACGTACGACCTGAAGTGAACTCGGTGTGGCCGCCCGCACCAGTGACGGAGGCCGCCCGACGACCGAGGGGCGTTGCCTGCGGAGCATGACGATGGAAACGTACTACACACCCGAGCAAGCGCGTCGCCACATCAGGAACACATGGCCGGAGAAGCTTGGCCGGCCGACGCAAGTGCCCGCGTTGGGGATCGAGGGCGGGAACGTCGTGGTCGAGGAGGCAGGAGGTTGGTGCCCCGAAGTTGCCGACGACTACGCCCACTACTTCTTCGAGCGGCTGCGGGTAGGGCGCGATCGCGAACTGCAAGGGGAATGGGGGATCCCGTCGCGGTTGCGAGAACGGGCCGTCGAGACACACGACCTGGCCGTGCTCACCAACCTGTATGAGCTTCTGCGCTGGCTGGCAGGGGAAAGGGTGCCTCGAGAAATCGACCGCTCCGGCAACGATGCGGACGTGGAGAGAACTGGGTCTTGCTTCGAGCGTGACGAGGTCGGCGAATACCTGCGACCGCTGCGGCGGCCACTTCTTCGAGGGATAGCGGCCGAACTGGCTGACCAGTTGGGTGTGCATTGCCAGACATGGATCGGGGTCCATCAGCATTTGGACGAGCACTTCGGCAAGCGCTCCAACTCCCGACGTCCGCTCGAAGCTCTGGTGAGGTCGCTCTGGAACCACAGGCTCGCTGGAGAGGATGTGACCGAAACCGAGATCTCCTTGGCGTTGATCGGGCTGGATGTGCCGGACATCTCCCGTACGACACCGCTGGGCCTGGAGGGAAAGGACGGCGAAAAGAACAGGTGGTTCGAGTACAGGACCGTCCTTAACGTCGTGCGGAAGGCGGTAGCGGCACGCGGGGGAAGCAGAAGGCACAGGAGGCCGAAGGAGGAAGAGGATTTGGTTGGGGGCAATCGAGGATGAACTCCGACATCCGGGGCGGACGTGTGATGTCGACAGAGTTCTAGCCCTGTTGCTCTCGATGGGCAGAGCGCGGCACGAGCAGTAGTTGTGGGCTGACCTGGCGTTTCGGCTCTGAGAGCGACAGGGCTAGAGACATAGGCCCTGGAGTGCCTTCCTTGCGGCCATGGACGCACGTGTCCCAGAACGGTCCTTGGAAGCCGCAGGCAGGAAAGACCCACCTGGTGTTGCACCCCTGAGCAGGTTCTTCTGCCAGCTGCTGATGGCCGAACGCCAACATGCCAACCTTCCTGGTGTGGCCGCGCAGACTCTGCGCCGCTGGCGCTCGACAGGCGGCGGACCGCGCTCGGTGTTTCTCGGAGCGGCCGTCGTACGGTGCCGGCCGCGCGATGTGGCCTGTTGCCTCCAGACACGCACTCGGCAGGGTCAGCTACTGGGGCACCCCCGCCGGGATGTGGACGTGGAGCGCGCCATCGCAATGCTGAAGGCCGGTCGCTCTCAGCGTTCCGTGGCGATGGTATTGAAGGTGCTGCGCGCGACCCTGCGTCGGGCAATCGAGCGAAAGCTCGCGGGGGAGCGGTCGTGAAGCCCCGGGCCGAAAACCCCCTCCCGATGCCGGCACGGATTGCGCCGTGGCCGCGTGGTCCACCTGGGTGGGTCAGAAAGACCAGTTTCCGGACCGCCCAGGGCTTGAGGCCGGCGCCTCCAACTTCCTCCGCCTGTCCGGCTCTGCCTGGGTGTCAGCACCTCCCTTCACTCGTCTCAGGTGAATTTCATGAACGACCAGATAGGCCCCTCCAAGGAAGACCAGGAACTGCTTGCCGCCGTCCGGCTGCTGCGCCGCCGCATAGGGGAGAGAATCGATCTGTACGTGCTCGACGCCCTGTCCTTCTCGGACCTATGCGAAGTGGACTACAGGCTGGCGATGGTTGAACAGGCAGCCGGCGCCGCTGCAGCCTTCGGGGAGGAGATCCCCTTTGGGGGGTCTGCCGACAACGAAGTCCCCGAGCCGGCCGAACTCGCCGCATCCGCGGAGGCCGACGACGGTGCGGACGAGCAGCAGGACTCGTGAGCGAGCCCACCCATTCTGCGGGTGCCGGGCTAGTCCCTTCCCGGGGCCAGCCCGGGGTGCCCGGCACCCGCGCCAGCAGGCCAAAGAGGGGCCGCCTCGGGGGCCGCTGTAGGTGCCCAGGTGCGTGCCGACGGGCCGGCACCTCTCGCTGAACACGACGTTCATAGGAGCTGACAGACCACCCCATGGGATCCTCGAAGAACCAGCACTTGGATGACGGTGTCGTTGTCGGCTGGCGTGCCGCTGCCGAGGTGGCACGCTTTTCGCGGACTCAGATCCGTCGGCACGCCGCCCAGGGTCTCGTGCCGTTCACCCTCGATGCAGCGGGAAGGCACGTCTTCCAGGCGGCCGACCTGTTGGCCCTCAGGCCGGCCGATGAGGAATGCTCGCCTACGACCGTCGAGCTACCCACGGAGGGCCAGCACGCAGTTCCGCCGATCGAGGCACCTACACCTCCGTCTAACGGCGAAGTCGCAGCCTTGGTCTTTGGCGAACTTGACGCTGGCAAGGCGCTGACGGCGATTGTCGCCGAGCATGCCGTGGAACCGGCCGTCGTCGCTCGCTTGCACCGGGAGTGGCGGGACCTCAAAGAAGCAGATACCTCCTCCCCGTCGGTCCCGGCCGCGCTTGCCGACTTGCAGGAGCGCGTCGAGAAGCTCGAGGCCGTGGACGAGCTGCGCGGAAACATGACCGCGCGGCTTGAGCAGCTCAAGGCGACGCTCGGCGCCGTGGCTCGTCGAGTCGAGGACGATCCCCTGGCCGGGTTGCGGCCGAAGTGGACTTGCGCCTGTGGAGCCCGAGGGCTCGTAGCGGCGAAGGTCGAGTGCACGGCGTGCGGCCTCGAGTCGAGCTGGGGATGGCTTCCCGAGGAGGAGGAGGAGAAGAGGTGAGCCGCCGGCCATCCAGTCCCAGCGAAGACCGCCAGGATGCCGGTCGCCATGCGGCTGCGCGCGTCCCGGACGGCGACAACGAGGACTCGAGACGAAACCGTTGTTCCGCGCGAGGCGAGGCGGGCTCCACGGTCGGCGTAGAGATCCCCGTGCTGTCCTCAGTCTCCCCCGCCGGTGAGGTGGCGGCCGTGGTGTTCGGCGCCTTTGAGGCCGGCGCGAGCACGACCGCAATAGTCGCCGAGCACGGCATCGAGCCCGACGCCGTTGAGCGCCTCTTGAAGCAGTGGCGCAACCTGAAGCAGGTGGAGCTGGTGTCCTCGTCCCTCCCTGAGGTGATCGGTGGGCTGTGCAGGATGGTCGAGTGGCTTGTAGGAGCCCACGTACACGCGCGGCGGGAGGACAAGAGCCGGCAGGCACGGGTCGAGGCGAACCTCGAGGCCCTCGCGCGCGAGATCAGGGCCGTGGCGCGCTCTGCCGAGGACCGCGGGCCGGTCCATGCACGGTTCGACTGGGTCTGCAGTTGCGGTCGCCGGAACACGTTGGCGGCGCAGCTTGAGTGCGACTCCTGCCATCGAAGGTCGCGCTGGGGCTGGCGGGTCGACGGGGAGGCGCGGTGAGGGAGCCCCCCACCAGGCGCCTCGAGGCGCAGCTCGCCGACCTGGGGATCGCCCGGGTGCGCATCGAGTTTGCAGACGGTCGAGTCGTTCCGCTGGTGCCGGCCGGAGCTCGGGACGGCTCAGGGGACCGAGGAGGCAGCACGAGTCCGTTGTGCTCGGAGCCTTCGTCGAGGTTCGAGGAGTTGGTGCGGCGGATCGAGATTGCAGCGGCTGCCCTGGATGTGGTCAGCAGGGGGCCAGCGCATCCCGAAGGCCCGATCTGGCTGACGCACGAAGAGGTCTGTGAGCGCCTGAGAGTCCACCGTGAGACCGTGAAGGCGGCTATGCTCCGGTCTGAGAGCCTTGGCCTGGATCAGCCATGGGTAAACTTGGGCTCCGATGCCCGGCCTCACTACGGGTGGCGGGCGACCGACGTGGACACCTGGTGGGCGGAGGTCCACGGCTCCGGGAAGACTCGGAAGCGCCGAGCGTCGGGCAGGCAGGAGGCGGGCACGGGTGGGCTCCGGGCGCTGCTCAAGGAGGGCCCTCGGTGATGCTCTGGCTCCGCAGCTTGCATCGCGACCCGGTTTCGCGCACCCTCGGAGGTGGCCCCGGGACTGCGCCAACAGCCCCGAGGCCGTGCCCAACCCCTACACCGTAAAGCAACAGGGGCCGGACGATGACGACAAATAGCGGATCCCCCCGTGGCCGTCCCCCGGTCTCTAGCAGCTGGAGGACATGACCATGGCGAGCATCAAGAAGGCCGCACACAGCAA
>CAZQPP010000511.1:654-6236 GCA_964594295.1 uncultured Myxococcales bacterium | reverse complement strand
CGGCTATGCGGTTATCCGGTTATGCGGTTATGCGGGCATGCGGGCATGCGAGCATGCGGTTATGCGGGCATGCGGTTATGCGGGCATGCGGTTACCCGGCTACGCGAGCACTCAGCTGTGCGCGTGGCTCGTCGTCCGGTCCTGCGACGCGGCGGGCGAGCCCCTACGGGCAGGGGTCCGCGCCGTCGATCGTGATGCCCTGCTCCTTCGTGCACGAGCCGACGCTGAAGGTAGACGGGTTGTTGTCCAGGGTGCTGCCGGAGCGCAACGTCAAGGTACCCGCGACGGTGTCGCCCCCGCTGCTGCCGTCGAGGCGGCCGTAGAGGTCGAGGTCCCCGGAGGAGTAGACCGCGCCGCTGAAGATCACGTTGACGGCGTTTCGCACCTCGACGTCGCTGAAGCGGTTGTTGCTCGCGCTCGAGCTCCGCAAGGAGACGGTCTGGCTGCCCGTACCGTCGAAGACGACGCGGGTGCCCGTGGACACGAAGCTCCTCTGGCCGCAGGCGCCTCCGGCGCAGCTGGCGGTGAAGCCGCCGGCGACCCTGAGCTCCCCCGCGCTGAGCAGGCCCGCGCTGGACGCATTGCCGTGGTCGTAGAGGTTTGTGAAGTAGGCGTTGCCGTTCACGTCGAGGACGCTGCTCGGGACCGTCATGCGCAGGCCCTTGCCCGAGGTGTTGCCGATCTCGCTCGTCAGGTTGCGACCGACTACGAGGGTGTTGCCGCCGATCTCGAGGAAGGCGTTGCTCGCGATGGCGAGGTCCTGGGTGCCGCCGAGCGTGAGGTCGTGGTCGAGCTCGACGTCGCCGCGCACGTCGGTCGTGCCTACGGAGTAGGTGCCGCCGTCCACCTGCGGGAGCTGGCCGTAAAAGTACGCGCGGGCTCCGCTCATGCTGCCGCCGCCGCTGAGGCTCACGCGCCCGCGGAAGGCAGGGATCTCGCTCGTGCTGGTGAACGCCCCGTTGGCGCTGATGCTCACGTCGCCAGCCACGTCGCACTCGCCCTTGGTGGTGACGGCGCCGCCCTCGATGTGAAGGTCGCCGTTGAGGTCCCAGTCGGCGCTGGTGCCGTGGTGCTGCACCGTCGCGCCGGAGCCGACGAGCACGTCGCCGTTGAACGCCGCCGCGGTCTGGAAGGTCACCGTGCCGGAGTTTCCAAACTCGGCGGAGTGGAAGCGGGAGCGCGTCGCCCCCGGCCTCGAGAAGCTCACGTTCTGCGCGCCCGTCCCGTTGAAGACGACCTTCGTGCCCGTGGAGGCGAAGGCGCGCTCTCCGGTGCTACCGCCCGCGTGGCTCTGCGTGAAGCTCCCGGCGACGCGGATCTCGCCCTGGCTGAGCTGGCCTTCGGTCGTGCAGCGCCCGTGGTCGCAAGGCACGGTGGCGGTGAAGCTGTCTCCGACGACGAGCAGGTCGTTGGGGTCGGTCATCCGGAGGCCGTCACGATCGGTGTTGCTGCAGTAGTAGGTCAAGGAGCCCCCGTGGGTGAGGGTGTGACCGGCGAGGCTGAGGCTGTTGCCCATGTTGACGATCAGCGCCACGTCGGGAAGCTCGACGTCCCGGACCATCACCACATCGCCGGTCACGTAGTTGGTGGCGACCAAGTAGGTGCTGGTCCGGATGTCATCGACGTCGGGCAGGCGCGTCGCGAAGTTGGCGTTCCCGCCGGTCATGGTCGACCCGTTCCGGACGGTGACCTGGTCGTCGAAGGTGACCCGGGCGGGGAAGTCGATGGTGCCGCCGTTGTCGACGAGCACGGCCCCGGCGATGCGGTTGTCGTCGTGCTCGCCGTAGAGGTAGCCGCCGTCGATCGTTACGCTGCCGTCGGCGTCGAGGTCGGCGCCGCCGGTGAAGCTCCAGCGAGCGCCGCTGTAGATCTCGACCGCGTCCTCGACCGTGACGTCGACAGCCGAGGTCTTCAGCCCGGCTCCGCGGATCTCGACGGTGTCGAAGTGGCTGTGGGAGGGCGAGCTCTGCGAGAAGGTGACGGACTGGGCGCTCGAGCCGTCGAGGACCACCCTGGTGCCGCTCGGCATGAAGGCGCGGTAGGAGGAGCTGCCGCCCTCGTGGGTGGCCGCGAAGTTGCCGCGCACGTGCAGCGCGCCGGAGCTCAGGTTGCCGTGCGTCGTCGCGTAGCCGTGATCGCGGACGTTGACGGCGGCGAAGTTGGCGCGCACGACCACCACGTCGGCCGGGTTGGTCATGATGAGGCCCTCGCCGCCGGGGTTCGTGTCGTAGTAGGTGAGGTGCTCCACCTCGAGGCGGTGGCCGTTGACCGTCACCGAGGCCTCGGGGCGGATGTAGACGTGGTTCGCGCCCGGGACGGTGACGTCGCGGGTCATGGTCAGGTCGCCGGTGAGCCAGAAGCTGTTGACCGCCGCCGAGGAGCCCTCGAAGTACGGAACCTCGCCCGTCCACATGCCGCGGCCGAGCAGGAGCTCGCTGCCCCCCACGATGTCCATGGCTCCCTTGAAGGTGCAGTCGTCCTGACAGTCGAGGGTGCCTCCGTCGTTCACGTTGACGGCGCCGTCCACCGTCAGGTCGTCGTTGACCTCGAGGCTGCCCCCGTTGATCGTCAGCGTGCCGCCGAGCACGACGTCCTGAGCGGTCTGCACGGTCACGCCCTTGTCGACGGTCACCGCCCCCGAGGCGTTCCAGTTGTAGCCGCCGCTGACGGTGTTGGAGAAGTGCACATCCTTGAAGCGTGAGTACTGGAGGCCGCTCGCGCTGAAGTCCACGCTCTGGTTGGCGCTGCCGTTGAGGATCACCGTGGTGCCCGTCGAGACGAAGGCCTTGTAGCTGCGCTGCCCGCTCCCGTGGTTCACGGTGAAGGCTCCCCTGACCTCGAGCTGCCCGTCGCTGAGCTGGCCCTCGGTGTCGCAGTAGCCGTTGTCCGTCACGTTGCTCGCCGTGAAGGCGCCGCGCACGATCACCCGGTCGTTGGATGCCGTCATGCGGAGGCCGTCGCCCGACACGTTGGAGCAGTAGCTCAGCAGACTGCTCATCTCCCAGGTGTTGCCGTTGACCGTGACCTTTCGGCCGGGGCGAATCTGCGTGAGGACGTTGCCGGGCACGTAGACGTCTCGGGTCAGCTTGATGTCGCCCTCGATCCAGTCGTTGTTGGCGGAGTAGCTGGTGTCGGTGTCGAAGTCGGGTAGGGCCGTGGTCCACATCGCGCGGCCGACGATGAGCTGCGAGCCGCTGCGGATGTCGGTCGTGCCGCGGAAGGTGCAGTCGTCGGCGCAGTCGAGGCGGCCGCCCTGCTGCACGAGCACCGTGCCGGCGGCGTCGAGGTCGTCGTTGAGGTCGAAGATGCCGCCCGTGACGTTGAGGTCTGTGAGGTAGGCGTCGGTGGAGGTGGTCACGGTAACGCCCGCGGGGATCGTGACGAGACCCGTGGAGGCCCAGGTCCCGCTCGTGCTGGCCGAGACCAGGAACTCCACGTCGTGGAAGCGGGACAGGGAGCGCCCCTCCCCCGAGGTCATGGAGAAGGTGGGCGTGCCGCTCTCGAAGATCACCTTCGTGCCCGTGGACACGAAGGCCTTGTAGCTCTTCTGACCGCTCCCGGTGTTGACAACGAAGGCCTTTCGCACCCGGATGGTCCCGGCGGTGAGCTGCCCCTCGGTGTTGCAGCTCCCGTGGTCCTGGGCGTTCACGAAGTAGAGGGTGCCGGTGTCGCCGATCAGCTCGCCGGCGGCGTTCGTCATGTGGAGGCCGTCGTTGGAGGAGTTGCCGCAGTAGGAGAAGAAGTCGCCGTCGGCCTCGAGGGTGTGCGGTCCGAGGTAGAGGCGGGTGCCCGTGTTGACGCCGAAGCGGCCGGAGAACTGCATCGGGCCCGAGAGCGTGATGCTCGCGGCCGTCTCGACGTTGGCCCGCACGTCGCAGCCGCGCAGGGTGCCGCCGCTCTTGCGCAGGTAGACCCTGCCCGTGCCCTTGATGGTGCTCAGGACGGCGTCGCCGTAGAGGTTGAGGTCCCGGCCGCTGATGTCCAGGGTCGCCCCCGACATGAGCAGGTCGCGCACGCTCCCGGCCCCGCTCGTGATGCGCGGCTGGTTCGCCGCGTCGGCGCAGATGAAGACGTCGTCGGTCGAGCCGGGCACGCCGGCGGGAGACCAGTTGGAGGCGTTGTTCCAGTCGGTGCTCGCCTCGCCCGTCCACACCTTGTCGTAGCCGTCGGGGGTCTCGTCGCAGGTGCGGTTGAGGTAGCTGATCCCGTCCGAGCAGGGAGAGGTGTTGCCGACCGCGTCGGTGGCCGTCGTGTAGAAGGTCGTGTTGCTGTTGAGGGCCACGCTCAGCGTGACGTTCCAGTCGCCCGCGCCGTCGGCCACCACGGTGGCGACCGGGGTGCCCACGCAGGCGACGCTCGTGTAGACCTTGACGGTGCTGCCGATCTCGGCGCTGCCGTAGAGTTCCGGCGTGGTGTCGGAGGAGGCGCCGCAGGGCACCGTGCCCCGGGGCTGCGGAGCGGACGGCGGGTCGTCGTCGTGGGTGTAGGCGAGGGAGGCCGAGCAGCCGCTCAGGTTCCCGGCGGCGTCGGTAGCGCTGGCGCTGACGCTGGTCGTCGCGTTCGCCGACACCGTGACCTGCAGGTCGAAGCTGCCGTCCTCGCGGGCGCTGCCCTCGGCGAGCAGATCGCCGCCGCACGAAGGCTCGCCGTAGATCCTGACGGCGGCACCCGCCTCGGCGCTGCCGTGCACCACTGGGGAGCGCTCGGCGGCCGGCGAGCCGGGCGTGGTCGAGCTCAGGGTCGGGGCGCTGGGTTTGATGCCGTCGTGGGTGTAGGCGAAGCCGTCGGAGCACTCCGAGAAGCCCTCGCCCTCTACGGCTTTGGCGTAGAAGACCGTCGTCGTGTTGCTCGCGCCGCTCACCGCAAGGGACCAGGAGCCGGCTCCGTCGCTGCTCCCGGAGGCCGCGGGGCTCCCGCTGCAGTCGGCCGACGTGAAGACCTGCACCGTCACGTCCTCGGGGGCGCTCCCGCTCAAGGTGGTGTCCCGCTCGCTCGAGGGCGAGCCCGGCGTGGAGCCGGTGATGGCCGGCGTCGGCAGGGTCGCGCAGACGCTGCCCTCGTCGGTCTCGCCGTCGCAGTCGTCGTCCGCCTCGTTGCAGGTCTCGGTCGCGCCGGGGCGGATAGCCGCGTTGGAGTCGTTGCAGTCGCCACCCGAGGCGGCGTCGTAGCTGCTGCCCGGGTCGGCAACGCAGAGGCACCTCGAGACGTCGCTGAGGCCGGCGCCGTCGCGGTCGGAGTCGAGGTGCCACGTGCCGCAGCCCGCCGCTCCCTCCTCGTCGGTGTCCGAGTCGCAGTCGTCGTCTGCGCCGTTGCAGGCCTCGGTCTGGCCCGGGAAGACTGCCGGATCGAGGCTCTCGCAGTCGAGGGCGTCCGGGCTGCCGTCGCCGTCGTCGTCATCGTCGCATGCGTCCCCGTCCCCGTCGCCGTCCGTGTCCGGCTGGTCGGCGTTCTGCACGTCCGGGCAGTTGTCGGCGGCGTCCTCCACGCCGTCGCCGTCGCCGTCGTTGTCTCAGGCGTCGCCGACTCCGTCACCGTCGGAGTCGCCCTGGCTGAGGTTGGGCACGAGCGGGCAGTTGTCCGCC
>CAZQPP010000511.1:0-546 GCA_964594295.1 uncultured Myxococcales bacterium | reverse complement strand
GTTGGCCACGAGCGGGCAGTTGTCCGCACCGTCTGGCATGCCGTCCGCGTCGTCGTCGATGTCGCAGGCGTCCCCGTCGCCGTCCGAGTCCGTGTCCGTCTGGTCGGGGTTCACGACCAGAGAGCAGTTGTCGGCCTCGTCGAGCACGCCGTCCGCGTCGTCGTCGGAGTCGCAGGCGTCGCCTTCTCCGTCCGAGTCCGTGTCCGCCTGCGCCGTGTTCGGGACCCTCGGACAGTTGTCCGCGCCGTCCGTCACACCGTCGCCGTCGTCATCCACGTCGCAGGCGTCACCGCACCCGTCGGCGTCCGCATCTTCCTGGCCCGGGTTGACTACCATCGGGCAGCTGTCGGCGCCGTCTCGCACGCCGTCGTTGTCGTCGTCACCGTCGCAGGCGTCGCCTTCCCCGTCCGAGTCCGTGTCTTCCTGGCCCGGGTTCGGCACGAGCGGGCAATTGTCGCTGCCGTCCACCAGGCCGTCGTCGTCGTCGTCGTCGTCGCAGGCGTCTCCGGCGCCGTCGCTGTCCGTGTCAACCTGCCCCGCGTTCGC
>CAZQPP010000510.1:0-6244 GCA_964594295.1 uncultured Myxococcales bacterium | reverse complement strand
ACTTCACCTGAAACGCGAAGGCGCGAGCGGAGACGCAGCCGCAAGTGCGCAGGGTTTCAGGCTAACCGCTAACAGCTAACAGCTAACAGCTAGATCAAAGGCTAGTGGTAGCGCCCCAAAGGGTCAACAGGCACCGCACCGGCCCTCTTGCTAAGGTGCGGCGCGATCATCGCAACGGAGATCCCACTGATGCAGCCTGAACAAGGAGCTTCGGTACGAAGCTCCCGCGGTAGGGGTGTTCTGCTTCAGAACACCCGCCCCCGCCAACGCATGGTTGCCACCGCGGCCTCGCTCGTAGTGGCGCTGGGCTTCACCGCCGGCTGCGGCCTCGACGACACCTACACGGGCCTGGGCGACGGTGCGCACAGGGGCGACCCCCTGAAGCCATGGCCCATAGCCGTCACCTGCGACTGCGTAGGCGGCGGCGCCTGCACCACGGCCGACGCGGCCGCGGGCGAGGTCGACAACGGCACCCTCGACGTGGACGACCTGAGCGGCCTTGGCTGGCGCTTCGACTCCATGGTCGTGACCTCACCCGACCTCGCCGCCTTCGCCGGCCTCCTTAACGGCTACTTCGCCGACAACATCGCCAACGGCTCCTTCAACGTGCTGCTGCTGGCCCTGGCCGACGACCGCGAGGCCGGCACCCTTCAGCTGCGTGTCGGCGCAGGGACCAAGGCCGACGACGCCTATGGGATGAGCAGTGGGGCCGGCACCCTGGACTGCTCGCTGACCGGCGGACGCTTCACAACCTCCGAGCCCATCGCCTTCGACTTCCCCAACGACGTCCTGACGCCGCCGGTGCTCCCGCTCCAGCAGGTGACGGTCTCGGGTCTGCTGGCCCCCGACGCCTCGAGCATCACCGAAGGCCGGCTGGTCGGCGCCCTGAGCGAGGCCGACGCCAAGGCCACGAAGATCGCCAACACCATGGTGATGGCGGACCTCCTGAGCAACCAGGTCAAGGCCCCCATGGACGTCGACCTCGACGGCGACGGCAGCGAGGACGCCTGGCTCTTCGTCTTCACCTTCAGGGCCGCCGCGGCCACCGTCAGCGAGTAGGAGGGCGCCATGGCACGACCGCTCATCACCTTCCTGATCCTCATGACGCTGCCCGCCCTGCCCGCCCGGGCCGGCGGCTTCTCCAACCCCGACTTCGGCATCCGGCGCCTGGGCATGTTCGCGGTGGTGGGCCGCCCCGACGACGTGACCAGCATCTACCACAACCCCGCCGGCATGACCCTGCTCGAGGGCACGCACCTCTACCACGCCCAGTCGTGGTTCTTCCTGAGCACCGGCATCCGCATGTACGACAGCGAGGGCGTGCTGCGGCCCGACCACAACATCACCCCCGACTGGAGCGTGGGCACCATCCCCTTCCTCGGCGCGGTCACCGACTTCGGCACGGAGAGGCTGCGCGGCGGCCTGGCCGTCTACGCCCCGAACGCCTACGGCGCCGCCATGCCCTCCGACGAGCCCACCCGCTACCACGCCACGCGCGCGCTCTTCCTAGCCAGCCGCGTGACCGGGGCCGTGGCCTACGAGATCACCGAGCGCTTCTCGGCGGCCCTGGCGTTCAACGTGGTCAACGTCTACCTCACGGCCGGCCGCATGATGAACGCCCTGGTGCTGGCCGACCCCGACACGCGCTTCAAGACCTTGGACGAGATGAAGGACGGCGACGCCGAGCTGGAGATCGGCGGCATGGCCTGGACCTGGGCCGTGGACGCCGGCCTGCTCTTTCACCCCACCGACACGCTCTCCTTGGGCCTCTCCTTCGGCGGCGGCTCCGACATCGACATGGAGGGCGACGTCAAGCTGACCTACCCCGACGGCAGCACCGAGGAGACCCGCCACCACACCCAGATGGTCATCCCCTTCACCCTGCGCGCGGGCTTCAACTGGCGCTTCGCCGAGGACTTCGAGTGGGGCGCCGACATCTACTACTGGCACTACCAGGTGCTGCAGGAGCAGCGCAGCACCCTCGACAGCCCCATCATGGGCATGGCGGGCTTCAACGATCCCAAGGACTACGGCAACTCGTGGAACTGGAACACCGGCCTCCTGTACCACGTGAGCGAGGCCCTCGAGGTCATGGTGGGCTGGCAGATGGACTTCTCGCCCATCCCCGACCGCACCTTCTCCCTCGACAACGCCAGCCGCGACCAGAAAGGCGTCTCCCTGGGCGCGCGCTGGGAGATCAACGAGCGCTGGCGCGTGGGCGCGGCCGTCGTGAGGAACTGGGTGGATCTCATCGACGTGCAGGACTCGGTAGGCACGCCCCCGACGAACGCGAAGGGCATGGCGGCCAACCTCGAGCTCGGCTTTGACGTGAGCTACAAGCTCTGACGCACCCCACTAGACCCAAAACAAGCGATTAGCCATTAGCCGTTAGCCATTAGCTCAGGCATTCCCGTTGCTTCGGCGAAGTGGGCACTTCGCCTGAAACGCGAAGGCGTGAGCGGAGACGCAGCCGCAAGTGCGCAGGGTTTCTGGCTAACCGCTAACAGCTAACAGCTAGATCAAAGACTAGACGGGCATAGCTGGACATTGGACACCCTCACCAAGCTGAAGGGCCTCTCGTACCTGGGGCTCGGCACGATCTGGCGGTCTCTGACCTACGGCCTCCGGCGCGACCGGCTGGAGCGCCGGCACCCGGTCGCCTCCGGGGGCGCTCCCGTGGCGCCGGGGCGAATGATCGGATGGGAGGCCGCACCCGGGGGGCTGGTCGCCCGCTTCGAGCACGCCGAGGTCGAGATCGCGTGCCTGGCCGACGACTTCGTGCGCGTCACGTGGACCCCGGGGACGCTCCCCATGCCCTGGGGCCTGGCGCGCGGCGACGGAACGCTCGCGACGGCTGCGGCCGAGACCAGGGCCGAGGTTGTCGAGGGCGGCGTCGAGCTGCGCAGCGGCGCGGTGGTCGTCCGGCTGGGCGACGACGCCTCCATCGCGGTTAGCGACCCCGACAGCCACCTCATCCGCCGCGAGCGCGCCCCCTCCCTCGCCGGCGAGGCCTGGACCTCCACCGCCGAGCTGCGCCCCGAGGAGCGCTGCTACGGCCTGGGCGAGCGCACGGTCGGCTTCGACCTCAGAGGCCACGGCTTCCTCAACTGGAACCGCGAGGCCATGGGCAGCTACGTCCCGGGCCAGGACCCGCTGTACATCTGCCTGCCCGTCTACATGGGCCTGCACGACGGGGGCTGCTACGCCGTCTTCTACGAGAACACATGGCGCTCGCGCTTCTCCTTCAAAGGCGATCTGGCCACGGCCACCTTCGACGGCGGCGCCCTTCGCTGGTACCTGGCGGTCGGCTCCCCCGAGCGCGCGGTCTCTCGGCTGGCCGAGCTCGTCGGCCGCGCCCCCCTCCCCCCGCGCTGGGCCCTGGGCTTTCACCAGGCGCGCTGGAGCTACATGAACGAGGCCGAGGTGCGCGAGCTGGCCGAGGGCTTCCGAAGCCGGGACCTGCCGCTCTCGGCCATCCACCTCGACATCCACTACATGCGCGGGCACCGCGTCTTCACCATGGACCCCGAGCGCTTCCCTGACCCGGCCGGGATGGCGCGGGAGCTGGACGCGCAGGGGGTCAAGCTGGTGGCCATCCTCGACCCGGGCGTCAAGTCCGAGCCCGGCTACCCGCTGTACGACGACGGAGTTGAGCGCGACGCCTTCTGCACGCTTCCCGACGGCTCCCTTGCCGAGGCGCCGGTGTGGCCCGGGGTGTGCGCCTTCCCCGACTTCACGTCCGACGAGGTGCGCCGCTGGTGGGGCGACCACTACCAGTGCTTCGTCGACTGGGGCATCGCCGGCGTGTGGCACGACATGAACGAGCCCGCCGCCTTCACCGCCTGGGGCCATCCCACGCTGCCCACCTGCGTGAGGCACCGCATGGAGGACCGCCCCGGGGGCGGCTCCCACCTCGAGGCCCACAGCTGCTACGGCTTGCTGCATGACCGTGCGGGCCACGAGGCCCTGGCCCGTCTGCGCCCCGACAAGCGCCCCTGGCTGCTCTCGCGCTCGGGCTGGGTGGGCGTGCAGCGCTACGCCTGGACCTGGACGGGCGACAACGAGAGCAACTGGTGGTCCCTGGCCCAGAGCGTCCGCATGGCGCTCTCCATGGGCCTGTGCGGCGTGCCCTACAACGCCCCGGACATCGGCGGCTTCGGCGGCGTGCCCACGACCGAGCTCTTCGTGCGCTGGTTTCAGCTGGGCAGCTTCCTCCCCTTCTTCCGCGTGCACTCGGCCTTCTTCACACCCCGCCGCGAGCCCTGGTGCTTCGGCGACGAGGCCCTGCCCGTCCTGCGCGAGGCCCTGAAGCTGCGTTACCGCCTGCTGCCCACCTGGTACACCCTGGCCTGGCAGACCTCGACCGCCGGCACGCCGCTGGTGCGCCCCCTGTTCTGGCTCGATCCCGCAGACCGCGAGCTGCGCGGCGTCGACGACGCCTTCCTCGTGGGCGAGCACCTGCTGGTGGGCCCCGTGCTCGAAGACGGCGCCCGCTCCCGCAGCCTGCGCCTGCCCCGGGGCACGTGGGTCGACTTCCATACCGGCCAGCGCCACGACGGCGGCCGGACCGTGACCCTCGACGCCCCCTTCGAGCGCATCCCCGTGCTCGTGCGCGCCGGCGCGCTCCTCCCCATGGAGGTGGACGGAGCGATCGAGCTTCACGCCTGGCCCGACGCCGGCGGTCAAGCCACCGGCACGCTCTACCTCGACGAGGGCGACGGCTACGGCCCCTGGTGCGCGCTCCAATACACGGCCCAGGTCGACGGCTCTGGCTCGGCCCGCCTCGAGTCCAGGCAAGAAGGTGACGGCCCGGCTCCCGACCCGCATCCGCGGGTGGTGGTACACGGCGGCTGAGGTCAAGGGGGACGGTTCGCCCCTCGAGACCCTGGGGCACGGTGAGGGGTCGGCTTCCCAGTCCTTCGCCGACCTCTCCCGCTGGCAGCAGGTCCGCTTCAAGGGCCGAGCGACATCCCGCCATCTCATCGCGGGCTCCGGTCCGGAGTCGTGGATCGAGGCCTCGGTGTGCCAAACAGATACGGGCATCCTGTCGCCGCCGAGCGCGGGAGGTGATAGACCCATCGCCACTCCTCGAGGTTGCAATGGACGTTCGTCTCGCGCTCTGTCTCTTGATTCTCTCGCTGCTCATGCTCACCGCCGCCGCCTGTACACCCGACGAAAGCGAGCCGATGTCCGGTACCGAGACGCCAGGCGAGGCTTCGGCTACGCCCCTCGGCAAGGCCGACTCCGCCGCGGAGATCGAGGGTTTCCCCGAGTGGGAATCGGTGCTGGCGCGCTGCGCGCCTCCCACCGAGGACGAGCCGGTCATATACCAGACCGACTTCAAGTGGGACACGCCCCACGAGGCAATGGCCGCAAAGTTCGACGAGATGTACGCCTCCGACAAGCGCCTGACCGATCGTGCCTACTACGACGCCGAGCGTGGCCTGCTTCTGCTGCCCCAAAGCGAGATCTGGGGAGGTCCGGTGGTACTGCCGCGCCGATTCGTCGAGAGCATCAGGCGGCACATCGAGACCGCCTTGAAGCTTGGTTACGCGGAGTTCATCTTCTTCCCGGACATGGGGCACAACCACTTCTTCATCCCGAGGGAGCGCTACGAAGCGATCTACGCGCCCTACGACGTGCCCGAGTTCTCCGAGATGTACGCCAAGATGATCGACGATCCGGAGCTCATGGTGCTCTACCACACCGCCGAGCAGCTCAGGATGCATGAGGACAAGGTGCTCCTCACCGACCGGCAGGTGCAGTGGCGCTACTACACACGCAACCTCGTTGGCGACAACAATGGCCTCGGCCACCTGGTTGTTCTCCACGACTTCAGCACCTTCGCCAACACCGCGCGAAGCTACCCGGGTCACCGCTACTTCGGCAGCGGCGTCAACGTAAGCGCCAGCCAGAACGCCTGCTTCCCCTACGTCCACAACGGCGAGGTTCGCTACTTCGACCTCAGCTTCAAGGACCTGCCAATGCCTCCAGGCAGCGGTGGCGGTAGCGACTACGACTACCACTGAGGACGCTCAGGAGCTCTCCACCGCGTTCCCCGCATCGTTGGCCGTGCCGGCGCCACATTTCGGGTGAACGGGTCACGACGGACAAGTACAGGTCGTGCCTGAGCTAATGGCTAATGGCTCATCGCTTGTTTGGGGGCTAGCACCGCTGCGTCATAAACACGCCGTGCAGCCTGGAGCTTGAGACGGGTTCTCGGTCAACGGCTACAGGCCGCCGG
>CAZQPP010000509.1:0-6253 GCA_964594295.1 uncultured Myxococcales bacterium | reverse complement strand
GTGTCAAATGTCGACACCTGACCCCGTTCTTCTTCAGTCCCCGTAGAGCGCCTCGCAGCTGCCCGCCGGGGCGACGATCTCGCCGGTGGGGTCGCTGCCGAGCAGGGACCTCAAGAAGGCCAGAGCCTGGTGCTGCCAGAGGCAGACCGGAGAGGCGAAGATGCTCTTCTCGTCAAGGGCGGTCGCGGGCGCCTGCGGCACTCCGTAGCGCTGGACACAGACCGGCTGGATGCTCTGGATGTGGCAGCTCTTCGAGTAGTAGGTCAGCGCCGCCGTGTGGCGGCGCTCGCCGAAGACGGCGTTGGCCCGCAGCGGGTCGTTGGGGAAGGGTGTCGCGGAGACCGTCTCGGAGCCCGGGACGCTCTCGTCGAGCTTGAAGTCGTCACCCGCGGTGTGGACGGGGAAGCCGTAGGCGTTGTTGAAGGTGATCTGGGCCGGGGTGTACACGGTCTCGTCCCAGCTGTTGCCCGAGGCCAGGACCGGGAGGAGGCCGGCAGTCTCGCGGTAGCGCAGCACGTGGGGGGCGTAGCCCAGCGAGTCCCCCCGCTCTGAGAGCCACTGGATGAGGGCTACGATCGGGTCGCGCCAGGCGCCGCGCTGCAGGTCGCCGGCGTCGGACGCGAGCCCCCACAGCGGCGACAGGATGCCCGAGGCCAGCTCCGCGTTCGAGGGGGAGACGGGGAGGTTCGCGCTCATGATCATGCACGAGCCTACGTTCGTGAACAGCCCGCGCAGGCCCGGGTCGAGGGCGGCGAGCACGGTCGTGAAGGTCGAGCCGAAGCTGATGCTCTGGTGAAAGATGCGATCCGCGTTGAAGCTCAGGTCGGCCTGGACCTGGCTCCAGTCTCCCTCGGCGACCAGTCGCCGCAACGCGTAGGCCTCGACGCCGATCATGAGGAGGTTGGCCTCCATCACCCTGGGATCTCCTTCGAAGGGCAGGCCGTAGAGGCCGCCGACCGTGACCGTGGCCCCGCCGTTCTCTCCGATGTGGTCGGGCACGAAGTCATCGTGCCCCTCCTTGGCCCCCGAGAAGGTGTTCTCGAGGTCGACCTGCGTCGGCACCATGAGCTGCTCGTCAGCCAGGTAGGCCGTGCTGGTCCGTCCGCCGTGGAAGGGGATGTCGTGGGTGAAGGTGGCGACTCCGGCCTTGCAGTTGAGCGTGGCGTAGCCCACCCCGTCGGCGCGAATGCCCGTTCCGCCGTGGGTGTAGATGGCGACGGGGAGGTCTTGGGGGTCGGCGAGGTGCTCTTCGCAAAGGAAGAGGGTGAAGGGGACCAGCGCACGCTGGCTCCAGGAGGGCTCACCGCTCTCCCAACGGAAGGGGGCGTTGACGGCCCTTTCGTCCTCGGTGTCGTAGTTCAGGGCGGGCACCGTGAAGGTACCGTTGAGCACGCGGCCGATGCCGTCGTGGAGAGTCCCTCCCGCGTAGGGCTGCTTGTCCGAGGTGAGAGCCGCGGCGTCCGCGCGGGCGCCGTCTCCCCACTTGCCGGGGGTGTTCTCGAAGACGTCGGAGGGCGTGCCGAAGTAGGCCTCGAGGTCCGCGCCCTCGATGGGCTCGGCTTCGACGTAGGTGCTGTTCTCCTCGTCCCAGCGGATCCTCTTCGTCGGTGGCTCGAGGGTGAATGCGTCGACGGCGTCGAAGAGCTTGCGGGCGTAGTCGAGGGCCGTCTCGGTGGTGAACACCGTGCCGACCACGAGGTCGCCGGCGGCGAGGCCCTTGTCCGCGAGCGCGTCGCGCAGAGGCGCGAATGCCCTTCGAGCTTCTGCGAGGTCGGCCGAGGCTCCCTCAGGGTCCTCGGCGGCGACGGTGTCGAGGAAGGCCTGCGGTGCGGGGAGCTCGGAGCCACCTTCGGAGGCTACGCCCTTCTTCACGACCACGGCGTAGGTGGAGCCGGGCAGCATGTAGTGGCCGAAGGCGGGGAAGACACCGACGACGCCGCCGGGCTCGAAGAAGAAGACCTCGACCTCCAGCTCCTTTCCAGCCTCGGGCCCCGACAGGGCCCACATGAGCACCTTGTCCTCGAAGCTCGCCAGGTCGGGTCTGCCGTCCATGTAGAGGTGCACCGCGGAGGCGAACCCGAAGCCGTCCTTCGCTGCGATGGCCTCATCGAGTCGAGCGAGGACGGAGGCCTTGGCAAGGGTCGACACGACCGGGTCCTCGACGAGCTTGCCGACCTCTACCTGCCCGCTCGCGCCGATGTAGAGATCGTTGGGGAAGGGCGCCGAGGACACAGGCTGGCCACGCATCACGCCGAAGCGGAAGGCGGCAGGCCCGCTCGTGCCCGTGTCTGGCGCGCCCTCGTCGGTGCCACCGACTCCCTCGTCGCTCTCGCCGGCCGTGTCTGCGGCCGCATCGGTTCCGGCCGGGTCGGTGCCGCGTTCGCCCTCTTCGGAGCAGGCTGCCGGGGCAAGCAGGAGAGACAGGAACAACACGTAGAAGGAGTGGCGCTGCATGCCGGACCTCGCGCTCGTATCTCTGGACGGGCGCCTCTCTTTCACAGGTCATAGCCGCTGTCCACGTCATCGATGGGCGGGCTTCGCCGTGGACTTGGCACCGGCGGTCGTTTATGGATTCCGCTCCGCTTTCTGCAAACGGAGAGCACGATGCGAATGATCACGAAGCAGGGCGTTTTGCTCGGGAGACGCCCCGCGGTAGTGGCGTTTCGTCCGCGAAACGCCTGCCCCGCCATTCGCGCGAAGGTCTTGTGGCTCGTAGCGGCGCTCTGTCTTCCCGGAGCTTGCACCACCGACTCCGGCCCCCTCACCGGGCGCCCCCTCGGCTCGATCTGCCAGCGGGACTTCGAGTGCGCCACCGGGCGCTGCCTCGCGTACGAGGGCGGCGCGATGTGCTCGACCCTGTGCGCGCCAGACGGCTCCTGCATCGGCGGGCTGGTCTGCCGGGACTTTGGGCCGAGCGGCAAGTGGTGCATGCCGAATACGCCGGGCACGGGTGGAGCAACGGACGCGACCGGATCTTCGGGCCGGTCCGACGTCGGCGGCACCCCGCCGGTCGGGAGTGACACGGGCGGAGGGGTCACTCCTCCGGTCGGGCAGGACGTCGCGACGCCGGTCGACGGCGGTGGCGGCTTCGACCCCGGCGGCGGCTACGACCCCGGCGGCTGCGTCCCCAACTGCGGCCACCGGCAGTGCGGCGACGACGGCTGCCGCGGCAGCTGCGGCACGTGCACGGGCGGCGCCCAGTGCCAGAACGGCGCCTGCGTCTGCCTCTCGCGCTGACGGCCTGCGCGTGCGCGCCGTCGGAGACCTGGTGCGAGGGCAGCACGGCCCGTGCCTGCACCGGCGACGCCAGGCAGATCCTGGCCCCGGAGGACTGCCCCCTTGGTTGCGCCGACGGCGCGTGCGTCCTCTGCGCCGTGGGCGAGACCTCCTGCGACGGCAAGAAGCGCCACACCTGCCGCGCCGACCGCAAGGACTTCGAGATCGTCGGCGACTGCTGCAACCGCGACGGGGACTGCGACAAGGGCTTCGTCTGCCAGTCCGAGGTCTGCGTCCAGAGCCAATGCTACGGCGGCTCGCACGGGCCGTGCGGCGAGGGCAACGTCTGTGATCCCGAGACCTGGCGCTGCCGCGAGGGCTGCACCGACGACTCGGGCTGCTACCGGAGCTGCGCGGGGGAAGGGGACAACTGCTACCAGCTCGACCTCTGCGACCTCGAGACGCTCCGCTGCGAGACCGCGTGCAAGGCGAGCACGTGCCGCGACCGCTACTACTGCAGCGAGCGCAACCAGCGCTGCACTCCAGGCTGCGACTCCTTGTCGGAGGACTGCGACAACCTCAACTGTGACTGGAACGGCAGCGGCCGCGACGAGCGCTGCGACATCGCCCACAACCGCTGCACCTGCACCTGCAGCAAGCGCTCCGACTGCACCTACGCGAACGAGGACTGCCAGGGCGGAATCTGCGTGATCGTGCCCTACCCATGAGGCCCCCCAAATAAACTTGGACTCCGGTCCAGGTTTTGCCATGCTGCGCTCGCTCATTCGGAGGGCCCCGCGTAAGGCGCGGTGGCCGGGTAGACAGCACCCAGGAGTCGGGAAAATGACAGACACACGCGTGCTCAGGTGGTTGGTATCCTCGGCGCTCTGCGCCCTGCTCGCGGTCTCCTTCGCGTGCGGAGGCGGCAACGGGGACGGTGAAGAGGAGACAAAGGACACCGGCGAGGTCGCCACGGACCCGGGGCCGGCCACGGACCCCGGCGGGCCGGGCACGACCGACGAGGGCGACAAGCCCGCGGAGAACCCCTGCGAGCCGAACCCCTGCCCGGATGACGGCACCGAGGGCAAGACCAACTGCATCAAGAAGTCCGACACCGAGTATGAGTGTGTGTGTGGCGGCTTCTACGAGGACGACGGAGAGGGAGGCTGCAAGCTGCGCGCGGCCGAGCCGGGCACGACCGGCGTCGACGAGGCCGCTGACTGGGAGTCGGACAACCCGACCTTCAACGCCACCGTGAAGGTGATCGACCGGGCGGGCAGGCCCATCGCCGGCGCACAGATGATCGCCACGGGCACGGCCTTCGACGCTGACGACGAGGGCATCGTGCGCCTCGCCGACCAGCCGGCGCTCGCGCCTATCCGCTACGAGGTCAAGGCCGAAGGCTACGCTCCCACTTCGGTGAGCGTGACCCTCGCCGCGGCCGGCATCAACGTGCAGAAGGTGGAGATGAGCGAGATCGAGGTGGCCGTGGAGCTGCCCGGCACCGAGGGAGGCACGGTGAAGGTGGAGTCGGCCGCGGTGGCTTTCCCGCCCGACGCGTTCGTGGGCCAGGACGGCTTCTCGGTCCAGGGCGGTGTGCAGATCGAGATGACCACGGTCGACCCGCAAACCGACAACGTGAAGGCGGGCCCGGAGCTCATCGCCGAGGACGACGAGGGCAACAAGACGGCCCTGAAGGCGATGGGCATGGTCTACGTGAGCATCACCGACGCCCAGGGCGAGGAGATCGCCATGATGCCCAACCGCCGGGCGACCATGACGATGGCGATCCCCACGGGCAGCGACGCGCAGGTCGGCGACACGCTCGCGATGCAGAGCTACGACGAGGAGCGCCAGGCCTGGGTGACCGAGGGCGAGTGCACGGTGGAGGAGATCCCCGAGGATCAGCTCCCCGCCGACGGGCGCACGCTCTGGTGCCGCGGCACGGTGAGCCACTTCTCCTGGTGGGCCATCACCAAGCCGGCCCAGACCCTGTGCGTGAACTCCTGGTACAAGGTCACCCACAGCGAGAAGTACGAGCTGAAGCGGGTGCTCCAGGTGTCCATGTCGTGCTGGACCTTCACGGACTACCCGGGTGAGTACTGCGTGATGAACGCCGGGGACGGCAAGCCGGTGGTGGAGCCCAGCGAGGAGACCGACCCCGAGGTCAAGATCGTCTGGGAGGACATCGTCACGACCGTGGTCCCGCCCGCCGACGACAAGCCGGCATCCACCTGCTCGGCCATGGGGCTCACCGACGGGCTGAGCGGCCTGAACATGATCTTCCAGATCTGGGTGGAGGCCACCGACAAGTCGGCCGACGGCAAGACCGTCTGGTTCGTGCACACGAGCCCGAAGGAGGCCATCGACACGGTGGCGGCGCGCCTCGGCTCGGAGCACATGCACGGCTTCATCACGACGCCCAAGGACATCTGCCGCAACGAGAGCCTGTGCACCCAGTTCCCCGTGGAGCTGAACCTCGACGACATGGCCGTCTTCGGGGAGCCGGTGGACGAGGACGGTGACGAGTCCTTCTTCATGGCCGGCGTCAACCCGAGGCACCCCTACGCGCGGGTGGCGAGCCCGGACTGCGACGACGGCGCCAAGGACGTCTACCCGGGCGCCCCCGAGGACAAGTGCGCCACGAAGGACTTCAACTGCGACGGCATCGTCCCCTTCCCGGAGGACTTGAAGCTCGACCCCATGTCCATGACGGCCGAGGCCTGGCACGCCCTCTGCGACTTCCAGGGCTGCAACAACCTCGGAGACGAGACCCCGGGGAACGGGCACGACGAGGACTGCGACGGCGTCATCTTGGACTTCGACGACGACAAGTGGATCTCGGCTGGCGACGCCAAGGCCTTGGAGAAGCTCGGCAAGACCGTGCCCGCGGGGCTGCAGGTGGGTGACTGCGACGACGGCAACCCGAAGGCGAACCCCCACGAGTCCGAGGAGGCCGGCAACCCCGTAGACGAGAACTGCGCCGGCCTGAAGCACGACGCCGACGGCGGCACCCACTGGACAGTGGAACGGCTCA
>CAZQPP010000508.1:0-6266 GCA_964594295.1 uncultured Myxococcales bacterium | reverse complement strand
GTGGGCTACTCGGCTGGGGCTGGCGGCTCCGGCGTCGACGTCATGGTGTTGGTCTGAGGGAGCGAATGGGAGCGCTACAGCGGCGGCACCGGCGGAAACGGAGGCGGCGGCGGAGCCATTCATGCCACTGGAGGCTCGCTCGTGGTCTCGGGATGCAGCTTCGCAGGAAACAGCGCTGGCACCGGCGGCAGCGGAGGCGCGGGCAGCTGGTACGGCGCAGGGTTCGGCGGACACGGCGGCAATGGTGGAGCCATCTGCTCCGGCGAAACGTCGATCCGGGTCTCCAAGTCCGGCTTCGCGGGCAGCAACGCGGGGGCCGGCGGCACCGGCGGCGCGGGCGGGGTCGAGCGGCCGGAGCAATACGCCGGGGGCGAGGGAAGCGCCGGCGGCGGAGGTGGCGCCATCCTCGTCACCGAGGGGTCGCTGGAGGTCTCGGAGGCCAGCTTCACGGACAACAGGGCGGGTCCGGGCGGCAAAGGTGGCGAGTGCTGCTATCAGGAGGGGGAGCAGTCTGTGGGCGAGGCCGGGCACTCTGGGGGTGACGGCGGCGATGGCGGTGCCGTCGTTGTCGCAGGTGGCACCTTGGAGGCGACGGGCTGCCGCTTCACCGGCAACCGTGCCGGCTACGGCGGTAGTGCCACCGGCGGATGGATCGGCGGCTTCGGCGGGAACGGCGGCAGCGGAGGGAGCATCTTCGTCCTCGGGGACACGCGGCTCGTGGGCTGCCTCATCGCCGGAGGACAAGCCGGCGACGCCGGAGGCACCACCGCGGACTACCCGGGAGGCCACGGCGGCCTCGGAGGGGGCGTCTACTCGGCGCACGGCGACACCGTCATTGTCGGCTGCACCATCACCGGGCAGGGTCTCGGTGGCAGTGCGACTTCTGGTGGTTATGGGAGCGCCCTCTCTTGCTCTGGCTCGAGCAATCTCGTTGTCGGCAGCATCGTCTATGGGAACAAGACCCAGCCACAATGGCCGTCCGGGGAGGAATCCCCACAAATCTCCTGCGACGAGACGCTGGATCTGCGACACAGCATCGTGCACCCGGAGGACCTCGATGCCTATGGCGGCACCGGCGTCCTGACCAAGGACCCGCGCTTCGTGAACGCGGCCCACGGCGACTTCCGCTTGCGCCCCGACTCCCCCTGCGTCGACACCGGCGAGACGGCCGCGCTCCCGACGGACACGGCCGATCTCGACGGCGACGGCGACACCTCGGAGCAGCTACCCATCGACCTCGCCGGCGCACCCCGCGTCACGGGGGAGGCAGTGGACATGGGCGCCTACGAGTACTGGATAGGCTGCGGAAACGGAGTCGTCGAGAGGGGCGAGGGCTGCGACGACAGCAACACGCTCGACGGCGACCGTTGCTCGGCCAATTGCGCATGCGAAAGCCCGGGTGCCGGCTTGGGCTGCCCGGTCGCTTCCTGCGCCGCCCTTGCTGGAGAGCCCGGTCTGGACGACGGCGGCTACTGGCTCTCCCCAGATGTTTCCGGCGAGCCCTTCAAGGCCTACTGCGATCTCAGCACCGCCGGCGGCGGCTGGACCATGGTGCTGCGCTTGAACAGCAACGACGACCACAGCCGAGGCTACCATTCGGATCTCTTCTGGACCTACGGCGGTGAGGGCGCGGCTCACCCCTATCGCCACCGCCCAACGGGTCTCGACGACGACGAGGACTACCGGGCTCCAGCCTACGACTTCCTGGAGGGCTGGAGCGAGATCCTGCTGGACTACCGCTATGCGGAGGGCCAAGCCAAGCGAATGGCGGCAGTCTTCTCGGGCACCAGCCATGGAAGCTTCTGGAGTCACGCCAACCAAGATCCGAGAAACGACAACCCTGCCTGGGCGAGGACCTTCACCCTCAGCGAGGGCGAGCAGGCCGACGCTGCCGGCTGGTACGGCCCCGTGCTCAAGTTCCAGACCGTGGGAGACGGCGACGACAGGTTCATCATCTGGTTCAACCAGGCGCCGGTCGACGCCTGCAACCAGACCGGCGGCATCGGCGTGCACGGCAGGGCCGGCGACCTCTGGTGGAGCCACGAGCTCTCCTTCCCGAGCGCGATGCCCGGTTGCCAGGAGGACACCCATCGCGGAAGGATCGGCAGCAACGGCCAGCCCTGGAGTGGTAGCAGCCTGATGGGCGAAGAGCTTCTCTCTCCGGCCGACGCCTACGAGCACGGCATCATGACCGTACTCGTCCGCTGAGGTCGGGGAGGACTATCGAGCGCCTGCCCGCCTGGGCAGGAAACGCGAGCCAGACGATCATGTCGGCGCCTTCCTCTGGCCTGGTCGCTTCGTCGACGCGAGGACTGCGGGCGCTTGACGTCGGACACACCTCGAGTGGCCGATTTGAATTCCCGCCTGCCTCCGGCTAAGCCTCGACCTACCGCACACGAGGTCACCTTGATCGAACGCTCCGAGCTCCTAACTCGTCTGCGCAACACTGACGCCCACATGCTGGTGGTCGGGGGAGGGATAACCGGGGCCTGCATTGCGCGCGATGCCGCCATGCGGGGCATCCGCGTGACCCTGGTCGAGCAGCGGGACTTCGCCTGGGGGACGAGCGGCCGCTCCTCCAAGCTGGTGCACGGAGGGCTGCGTTACCTGGAGCAGCTCGACTTTCGCCTCGTCTTCGAGGCGACCCGTGAGCGCGCGGTGCTCGGGAGGATCGCCGCGCACCTCGTCTACCCGATCCCCTTCCTCTTCCCGATCTACGACAGCGACAAGAACGGCGTGCTCAAGATCGGCGCCGGCATGTGGCTCTACGACATGCTCGCGAGCTTCCGCCAGTACCGCTGGCACCGGATGCGCGGGCCCGCCGAGACGGCGAGAGCGGAGCCCGGGCTGCTCAGGGAGGGCCTGGCCGGGGCGGCTTGCTACTACGACTCCTCCACCCAGGACGCGCGCCTGACCGTGGTCAACATCGTAGACGCCGTCCGTCACGGGGGGGTGTGCGTCAACCGGGTCAGCTACGAGGGAGCCGAACGAACGGGCGGGCGCGTGACCGGCGCGCGCCTGCGCGACGAGGACAGCGGCGAGCGCTTCACGGTGAAGGCCGACCTCATCGTGCACGCCGCCGGGCCCTTCACCGACGAGGTCCAGGCGGCGGCCGGCCTGGCGGAGAAGAACCTGATCCGGCCCACCAAGGGCGCGCACGCCATCGTGCCCCGCTCGCGCCTGCCGGTGAGCCACGCCGTGGTCATGACCAAGAAGAGCGACGGTCGCGTGACCTTCGGCATCCCCTGGGGAGAGGTCACCCTGCTCGGCACGACCGACACCGACTACGCCGGCGACAAGTTCAAGGTCCAGGCCTCCTCGGACGACGTCGACTACCTGCTCGACGCCGCTCACACCTACTTCCCCTCCGCGGAGCTGAGCCGCGCCGACGTCATCTCCACCTACGCCGGCCTCCGCCCCCTCGTGCACCAGGACAAGAACTCGCCCTACCAGGTCACCCGCGAGCACGAGATCCACTGGGATCCCGCCGGCATCATGACGATCTGCGGCGGCAAGCTCACCACCTGCCGGAAGATGGCCGAGGAGCTCGTCGACCGCTTCCTCCGCGAGCGCCCGGAGCTGCGCAGCACGGCGCGGAGCTGCCCCACGGCGCAGGCTCCCCTCCCGGGAGGAGGCGGGCTCGGCGGCCCGGAGGCGGTTGTCGACCTTGGCCGCAGCATCGCCGAGCGAACCGGTCTCGACGAGCAGCGGAGCCACCACCTCGCGCGCAGCTACGGCAGCGAGATCTTCGGCCTGCTCGACGGCGCCCTCGCGGGGGATGGGCAGCTCGACCGCCTCGTCGAGGGGCTCCCCTACGTGGTCGGAGAGGTCGACGTGGCCCTCCGCCACGAGCTCGCCGGCTCGACCTGCGACGTGCTCAAGCGCCGCATCCACCTCTTCTACAAGGACCCGGACCAGGGCCTCGGGGTGTGTGAGCAGGTGGCATCGCGCGTGGCAGAGGTCCTCGGAAGGGACGAGGCCTGGCGCGCGGCCGACATCGAGGCCTACCGGGCGGAGGTGGCCCGCAGCCGCGCCTGGCAGGTAGATGACGAAGAGGCTGACGATGCCTGACCTCCCAGCTCCACCGGAGCGCGCTGCAGACCTGGCGGCCGGACTCTCAGAGGACGTGTTGGCCGTCGTCGAGCGGGCGATGGGCCTGATCCGAGAGCACTTCCCGGCCGAAGGAGAGCGCTGGGAGGTGAAGCTCAAGACCGGACCCGAGGACCCGCTGACGGCCGCAGACCTGGCGGCGGACGGGTTCTTGAGAGAGCACCTCGCCCGCCTCTTCCCCGAGGCGGCCATGCTCACCGAGGAGAGCGACGACGACCTCTCTCGGCTCCACAGCTCCTGGGTGTGGATCGTCGACCCCGTCGACGGCACCCGCAGCCTGGTCGAGGGGCGAAAGGGGGTGGCGGTCTCGGTGGCGCTGGCCCACGAAGGTCTCCCCTTGCTGGGCGTGTTGGGCAACCCCGTCACCGGCGAGCGTTTCGTCGGGGTGCACGGGCGCGGGGCGCGCGAGGTGTCAAGGGGGGCCATGAGGGTCCGCCCCGTGGACAAGCTCCCCGAGCGACCCGCGCTCGTGGTCTCCTCCAACGAGCACCGGAGAGGTGTGTGGCGCCCCCTGGAGGAGAAGGCCGAGCTTCGCACCGTCGGCAGCACCGCCTACAAGATGGCGGAGGTGGCGCGCGGAGACGCCGACGCCTACGTGACCCCCGCGCCGCGCAGCGAGTGGGACGTGGCCGCCGGGCACATCATCGCCCTCGAGGCCGGCGCCCGGGTCAGCGATCTCGAAGGCCGGGAGATTCGTTACAACCGGCCCAAGCCCGAGATCCGCGGGGTCGTGGTGGCGCCGGCGGCGGTCCACGAGGATCTGCGGTCGCTGGTGCTGCCCCACCTCGGCGCCTCCATGGGGGAGCGCTGGCGGGGGGACTCCCGGTGAGCAGCCGCCTCGCCCCGGGGGCTGCGGCCTGCCTCGTCTGCCTCTTCCTGCCCGCCTGCGGGGATCCGTGCGAGCGCCTGTTGGAGACCGTCTGCGTGGAGCGCCCGCGCGAGGAGCTCTGCGCCGTCTTCCGCGAGCGCGTAGACCGCGGCGACATGTCCCCCGAGCTCTGCTCTGCCGTCCGGGAGGTGTTCTTGGAGCAGCTCGAACAGCAGATGGCCAAGTGAGGCAGCGCCCCGGCCTCTGGGCGGCCGCGCTCGCCATCTTGGCCCTCGCTCCGGCCTGGGTGCCGGTGCTAGCGGGCGGCGAGACTTTCTACGCGCGCGACACCTCCTATTACTACGCGCCGCAGAAGGCCTTCGAGGTCGGCACCGCGCGCGGGGGAGTGCTCCCGACGTGGAACCACGCCCTGCACCTGGGGATCCCGCACGCCGCCAACCCCACCTTCGGCGTGCTCGACCCTCTCAACGCGGTGCACCACCTGCTGCCGGGGAGCCTGGGCGTCTCGGTGCGCGCGTTGCTCTCGCTGCTCGTCTTGGGGCTCGGCTGCGCCTGGCTGGCCCGCCTGCTCGGGGCGGGTCGGCTCGGCTCCGCGGTGTCGGGGGTCTGCGCGGCGCTGTGCGGGCCGGCGCTGGGCTACCTGGGGAACCCCTTCTACCTGCACGGCATCGCCTGGCTCTGGCTTGCGCCGGGGGCCGTCATCGCCCCCTGGAGCACCTGGGCCCGCGCCGCCGGGGTTGGGATGGGGCTCGCCTTGCCCTTCCTCGCCGGGGACCCTCAGTCGGCCATGGTCGCCGGGTCGCTCTGCGGGCTGCTGGCTCTCTTCGGGGGCGGAGCGATCGCCGGCCGGGTGCGTTCCCTCGCCGCGGGCGCCGCGCTGGCCGTGCTCCTGGCGCTCCCCCAGCTCGTCGCCACCTTCGGGCTGCTCGGGCGGTCGGCGCGCAGGGCGGGGGTCGGCCTCGACGAGCGCTGGAGCATGCCGGTGGAGCGTCTCGCGGATCTCTTCGTGCCGGCCTTCTTCGGGCGCACCTTGCCCGAGTACTCCTTCTTCGGCGGGCGCCTCTACCCGGGCGCGAAGCCGGAGGTGGAGCCCTGGCTGGACAGCCTGCACGCCGGGACGAGCCTCGCGCTCCCGCTGCTCGTCTGCGCCCTGGCGGCGGGAGTGTCCCGTGAGCACCGCCGGCGCCGCGTCCTCCTCGCCGTGGCGGCCGGGGTGCTCCTGATCCTCGCGCTGGGGCCGGCGGTCGGGGTGCTGCCCTTCCTCGCCGAGCACATCGCGCCCCTCTCCTGGTTCCGCTACCCGGAGAAGTACGCGGCCTTCGCCGTC
>CAZQPP010000507.1:0-6270 GCA_964594295.1 uncultured Myxococcales bacterium | reverse complement strand
CCCATCCCTGCTACCATCCCCCTCCTCCACATGTGGCGCCCCACCCCCGCAAACCTCGCCCTCCTCCTCACCGGCACCCTCCTCCTGTGCTGGCGCATCTGGTCCGGCAGCATCCCCAACAGCGACGACGCCATCTACGCCGACATGGCACGCACCATCTGGCGCACCGGCGACCTCGTAGACCTCCGCTGGCACGGCAGCCCGGTCTTCGACAAGCCCCCATTCGGCCTCGCCCTCATGGCGATCAGCGGCGGGCTCCTCGGCTTCTCGGACCTGGCCGTGCGCCTCCCCCGCGCCGTCTGCGGGCTCATCTCCCTCATCTTTCTCCCGGGCCTGGCCGAGGCGCTCGGCCTGCGCCGCCGCACCGGCTACCTCGCCGCCGCGCTGCTGCTCTGCAGCACCACATTCGTCTTCAACTCCCGCCGCGTCCTGCTCGACCCCTTCTTGCTGCTCTCGACCTTCATCTTCCTCCTCTCCTGGACCAGCGCCCACGCACCCGCAAAGACCTCGAAGCGAAGCTCGACGCTCTTCATGTGCCTGGCCGGCCTGGGCCTCGGCTGGGCCATCCTGTCCAAGTGGGTCTTCGCGATCCTCCCGGTCCTGGCTGCGGGCGTATGGCACATGTTCGTGCAGCGGCGGCCGAGACTCCGCGCGGCTGCGGTATGCGCCGCGGTCACCCTGGTCGTCGCCGCCCCCTGGCACATCGCCGAGACCCTGCTCCACGGTGAGGAGTTCTGGAGCGCCTACGCGGGCTACCACGTCATCGAGAGGGCCGGGCGCAGCCTCGTGACACCTGCCGAGCCCCTCCTCTACGCCCGCACCCTCGTACAGACCGACCTCCTCTTCCTGATCGCCTGCGCGCTGGGCCTGGCCGGGCTCGCCGCCCGTGAAGGCCCGGGGCACTCCAGCACCCCCACCCGGGTAGCGCTGGCCCCGACCCTCATGGCACTGGCCGCCTTCCTCCCCCTTCAGCTGGCCAGCACCCGGATGCCGCACTACCTGCTGGCAGTGGTGCCTCTGCTCGCCCTCGGCGCGGCAGCCGGCTGGGAGCGTCTCCTGGCGCGGCACCGGCTCACCGGCCTGCTCATGGCGACGCTCGTGCTGGCCGCCTTCCTCACCGGCCCCCTTCGCCACGTGCGAAACCCCGACTACAGCCCCGGCAGCCGGAGAGCCTGCGCCGCCGCCCTGAAGGAGGGATCGAGGCAGCGGCCGCCGGTCGTGGTGGCAAACGCCTACAACGTGGCGGTGACCTGGTACTGCGACTACCCGGTGCCGACCTGGACCGACGACAAGAAGCTCCACGGGATCACCAGCTCCATAGATCACCTCCGCCGCAGCGAGGCGATAGAGCTGCTCGAGCCGGACGAGCTGGACCGGAGGCTCTCGGTGGTAGCGGACAGGCCGGTCGTGACCCGGGCCGGGTACGGCGAGGTGCTGCGAGAGAGGCTGCGGGGCAGGGACGTGGAGACGCGGGTGGAGAGCTACGCGGAGGCGGAGGTGCTGCTGCCGGAGAGGCCCTGACGGGCAGCCGGCTCTCCGTGTGGAGTGAGACGGATAGTCGCGTATGATGGCCCGCTCTCTCCCGGCGACGGACGCTGCGGAGGGTCTCGGAGGTCCTCATGCACCGGATCGTGCTCGCAACGCTCGCCCTGATGCTGCTCGTCTCTGCCTGCGGGAGCGGAGAGGACGAGACCATCGTCGAAGACCTGGGCTCGGCGGACACCGGCGCGCCGACCGACGAGGGCAAGGCGCTGGACCCCGGAGGGACGGAGAAGGTGGACCCCGGAGCGCAGCAGGAGGACCCGGGCACCACGCCGCCCACCGATCCCGGCGTCAAGACGGACCCGGGTGAGGCCCAGCCCGACCCGGGGCCCGCGGCCTGCGACGAGACCCGCTCCGCCCAGATCCCTCCCCAGAGCGGGGTGGTCTACGTGGCGCACTACCACAGCAAGGACCTGCGCATTTACCGCACCGACGGGGAGAAGCCGCGAGCGGGGCAGGTGATCGATCTCGGTGAGTACGTGCACGACATGGTGCTCGACGCCTTCACGGGGCACCTCTTCATGGCGCACGACCAGGCTGGCCGCGTAGACGTCTACCGCGTGCAGCGCGTCACCGGTCCGGCGGCGCAGGTGGTCGACCCGGTGAAGCTCGCGACCATCTCCTTCGCGCAGGACATCCCCCGCTTCCTCGCCGTCGACGGGCTGCGCGAGCGCCTCTTCGTGTTGGCCTACCCACCTTCTGCTGGTGGAGCCCCGCTGACCGAGGTGCACCTCTACACCTACGACTACGCGGACCCGATGAAGCCCGTGAGGCTGGGCGAGGACCCGGTGACGCTCCCGACAACCCTCAGCCTGGCCGTGGATCCCCTCGCCGGCATCCTCTACTTCAACACGATCCTCGACAAGACGCTCTTCGCCTACGACGTCTCGGTGGCCCCGCCCGCTCCGCGCCCGGGCACCGCGCTGTCGCTCACCGAGCACTACCCCCAGACGAGCTCCACCGCCTTCACCGCCCGAAACCTCAGGCTCGACCCCTGGAGAGGGCGCCTCTACCTGGCCCGCGCCCAGACCGCGCTCTCCGAGGTCATCGCCTTCTCCTACCCGCCGTCGGTCTCGGCCACGGAGGACGCCTGCCCGCCCCGCGCAGGCTACGACGACCTGGCGAAGCTCGACGACTTCTTCGACGTCGACAAAGAGGTCGACCAGCGCCCCAACCTGCTCGACGCCTTCACCGCCATCCCGGACCCACGCACCGGCGACGTCTACCTGTCGGCTTCGGCCTGGGACGGGACCAGGGCCAGCGCCATCGTCGTCGCCCTCGACGAGGACCTCCGGATCGGCCCGGGCTGCCAGGACTTCGGCGAGGGCGAAGAGCGCTTCGGCTGCTTCTACCGCCTGCACACCGACGGCCAGCCAGGCTCCCACGTGCTCACCGAGGACGCCTCCTGCCTCGACCACACCAACGGCGTCTTCGTGGGCACCTCGGTGGGCCTCGACCCCGCGGCCGACCAGGGGGGCATGCACTTCTTCCGCAGCACGCCCTCCCTCGGCATGGAGCCCTGGCTCCCCGAGGATGGGAGCACGTTGCAGGCTGGCGTGTCGCCGATCGTGGCGGTTTGCCATTAGCAGCGTGTGGCCGCTCGGCGCCCACACGCTGCTCCCTTGCCCCTGCCCTTGCCCCTGCCCCTGCCCGTGCCCCGTTGCATTACGCCCCGTCTCTGCTAGGTTCCGCGCCCGCGAACGGCTGACGAGCCGGCAAGATCGAGGACGCTTGTGCTTTTTCAGGACGTCATTCTGAAGCTGCAGAGCTTCTGGGCCGAAGAGGGCTGCCTCGTGGTGCAGCCTTACGACGTCGAGAAGGGGGCCGGCACCTTCAACCCCTCGACCTTCCTGCGGGCCCTCGGACCCGAGCCCTGGAACGCCGCCTACGTGGAGCCCTCACGGCGCCCCACCGACGGGCGCTACGGCCAGAACCCCAACCGCCTTCAGCACTACTACCAGTTCCAGGTGGTGATGAAGCCGGCGCCTTCGGACATCCAGGACCGCTACCTGCGCTCCCTCCAGGCCCTCGGCTTCGAGCCCAGGAACCACGACTTCCGCTTCGTCGAGGACGACTGGGAGTCCCCGACCCTGGGGGCCTCGGGGCTCGGCTGGGAGGTCTGGATCGACGGCATGGAGGTCACCCAGTTCACCTACTTCCAGCAGGCCGGCGGCTTCGAGCTCGATCCCATCATGGTGGAGATCACCTACGGGCTGGAGCGCATCGCCATGTACCTGCAGCAGGTGGACAGCGTCTACGACCTCCAGTGGGCCCACGGCGTCAACTACGGGCAGGTGCACCACACAGACGAGGTCCAGTTCAGCCGTTACAACTTCGAAGAGGCGAGCACCGAGCTCTACTTCGACCTCTTCGCGCGCCTCTCCGACCAGTGCCTCGGCCTCGTGAAGAAGGGTCTCACGCTGCCGGCCTACGACTACTGCATGCGGGCGAGCCACGTCTTCAACCTCTTAGACGCCCGCGGCGCCATCAGCGTGACCGAGAGGCAGGCCTACATCGGCCGCGTCCGGGCGCTGGCCCGGGCCGTCTCCCAGGGATACCTGGAGCTCCGCGCCGAGCTGGGACACCCACTCCTGCAAGGAGGTGAGGCCGCATGAGCGCGAGCCCGACCCACCTCCCCTTCCTGCTCGAGGTCGGCACCGAGGAGCTGCCCCACGGCGTCATCGACCCGGCCCTCGAGGCCCTGGAGGACGCCTTCAGGTCGCGCTGCGAGAAGCTCGGCCTCGAGCACGGCCGCGTCACGGCCCACGGCACGCCCCGGCGCCTCGCCCTCCTCGTCTCCGAGCTGCTCTGCCGCCAGCCCGACCGCGAGGAGACGGTCCTCGGCCCGCCGCTCTCGGTGGCGCACGACGCCGAGGGCAAACCCACCCGCGCAGCCGAAGGCTTCGCGAAGAAGACCGGCGTCGACGTCTCCGAGCTCGTGGTACGGCCGGGCAAGAAGGGCAACGTGCTCGCCGCAGTGGTCGAGCACCCGGGACGCCCCACCGCCGAGATCTTCAGCGAGGTGCTCCCCCAGATCATCAGCGGGCTCCCCTTCCCCAAGCGCATGCGCTGGGAGAACAGCCGCTTCGCCTTCTCGCGCCCCATCCGCTGGCTCGTGGCGCTCCTCGGCGGCGAGGTCGTGCCCTTCGAGCTCGCCGGCCTGCGCTCGAGCGCGGCCTCGCGCGGGCACCGCATCCTCGCCCCCGCTCCCTTCGAGCTCGCCGGCGCCCCTGTCTACGTCGACGCCATGAAGCAACGCTTCGTGCTCGTAGACCGCGACGAGCGGCGCCGGCGCATCGCCTCGGGCCTCGACACCCTCTGCGAGGCCGGCTCCCGCGTCGTCGAAGATGAAGAGCTCGTGGACACGGTCACCCACCTCGTCGAGTGGCCGCACCCGGCCCTCGGCTCCTTCGACGAAGACTACATCGAGCTCCCCCGCGAGATCCTGACGACAGTGCTCAGGCACCACCAGAAGATCTTCGCCGTCGAGGACACGGAGACCGGCGCGCTGAAGCCGAGCTTCGCGGTGGTCTTGGGCACCGAGCCGACCGACGTCGATCTCACCCTCCAGGGCAACGCACGCGTCATCCGCGCCCGCCTCGAAGACGCCCGCTACTTCTACGAGGACGACCGCAAGAAGCCCCTCGCCGATCGCGCCGAGGACCTCTCGGGCATCGTCTACCTGAAGGGCATGGGCACGATGCTCGACCGGGCCGAGCGCCTCTCGGAGCTAGCCTCCGGCATCTGCGCCGAGATAGCCCCGGAGGCGACGGACGCCGCCCGCCGGGGGGCCCGCCTTTGCAAGGCCGACCTCAGCACGGCCATGGTCTACGAGTTCCCCGAGCTCCAGGGCATCATGGGGCGCATCTACGCGCGCCACGACGGGGAGCCGGAAGAGGTCTGCGAGGCAGTCTTCGAGCACTACCAGCCGCGCTTCGCAGGCGACGAGCTCCCGGCCGCGGCCGTGGGGGCCGTGCTCGCCCTCGCCGAGCGCGCCGACGCCATCGCCTCCTGCTTCGCCAAGGGCCTGGTACCCAAGGGCAGCCAGGACCCCTACGCCCTGCGCCGCGCCGCCATCGGCTCCATCCGCATCCTCGAGGAGCGCGGCTGGGCGCTCGGCTGGACGCAGCTGCTCACCCTCGCCGCGCAAGCTGTCGCCGGCCAGGGCCACGACACGAGCGGCGTCGTGGAGCAGGCGACCGAGTTCGTGCGCGCGCGAGCGCGCGTGCACCTCTCTTCGAGCTTGCCCGTCGACCTCGTCGACGCGGTGCTCGCCATCGGATGCGACGTGCCGGCGGACCTGCGCTCCCGCGCGGAGGCCTTGCACGAGGCACGCTCCGAAGGCTGGTTCGACGGCGCCGCCGTCGCCTTCAAGCGCATCCAGAACATCAGCCGCGACCACCCCGACGCCAGCTTCGACGAAGCCGGCCTCGAGGAGCCGGCCGAGAAGTCCCTCGTGGCCGCCTTCAGCGGCACCTCGTCGGGGCTCCGGGCGGCGCTGGAAGCGGGAGAGCACCGGAAGGCCCTGACCTTCCTGTCGGAGCTGCGGCCCCACGTGGACCGCTTCTTCGACGACGTGCTCGTGATGACAGACAACGAGGCCCTTCGGAAGAACCGCCTGGGCCTCCTTCGCACCCTCGCCGACGACTTCGGCAAGGTCGCAGACTTCACTCGAATACAGGCCGACGCGACACCCTGATGGGCCGGCCAGGCAGGTAATCGCCATGA
>CAZQPP010000506.1:0-6279 GCA_964594295.1 uncultured Myxococcales bacterium | reverse complement strand
CATCTTGGAGGGATCGGTGACGAAGTACGGGGATATGAACCCCCTGTCGATCTGCATGCCCTCCACGTAGTCCACCTCGTAGCCGAGCCCCTTGGACTCCTCCACGGTGACGATGCCCTCGCCGCCGACCTCTTCGCGCGCTGGCATGGGAGCGTCGCCAAACGCCTGGCGCTCAGGGCCGCCATGGAGGCCGTCTTCATCACGGGGACGACGGAGCAGGCCCGCTTCGAGGGTGCGGACTTCCCCCTCGACGTGCGCCAATTCGGCTGCGTGCTCAAGGGCGACATCACGCACACCTTCTACCGCGCCGGCGCCGGCCTTGAGCTCGGCTTCGCCTCCGGGGACAACAGCACCCAGGACAGCACGCTGCGGAACATCAAGTTCGACCCGAGCTACAAGGTCGGCATGATCCTCTTCGAGGAGGTGCTCGCCCGCATCTCGGCCCGCTCCCACGACCGCGTGCGCGATCCAGAGCTCGTCGGGACGCCGCCCAAGGGATCGGATCTCATCCCCACCAACGGCTCGGTAACGAACGCGATCTACATCCACCCGCAGATCTTCGTGAGGCCGGACAGCGGCGCCTACGACCTCCGCCTGGGCTTCCTCGCGGCCTTCGCCCCCGGCGACGTGGTCGATCCCTTCGCCAGCGCCGAGGCCGGAGGCTTCAACCGCAACGCATTCAGGAAGAAGAACGCCAACGGCGCGCTTGGCTACGAGGTCAACGCAGGCCTGGCCTTCGACATCCCGGTGCAGAAGCTCTTCACCCTCCGCCTCGGCGGGCAGTACGGGATTTTCTTCCCAGGTGCGGCGCTTGAAGCCGTCGACGGCGTCGACGGCCTCGACAGCATCCAGAAGTGGCGCTTGCTCGCGGACCTTCGCTGGTAGCAGTTAATCAGTCTGTTAGGAGAAAGCTCTCAATGAAAGCCGAGACTCTGGCCTTCGCCGGTGTGCTGGTCGCGCTCGGTGGCTTTGCCATCGGGCTCACCACGGCGCCGAGCAGCAAGCCCGCTGCCGCGCCGGCGCACGCCGCCGGCTCCACGGCTCAGCCGGAGGCCAAGCCAGCACTACCCGCGCCGCCCGCCGCTCCCGCGGCACCGGCTCCAGCCCCGGCAGCTCCGCCCAAGCCCGTCGCGGCGAAGCCGAAGCCCGCCGTGCCGAAGGCCAAGCCCAAGTACGAGCTGCCGCCCCTGCCTGACGTGCCGGTCCTGAAGGGCGCCCCGACCCTCGGCAACAGGAAGGCGGCCGTCAGCGTCCTGGTCGTCAGCGACTTCCAGTGTCCGGTCTGTCGCCGAGCAGCCCAGCCGGTCGAGGAGATCGCCATGGAGCTCAAGGACGACATCGTCGTGACCTTCGTCCAGAACCCGCTCAAGATGCACCGCCGCGCTCTGGCGTCCGCGATGGCCTCGGCTGCGGCTCACCGCCAGGGCAAGTTCTGGGCCTACCACGACCTCGTCTTCGCCAATCAGCGCAAGCTGAGCGACTCAGACCTGTTGGCTCACGCGCGCACGCTCAAGCTGGACCTCGACAAGTGGGAGAAGGACCGCAACGACCTCAAGCTGCAGGAACAGGTCGAGGCCCAGGGGGCGGTCGCCGCGAACCTCGGCGCGCGGGGGACGCCCGCGTTCTTCGTGAACGGCCGCAAGCAGGTCGGCTGGGGCAGCAAGATGGGGCTGTTGGGGCAGGTGAAGCGGGAGCTCGCGGCCACCAAGAAGCTCCTCGACCAGGGCAAGAGCCCCAAAGAGGCCTACGAGGCCCGCGTTCGGGAGAACTCGAGCGAGCCGGAGATCTTCTTGAGCCGCTTCGCTCGCTAAAGAAACCAGCTCCGCTTGCCGCGCCGCCACACCTGGCTTACGATCCCGCCGCCTTGAAGCAGACGATTCCCATTGACGCCGGGGACGGATTCGGCCCTTGAGCGCTCGCTTCGGCAAGTACGTCATCGAACGGCAGCTCGCCGTAGGCGGGATGGCGGAGGTCTACCTTGGGCGGCAGAGCGGCCCGGCCGGCTTCTCCAAGCCGGTGGTGATCAAGAGGATCCTGCCCCACCTCGCCAACGACGATCGCTTCATCCGGATGTTCCTGGACGAGGCGCGCCTCGCGGCTCGGCTGCACCACCCCAACATCGTGCACATCTACGAGCTCGGTGACGTCGGCGGTGCCTACTTCATCGCGATGGAGTACGTGCCCGGGCACTCCCTGGCCAAGCTGCTCGCGCGAGCGCGCGCGGGTGGGAAGACAATCCCCTGGCCGGTGGCGGCCCGGATCGTGAGCAAGGTCTGCGGCGGCCTCGAGTACGCCCACGCCTTCAAGGACGAGGAGGGCAAGCCGCTTCGGCTCGTGCACCGCGACGTCAGCCCGGACAACGTGCTCGTCACGCCCGAGGGCGCGGTGAAGATGATCGACTTCGGGGTGGCGCGCGCCGCCTCCACCGAGTCGGGCAGGCAGCAGGGGGTGATCAAGGGGAAGTTCGCCTACATGAGCCCCGAGCAGGTCATGGGCAAGCGGCTCGACGGCCGCAGCGACATCTTCTCCCTCGGCATCGTGCTCTACGAGCTGACCACGCTGCAGCGCCCCTTCGGCGACGCGGACGACCTCAACGCCGTCGAGGCCATCGTCCACGAGCCGCACGTTTCCCCCGAGTCCCTGGTGCCCGGGTACCCGCCCGAGCTAGCCACGATAGTCGAGAAGGCGCTCCAGAAGAACCGCACCAGGCGTTATGGCAAGGCGCGCGACCTCGAACGAGACCTCGAGCGCTTCATCTCCGAGCGCAAGGCCTACGTCTCCGACAGGGAGATCGGCCAGCTGGCCGGGGAGCTGATCGCCGCCGAGCCCCTTCCCCCGGACTCCGCCCCGGATCCCGTGCGGGCCGAGACGCTGGTGCGAGCCGCGATCCCGGTCCCGCCGGAAGAGCCCGAGGAGCTCGAAGAGCCGCCCGTCGAGAGCGACGCCTCCGAGCGCGAGACCGAGAAGGATCTCTCGAAGGACGAGGCACGCAGCCGTGCCTCGCGGGCCGACACCCTCATCCTCGCCGAGGCGCCGACACCGGCCGCGGGCATGGATCTCGAGGGCCGCGCGCTCACCATCCCGATGGATGAGGCAGACGCGCCGGCGACCGACGTGCGCGAGGCCGACACACGCCGCCGCCGCTGGACATGGTTGCTGTTGCTGTGGGCTCTGCTCCTGGCCGGAATGGTGCTGCTGGCGTGGGGCGCTGGGCTCCTGGACACCTTCTCCTCGTCGAAGGCAGCCGGTCTCGAGGACCGCTCGGTGCACGTCGCCGCTATCTCGGTGCAAGGGGAAGACCGGGCGTGACCGGGGTCTTCCGCCCCGACGTAGCGGGTCGCCGTGCGGTGGGTGTGGCTGCCCTCATGGCGCTCTGCGCCCTCGTGCTCGTCGCCTCCACCGACCGGATGGGCTACACCCGCGACGAGTCCTTCTACTTCCGCTTCGCCGAGGTCTACCACGACTGGCTCGTAGCGGCCGGGGGAGCGCCGGAGGGTGAGCGCGGCACCTCTGACCGGGACCCGTGGAGCCGGGAGGGCATCCTCGCCGCCTGGGGCCAGAACGCCGAGCACCCGCCCCTCGTGAAGGTCCTGATGGGCGCGACCTGGAGGAGCCTGGGGCGCATGGAGCGGCCGGCCTCGACGACCGCCGGCCCGGCCCGGGGCAGGAAGCGCGGGGTGAAGCCCGAGGAGCCGCCTTCCGCGGTGGAGCTGAGGGTGACCGAGCTGCGCGTCTGCCACGGGTTCGCGGTCGGAGACGAGGTGCGGGTGCTCGGTCCCCAGGCGGTCGGCCAGGACGCCGGGGACTCCGAGCGGCGCATCGCCCTCGGGAGAGTGACGAGCAGGACGCCCGGCATGGCGAAGGTCGAGGTGCGCGGCCCGGGAGCTGACCAGGTGGCGCGCTATTGCATGAGCTCCGAGCCCCAGAAGGGATTTGTGCGCGGCTGCTCGGTGGAGGCGCCCGGGCTCCTCAGGGAGGGAGCTGCCATGAGGTTCGTGGGGCCCCTCTTCACGGCCCTGCTGGTCTTCGCCATGGTGCTCTTCGGCTGGCACGCGCTGCACCCAGCCGCCGGAGTGCTGGCGCCTATCCTCTTCCTGGCGACGCCGCGCTGGTTCTTCCACGCCCACCTCGCCGCGTTCGACATGCCGGTGACGGCGATGGTCTTCCTCGTCTCGGTGAGCTTCTGGCTCTCTCTCGAACGCCCCCGGTGGGTGCTGCCGACGGCCTTGCTCTGGGGGCTGTCCCTCCTGACCAAGCACAACGGCCTCTTCTTGCCGGTTCCGCTGGTCCTCTTCTGGCTCCTGGCCTGGCGCCGCGAGATCTCGCTGAGGCTCGAGACCGGAGGATTGCGGAGGTGGCTGGTCGCCCTCGCCGGCGCGGCCGCCGTGGTGGGCCTCGGTCGCGCTCACCCCGCTGTCGCTGTGGTGTTCGCTGTGCTCCTCGCCTCCGCGGTCCTGGGCCTGCGCCTGCGGCTGCCGAGGGTGCCCCTGGCCTTTCTGGTCATGCCGCCCATCGGCCTGCTCATGCTCTTCCTGTTCTGGCCGCGGCTCTGGGTGGATCCCTTCATCGGGCTCGAGAACTGGCTGCGCTTCCACCTCGGCCACGAGCACTACATGCAGTACTATTTCGGCCGCGTGTTGGAGGTACCGCCGTTCCCGGTAGCCTTCCCCTTCATGATGACCCTGCTGACGGTGCCGGCCTTGACCCTGGTCGTCTCCGCGGTCGGGCTCTTCGACCTGGCCCGCCCCTGGCTGGCGGGGCTCGCCTCCCGCCTCGCGAGGCGCCCCCTCCCCGTGGCCTCGCCGCTGGAGTCGGTGCGCGCTCGCGTCGGCCTCTTCCTCGTCATCTCGGCGCTTTTCCCGGTCGTCCTCATCGCCCTGCCCAAGACCCCCATCTTCGGCGGCGTGAAGCACTGGATGCCGGGCATGCCCTTCTTCTGCTTGATCGGCGCGTGGGGCATCGTCCGCTGCGCGGCGGCCGCCACCGCGTTGCTGGGATCAAGACGCCCCCTCGCCCGTGCGGCGGCCACGGCCGTCATCGCGCTCGGTGTCCTGGCTCCGGCGGCCGCCGCGACCGCGCGCAGCACCGCGGCGGGAAACGGGCACTACAACGAGCTCATCGGCGGCATAAGCGGGGCCGCGGACCACAAGCTCACCCGCCTCTACTGGGGCCACTCCTCGTTGCTCGCCTTCGATCACGTCAACCGCGTGCTGCCGACCCACGCGCGGGTGTGGTTCCACGACACGACCTACGACGCCTACTGGATGTACCGCCGTGAGGGCCGGCTCCGCCGCGACATTGCCTTTGCGCACGGAGTCGAGGTCTCGGACGCGGCGCTCTTCGAGGAGCAGAAGTTCTTCGCCGCCAAGAAGCTCGAGATCAAGGAGGCCTACAACGTCCCGGGGCCGGTCTGGAGCTGGCGCCTCGAGGGCGTACCGATCATCAGCCTCTATGCGAAGCCGGGCTACCTGGCTGCCAGCGCTCTTCCCGAGTCGGAGTCGCGCCCGGCAGCCCGCGGTGCCGGTGCCCCGCCCCGGGTGATCCCCAGGCCTCCCATCCGGGGCCCAGCAAAAAAAGGTCCAGGCAAACCTGCCGCCAACCAGATCGCGCCGCCTTCACGGTGACCGTCACGCGGTGCGCCTCTGCCGCCTTCGCGCCGTCGCCGATGCGTACGGCCCACGGGGTCCACAGGTAGTCGTTGCGTCCGAAGCTCCCCCCGGTCGCGCGCGCGCCGTCGATGTCCACGCTCACCTCGAGCTCGCCGCCGGTCCGCCGCCGCGCAGCCTCGATGGTGTTTCCGGCGCGCAGCAAGAGCGTGTCGCCGGGCTCGAAGCGCAGCCCCTCGAAGGCGATCTCGACGCGGGAGCCGTGGGGGTGCGGCTCTGCGTAGATGCAGTCGCGAGGCGCGTCACCCGCGTCGGCCAGCACCCGCCTCACGTCCCGCCACGTCTCGGCTCCCCCCGGGCAGTCGAAACGACCCGCGCGCCATGGGCAGTCCACGACCTCGCCGTTGGCGTGCACCCTGCGGACCTTCGCCGCCTCCAGGTTCTCGGTGGCGGTCCAACGCAAGGGAGAGGGCGGCAGCAGCCACAGCTCGGCCGCCAGGCGCTCGGTCCCGCCGAGCTCGCCACTGGCGCGGCTGCCGGGCGGCAGGGCGCCTGCCTCCTCGGCGAGGCGCTCGCTCCACCCCGCGAGCACGATGCGTTCGAAGCGCATCCAGATCAGGGGGTCCGGGGGCTCTCTGCTGTCGAGCGCCAGGAAGGGGAAGGTGCCCGAGCG
>CAZQPP010000505.1:0-6287 GCA_964594295.1 uncultured Myxococcales bacterium | reverse complement strand
CCGGATCTGTGGGGGCCCGGGGTTGGTAACACCCCGGGCTACCCGACACAGCTCTCATCCGCGAGGACCTTGACCACCTCGATGGCCGCGTCCACGCGCCCGAAAGGTGGCATGACGTAGACGCCCTCGACGTGCTCCCTGGTGGCGAGCAGCGCTTCCTGGGCGATGGAGATGCCCTCGCGGCGCGCCTTCTCCTGGGTGTCGGCCTTCTTCATGCGCTGCCGGATGTGGTCGGGGATCTGCATGCCGGGCACCTCGTTGTGCAGGAACTCGGCGTTGCGGTAGCTGGCGAGCGGCAGGATTCCGACGAGCACCGGGATGCGCACGTCCTCGATCTGCTCCAGGAAGCGGAAGAGCAGCTCGGGCTCGAAGACCGGCTGGGTCATGCAGAAGTTGCCGCCGGCCTCCACCTTGTAACGGAAGCGGCGGAGCTCGCGCTCCATGTCCGCGGCGGCGGGGTTGGCCGCGACGCCGATGACGAAGCGGGTCGGGTCGCCGATGGGGGCGGCGGCGAGGTCCACGCCCTGGTTCAGGCCCTCGATGACCCGGACGAGGCCGATGCTCTCGACGTCGTACACGGCCGTGGCGTGCGGGTAGTTGCCGAGCTTGGGCGGATCGCCCGTGACCGCCAGCACGTTGCGCAGCCCGGCCGCGTGCGCGCCGAGGAGGTCGGACTGCATGCCGATGAGGTTTCGGTCGCGGCAGGTGTAGTGGAGGATGGTCTCCATCCCCACCCATTGCTGGATGAGGGCCGCCGCGTGCAGGGCGCTGATGCGGGCGCTGGCCCGCGGCCCGTCGGGGATGTTGACCGCGTCGACGCCCTGGAAGCGGAGCTTCTCGGCGTTCTCCAAGACCTTCTTCAGGTCGTGGCCGTGGGGAGGGTTCATCTCGACGGCGACCACGAACCTGTGGCCGAGGGCGGAGCGGCGGGCCAGCTTGGCCCCGAGGGGCGAGCGTTTCTCGAGCGGCACCGGCTCGCGGGTCTCGGCCTTCTCGAGGGGGGCGACCGTGATGCTGACCGGCTTGGTCGGCTCCATGGCCCGCACGATGGCGGAGACCGCCCGGATGTGGTCGGGGGTCGTGCCGCAGCAGCCGCCCACGAGGTTCGCGCCGGCCTGGATGAAGCGGCGCGCGTACTCGGCGAGGTACTCGGGCGAGGCGACGTAGATCAGGCGGTCGTCGTACTTGCGCGGGTTTCCGGCGTTGGGCAGGGCGACGATGGGCAGCTCGTCGCTCGCCAGCCGGAGCCGGTGGATCGTGTCGAGCATGTCGTGAGGGCCCTCGGAGCAGTTCGCGCCGACCGCGGCCACTCCGAGCTCCGCCATCGCCGTCACGACCTCCTCGGGCGTGTAGCCCATGAGGGTGCGGCCCTCCCCCGCGAATGTGGCCAGGGCGACGACCGGCAGCTCGCACTCCGCTCGGACCGCCCGGATGCCCGCGGTGAGCTCCAAGATGTCCCCCATGGTCTCTACGAAGACGACGTCGACGCCGCCCGCGACGAGCCCGCGGACCTGGGGCCGGAAGATCTCGACTGCCTCGTCCACGTCGATCTTGCCGATGGGGCTCAGGGGCTTGCCGAGGGGACCTACCGAGCCCGCCACCCAGACCTCCTCTCCGGCCATCTCCCGGGCCAGCTCCGCGCCGCGGCGGTTGATCTCCTCACAGCGCTCGGCGAGCCCGTGGGGCTTGAGCTTGATGGGGTTCGCGCCGAAGGTGTTGGTCTCGACGAGCTCGGCGCCGGCGGCGACGTACTCGCCGTGGACCCCCTTGACCATGTCGGGTGCGGTGAGGTTCAGCCCGTCGTAGCACCGGTTGATGTACGCCCCGTGGGAGTAGAGCATGGTGCCCATCCCCCCGTCGGCGACGATCACACGCCTGCCGATCTCATCTGCGAAGCTCCCACGCATGGCCATGCTCCTCGAACGCCCCTACAGCGTTCTGTGCCGGTTTCCCGAGGAATTCAGTCCTCGAGGAAACCGTGCTCGCGCATCCACTCATCCGACACGAATTTCGTGAGGTAGTTTCGGATGGAGTCGGGGAGGATGACGAGGCAGCGCTCACCCTTCTTCAGGCGCGGCGCCACCTGCAGGGCGGCCCACACCACCGCCCCGGACGAGCCTCCCACGAGCAGGCCCTCTTCGCGGATGAGCCTGCGGGCCGTTAGGAAGGACTCCTTGTCGGCGGTCTTGACGTATTCGTCGACCAGGGTGTTGTCGAGGACCGGCGGGAAGAAGTCGTAGCCCGTGCCCTCGACGAGGTAGGGGAAGACCTCGTCTCCGCCTCCGAGGATCGAGCCGTAGGGGTCGGCCCCTACGATGTGGATCTCCGGGTTGGCCTCCTTCAGGCGGCGTGCCACGCCGGTCACGGTGCCCCCGGTGCCGACGCCGATGACCACCATGGCGATGTCGTCGCCGAGCTCTTCCAAGATCTCTCCGGCGGTGCCGTGGTAGTGCGCGTCGGGGTTGTCCGAGTTCGAGTACTGGTCGAGGATGTGCGCGTTCGGGATCTCGTCGCGCAGGCGCTTCGCGACCTCGATGTAGCTGTCGGGGGCGTCCCAGGCGGCCTCGGTGGGAGCGCGCACGACCTCGGCGCCGAGGGCCTCGAGCACGACCTGCTTCTCGCGGCTCATCTTCTCGGGCATGGTCACGATGAAGCGGTAGCCGCCCACCGCCGCCGCGATGGCCAGCCCGATGCCGGTGTTCCCCGAGGTAGGCTCGATGAGCGTGTCCCCCGGCTTGATGCGCCCGGCCTTCTCGGCCTCGGCGACCATGCGCACGCCGATCCGGTCCTTCAGGGAGCCGCCGATGTTCAGGTACTCGCACTTGGCGAGCAGATCACACTCGAGGTGGGCGCCGATGTGCTTGAGCCTGACGATGGGGGTGCGCCCGACGGCGGCGCGGATGTCGTCGTAGATCACTGAATCCAACGCTATTGGCGAGGCGGGCGTTTCGCAGGCGAAACGCCACTACGCGGGGCGTTGCCTCACGGCAACACCTTGTCTTGGTGGGCGCCCGGTGTACCCCATCCGCCGGGCCGCTTCAACGCTCTACGCACCCCAGCTCGTCCCCGTCCTCGAGCAGAGGGGGTCAGGTGTCTACATTTCACACTTCGCCCCGCGGGGATATGTGTAAATTTTATACACCTGACCCCACATTTTTTTTGCCCGCCACCCGGTCTCCCCCGAACCTTGTGGTGTCGGAGGACATCATGAGCTCATCTGCATACGTAGGACTCTGCCCGGAGTGCCGGCGTCCGTACCCGCTGGCGAGGGGGATCTGCCCGCGTGACGGGGCCGCCCTCGAGGCGCCGGCGGCGACTCCGCTGACGCGGGACGACCTCGTAGACGAGCGCTTCGTCGTGCTCGAGACCCTCGGGGACGGGGGCATGGCCCGGGTGCTTCGTGTCTATGACAAGCGGACGAGGTCGATGCGCGCGCTGAAGGTGCTCCACCCCGAGCTCGCGCGGCGGGCGGGCTTCATCGAGCGCTTCTTCGAGGAGGCGCGGGCCCTGAGCCGGCTGCAGCACCCCCACCTGGTGTCCATGCACGGCTGCGGCCAGACGCCCAACGGCCACCTCTACCTCGTCTTGGACTACGTGCAGGGGGAGCCCCTCTCGGTCTTCGCGCGCGGCGCCTGCCGCCTGCCCCTGAGAGACCTCCTGGATCTGGCCTCTCAGGCCCTCGCCGGGCTCGCCGCGGCCCACCGCGCGGGCGTGGTGCACCGTGACTTCAAGGCGGAGAACATCATGGTCGCCCGGGAGCCTCACCGGCCCTCTGTCGCCACGGTGGTCGACTTCGGGCTGGCCTGTGTCTACGGAGAGGTGAGGACGACCAAGCCGCGGCTCGCGGGCACGCCATCTGCGATGAGCCCCGAGGCCATCCGGGGAGAGGAGGTCGGCCCTCCCGCGGACTGCTACAGCGCGGGCTGCATGCTCTTCGAGCTCCTCACTGGGAGGCACCCCTTCCCCTACGAGCACCCCGCCGCCATGATGAACGCGCAGGTGCACGAGGAGGCCCCGGACGTCGAGTCCCTGGTGGCCGGGCTCCACCTGCAGGGGCCCCTCGCCGGCGTCGTCCAGGCCTGCCTCGCCAAGGACCCGAAGGAGAGGCCGGGCGCCGTGACGGAGCTGCGCGAGGCCGTAGAGGAGGCGCGCGACGGCCTGCCCAACCTCAACGATCCGATAAGCGAGCTCCACTCGGGCCCGACCCTGGTGCTCAGAGGGTCGGACTCGGAGAACACGCTCGAGGACTGGCACCTCGGCGACACGCCGACCCTCGTGGACGGGTGGGACGTCTGCGAGACCTGCGAGCGCCTCCTCGAGGCCGGAGGCGACTGCCCCTACTGCGAGCCGGCGTCGCTGCCCGAGTCTCCGGAGGACCGGAGGGCCGGGGAGGGCAAGGGCCCGAACCCGGTGGGGACGAGAGGGGCGGCTCTGGCCGTCCTGCGCTTCGACGCGGGCAACGAGAGGCGGATGCACGAGGTGCGGGAGCGCTTCGGGCCGGTCGTCGAGGCGTTCAAGGAGAAGGTCTCCGAGCACGGCTTCGTGCTGCAGGACCGCGGCGACGAGCTGCGGGCGCTGTGGGTCGCGAGTGACGGAGACGACGCGGCGACCGACCCCGCCTGGACCGCTCAGATAGCAGCCATGGCCCTGCGCGGAGAGATCCACGGCCTGGTCCGCGCGGCCAGGCGCTGCCTCGCGCAGCGGGTCTCGGTGACCGTCAGCGCGGCGGTGGCCGCCGGTCCGGTGGTGTGGGCCGGGCTCGACCGACTCGAGCCGGAGCAGGTCCTCCGCGGCGCGCCGCCGGATCTGGCCCGCAGGCTCATCCGATATGCCGGCCCCTGGGAGGTCGTCGTGCCGGACTGGCTCGCGAACCCGAGGGCGCCCGCCGCTCAGCTCCGCCTGAGAACGCGCGAGGAGCCCGCGGGAGCGTGGTTCGTGCACGAGGGCGGGGTACGGCCGCGGCGAGGCGCGCCTATTCCTCTGAAGCCTCCGAAGCCGGCGCCGGCACCTCCGCGGCCCCAGGTGGAGGCGGCGGCCGCGTAATAGGCTATCATCGCCCGAGCCTACCCAGGACGGACGATGCCCGGAACGAGCCCGAGCTTCCTCGGCGACATGCTGGCCGAGCGCCACGCCTTGGATCGCGCCGTTGACGATCTCGGCATGCTGCGGGATCTCACGGAGGGGCACGTCCAGGCCGTGCTCGGATACTACGGGACGGCGGCCAGGCGGGCCGCCGGGGTGGACTACCATGATCAGGTCGAACGGGTGCTGAAGGGCCTGACCCGTGACATGGAGGCCGTGGAGCGGCTGCGCGAGCACCTGAGCATGACCGAGCGCGGCGTGCGGGACACGGTGGAGCTTGCGCGCGTGCAGCACCTGAAGGCCGAGCTCGAGAAGCTGCAGCGGAAGCTGCGCAAGGTGCTCCTCGAGCTCCCGGGCAGACGCCGGGCCCATTTCCTGACCGCGAGGAGGTCCCCGGCGGCCGAGGCAGAGTCCGCCCCCAAGAGGGACAGACCCGGGCCGCGACGAAGAAGGAGCCACCGGGGAAGGCTGCAGAGGAGGCACCCGCGGTCGAGCCCCAAACGACCGCCGAGCAGCCCAAGAAGAAGAAGGCTCAGGCGGCGGGCGCCCAAAAACTGAAAACGGGGCACTCGAGGTGCCCCGCTCTTGCGCTCTGTTTCAGGCCAAAAACGCCGGGCGGGGCGCCCGAAAGCGCCCCGCCCTGGAGGGGGTCGTTTGGCTACCCCCTGGCCCTAAGACCGGTGAAGCTTACTCGGTCTCGTTCTCGACGTAGAAGGCCGCCGAGCCACGGAGGGAGCACTCCGCGCGGGTCGCCGTCGAGTCGCCGTAGCCGAGACGCTGGAACGTGGAGTTCATCGCGTCGCAGTCCAGGTCGCCGAAGGCGGAAGCGGTGAACCGGGCCATGGAGAGGGTGCCGGTCTCATCGAACTGGTAGACGAAGTAGTGTTGGTCGTTGATCTGGAATGAGAGCGCCGACCAGGTGTCGTCGTTCCACAGGTTCGGGTTGGAGTCGCAGCGGTCGTCGGAGTCGGCGTCCGGGCCACCCTGGGAGGCGGTGGAGCAGCAGCTCGCCTGGCTAGGCGTGATGCCCTGGTCCGCGGGGAACTCGCAGGGGAGCTTGGAGCCGGCCTTGCTGACGTGCGGGGCGGTGTAGTAGTACGCCGCGCCCTTGTAGATCTTGTCGAGCTCGTCGATGGCCTCTGTGGTCTTGGCGCGGCGCATGTACTTGACGAACGCCGGCACGGCCACGACGGCCAGGATGCCGA
>CAZQPP010000504.1:0-6313 GCA_964594295.1 uncultured Myxococcales bacterium | reverse complement strand
TCGGCGAGAGGCAGATCAACTACATGCTCGGGGACAACCCCCACAGCCGCAGCTACGTCGTCGGCTACGGCAGCAACCCGCCCAAGAACCCCCACCACCGCACGGCCCACGGCTCATGGGCCAACAGCCTGAACGTGCCCGAGCAGAGCCGCCATATCCTCTACGGCGCCCTCGTCGGCGGCCCGGACTCCAGCGACAGCTACACGGACGACCGCAGCGACTACGTGATGAACGAGGTCGCCCTCGACTACAACGCCGGGTTCGTGGGCTCCCTCGCCTGGCTCGTCACGCGCTACGGCGGCGAGCCCGACGGCGCCTTCCCACCCCCCGAGACCCGCGACGCCGAGATCTTCGTCGAGGCCCGCGTCAACGCCGGCGGTCCACGCTACGTAGAGATCAGCGCCATGCTCTACAACCGCACGGCCTGGCCCGCCCGCGTGCCCGACACCCTCTCGTTCCGGTACTTCGTCGACCTCGGCGAGGTCTTCGCCGCCGGGTACACCCTCGCCGACGTCACCGTCGGCACCTCCTACAGCAACGGCGGCACCGTCTCGGAGCTCAAACCCTGGGACGGCCGCGAGGGCGACATCTACTACGTCGAGGTCTCCTTCAGCGGAGCCGATCTCTTCCCCGGCGGCCAGGGAGAGCACCGCAAGGAGATCCAGTTCCGCATGTCCCTCCCCTACGACAGCAACGAGCCTGCCTGGGACTCCCAGAACGACTGGTCCTTCGCGGGACTGTCCAACGGCAGTCACTCCATCGCAGAGAACGTCCCCGTCTACGAAGGCGACAAGCTGGTATTCGGCAGCCAGCCCTAGCCACGACTCCCAGCGGCGGGGACAGGGCACCAACGCGCTCCGGGGCACACGGTAGGAGGTGTCCCGGGGCGGTGCCCGAACGCCGACTACGCGACGCGCCGCCCGAAGCGCTTGAAGATCCACGCCGTGGTGAGGCCACCGACGATGTGCCAGACGCCCCACCAGGCCACGACGATGGCCATGCCGCCCATGCCCTCGAAGAAACCGAACACGAGCACGAGGCCCAGGGCGGAGTTCTGGATCCCGACCTCGATTGAGACCGCCCGGCAGTCGGCCTCGGGCAGGCGCCCCAGACGCGCGCACACGTAGCCCAGCGCCAGGGCCAGGGCGTTGTGCACCGCCACGGCGAAGGCCACCAGCCCGATCACCTGCACGAAGAGCCGCCCGTTCGCGGCCAACGCGCCGCCGACGATGGCGACGAAGACGACCAGGGCGAGCTTCTTGAAGACCGGGCGCAGCCGCTCGGTGAGACGCGGGAACCTCCTCGCCACCAGCACTCCCGCCGCCAACGGCAGCCCCAGCACCAGCGCGATCGTCGTGAACACGCTCATGGGGTCGAGCCTCACCGCCAGGAGGATGGGCGCCGTCGCGTCGTTCACCCGACCCCAGACCGCCAGGTTCAGCGGGGTCATCACGATCGCGGCGGCCGAGGAGACCGCGGTCATGGTGATCGACACCGCGGTGTTCCCCTTCGCCAGCCAGGTGACGATGTTGGAGAGGTTCCCGCCGGGGCACGCGGCCACGAGGATCATGCCCAACGCGATGGAGGGATGGGGCTTCAGCGCGATGGTCAGCAGGCAGGTAGCCGCGGGGAGCAGCAGGAACTGGGCCGCTAGCCCGATGGCCGGCGCCTTCGGCTGCGTGATCGCGCGGCGGAAGTCGGCCCAGCGGAGGTCCAGCGCCACCCCGAACATCATCAGGGCGATAGCCGCGTTCACCGCCAGCAGCCCGCCGGAGCCGAAGTGCAAGCGGACCTGATCCACCGTCGCCGCATCCATGGTGCTCGACGCTAGCACAGATCGCGGGTCGGGGTTCGGCGAGCGGCGGCCCGGTCGATGCCCTCGATCCACCGCGTGCGGCGTTTCAACACAGAGACGCAGAGAGGACTCGCGAGCAGGTGCTGGACTTGGGATGCGGGCGACGGCGAGCCGTTGCCAGTGATCGGCGAGAGGAGTATTTGGAGAGCTGCAGATCACGCTCGGAGAGGGACTGGGATGAAATGGCCTTTGTCGGTATTGGCTCTGCTCCTGGCGCCGGCGGCCTTCGCTGAGCCGCCGAAAGCTCAAGCGGATCTCTTCGAGCTCAGCCTCGAGCAGCTCCTCGAGATCGAGGTCTACACGCCGCAGGCCGTGGCGTCGCGCGTGGAGCAATCGGCCTCCCACGTGCATGTGATCACTCGTGAAGTGATCCAGCGCCGGGGCTACCGCAGCCTGCTCGACGCCCTCGAGGAGGTGCCGGAGGTGCAGGTGCGCAGGCGCTCACACCAGGAGCTCCGGGAGGTGGTCTCCTTCCGCGGCATCTCGGACAACAACAAGCTGATCATATTGATCGACGGCGTGCGCATGTCCTCGGCCGCGGGCACGCCCCACTCGGTGGGTCCGAGCTTCTCGCTCGCGAACGCCGAGCGGATCGAGGTCCTCATCGGCCCGGCGTCGGCGCTCTACGGAGCAGACGCTTTCAGCGGCGTGGTCAACATCATCACCCGCTCCGGCGGGGACGTGAGAGGGGTCGAGGTCACGGTCGCGGGCGGGCAGCTCAGGACACTGGACACCACTCTGGTCGCAGGGACCGAGGTGGGCGACATCGACCTGGCGCTGACCGCCTCCTACGTCACCTCCGAGGAGCCCAACCTTGCTGACGTCTGGGAGGATGACTACGCCTGGTTCCACGACCAGTACACAAAGCAGGGGAAAGCCCTGGGCTTCGGAAAACGCGACGATCCTTCGACCTGGACCGACGTCACACCCGAGGCATTCGCCATGCCGACACGCGCGTGGATGGTGGACGCCCGCGCCAGGTGGGGCGACCTCGAGGTCGGCTACACCCGACACGCAGACTCCCACTCCTCCTCGACCGCCATCCCTCCGGAGGACTCGCTCTACACCGAGGCGGCGAAATACGCCTGGACAATAGAGACCGCCTTCGTGCGCAACCGATCGAAGCTCTTCGACGACCGCCTCACGCTCTACACGCTTGCCAACGTCAACACCTACGAGCTCGACCCCGACACCCGCTTCATCAACAAGTTCGTGGGCTTCGAAGGCGGCTACAAGTACGAGCAGTCCCTGGTCACGCGCATCGAGCAGCGGGCCGGGTGGACATTCGGCCCCTGGCTCACGGCCACCCTCGGGCTGGTGTGGCAGGACTTCAGCGGGCAGCCCAAGTCAGCGGACCTCCCCAGGGCCTACGACCCGGACGTCACCGCGGACAGCCAGGGTCTGACCTACATGGGCACGGATGTCTTGCAGAACTTCTACCACTATCGCTACCAGAACTACGGGGGCTGGCTGGAGCTGCGATCGGACCCGGCGCCGTGGCTCTCACTCAACACGGCGGTGCGCGCCGACGAGAACACGCGCTACGGGACGAGCGTCTCGCCGCGCGCCGGGGTGAGCTTCGCGCCGGCCGAGGGCACCAGCCTCAAGCTCCTGTATGGAGAGGCCTTCCTCGCGCCCTCTCCCTACCACGCCTACGCACACTTCGGCAGCTTCAACGCCGACCCGGACACGGGCCAGCTGCGCTCGTCCTTCTTCCGCGCCCCCAACGAAGATCTGAAGCCGGAGCGCCTTCGCACCGGAGAGATCGTTGCGTCCCAACGTCTCGGCGAGATGCTGTACCTGAGCGCCAACGGCTACGTCACCCACGTCCGCGACCTCCAGAAGTCCGGGGGGGAGCCAAATGGCGAGTTCTTGAACATCCCTGTGGACTTCCTCAGCCGCCGAGAGAACGGCGGCTCGGCGTTGCTCTACGGCGGCACGCTTCGGGCCGATCTGCGTTGGACGCCCGGCCAGGTGCACGTCCAGCCGTGGCTCGCCTACACCCTGTCCGACGGCGAGGTAGACGACGAGCCACTGCCACACCACTCAACGCACGTCATCAAGTCGGGCCTCGACCTCGGCTGGCGGGGGCTCTCGCTGAGCACGCAGATCCAGTACCGCTCATCGGCCCTCGAGGCCAGCCACAAGGACGACGACGGCAACCCGAAGGCAGTGGACGGCTGGCTCCGCCTGAATGCCCACCTCCGCTACCAGCACACGTTCTCCGAGGACGGCATCCAGGCGGCCCTCTGGGTCCGGGGCACGAACCTCCTCGACAGCCGCTACCGCATCGCCACCGACGCCTCGGGGGCATTCTTCGGCGCTCCTCAGGATCCGCTGCAGGTCCTCGGCGGTCTCGAGCTGAAGCTTTGATGCGAGCAACCTGCTGCGTCTCGTACTTCGTCGCGCGCGACGACACTTTGTCGCGCGTGAGGACGGCTGATGTGCTCGCTTCGAGGCCCAATGAGCCGTAGCAGAGTCCCAACCAGGGTGACGGCTGACGTGGCGACGGCCAGCCGTTGGCTGTGTCTTCTGGCCGCGCTCATCTTCGTGAGCTCCTCCTCACCGATCTCAGCCCAGGCGCGGGAGCTCGACGGAGGCTCTCCGTCGGTCGCCGCCGAGCCACGAGTGAAGGCGGAGCTCATCGAGCGCTTCACGCGCTTCATCAGGTGGCCCGAAGGGCGCCTACCCAAGCCCGAGCTTCCCTTCGTGCTTTGCCTCGCAGGGGCTGACGCGATGATTGAGCCGCACCTGAAGGAGCTCGCCCGTACAAGGACGGTGCGCGGCCACAAGCTCGAGATCGTCCGCCCGGCCTCCCTCGAAGGCCTCCACAGCTGCCATGCGGTCTGGGTGCCCCGGGGCAGCTCCGCCCGCCTCAAGGAGATCCTCGCCATGACGCGCGGGAGGCCCATCCTCACACTGGGCGACACCAAGGGCTTCGCCAACGATGGCGTGCTCATCAACATGACCCGCACGCCAGCGGGACGGGTCGCCTTCGAGATCAACCTCGACGAAGCTCGAAAGAGCGGCCTCCGCTTCAGCTCGAAGCTCCTACGGCTCGGCCAGATCGTCGGCCCGGACAAGGGGCTTCAGCCGTGAAACGCGCGCGCTCCATGTCGGTCGCCTTCAAGCTGCCGGCGGCGATATTCGCCACCGTGGCCGTCCTGCTCGCCCTCGGCCTCGGCCTCGTGATGCTGATGGACCTGCGCAAGTTCGAGAGCGACCTGATCGACCAGTCCTCCCTGGTGGCGCGCGTCGTGGCCGAGTACAGCGCCGCCGACCTGGCTTTCGGGGCCCGCGAGGAGTCTGGAGAGAACCTGCGGAATCTCCGGCGGGACCCGCGCATCGTCTCGGCGGCCCTGTACGATCTCGAGGGCCGTCTCTTCAGCTCCTTCAGGAGCACCGGCTACGACGAGCATCGCGAGATCCCCGAGCGTCTCACCGAGACCGCCGGCCAGGGCGGCATCAACGTCGCCAGCGGTTTCGTGGAAGCCAGCGAGCCCGTGGTCCACGAAGGCCGACGCTACGGAACCATCCAGATCAGGCTCAGCACCAGGGCCCTCGACAGCCACATCCAGACCTACATGGCTACGGTCGGCGCCATCGCCGTCGGCCTCCTGCTGCTGTCGATCCTCTTCGTCTTCATGATCCAGCGGCAGGTGGCCACGCCTCTGCTCGAGCTGAGCCGCGTGGCAGAGAAGATTCGGCGCACCGGGGACTTCTCTACCCGCTGCGACGTGAAGGGAGACCGGGAGATCGAGACCCTGTCGAGGACCTTCGACGACATGCTGGCGGCTCTGGAAGAGAGAGAGACTCAGCGAAACGAAGCCCAGGCGGCCCAGGAACGCTTCGGGGAGAGGCTGAAGAACCTGCACGCCATCGACCGCGCCGTGTTGGCCGGACAGGCGCTGTCGAGGATCGCCCAGAGGGCCCTCGACGCCGTGGGTCCCATGGTCGGCTGCAGCCGGGGCACCGTGGTCGAGCTCACGCCCTCGCTCGAAGAGGGCAGCGTCCTCGCGCGCCTCGGGACCGTGAGCGCCGAGAGGTACAGCGGTACACGCATCCCCCTGAACAACGGCAGCACCTTTCTCCAGCACCTGCGGGCGGGCCGAAACTACGTTCTGGCCGACTCCCAGGACCTCGCGCACGTCCCAAGGCTCATCGCGGATCTGGTGGAGGGCGGCGCCGCGGCTGCGGTGTGCGTTCCGCTCTACACCGAGAACGAGCTCATCGGCAGCCTGAACCTCGCGCTCGACCGGCCGGGCTCCCTCGACGCCGAGTGCATCGAGATAGCCCAGGAGGTGGCCGAGCTGCTCGCCGTGGCGGTAAAACAGCGACGTCTCGCCGACGAGGTGGCGCGGCACACCGAGGAGCTCGAGGAGCGGGTGGAGCGCCGGACAGCACAGCTCGCCCAGAGCAACCGCGAGCTCGAGGCCTTTGCCTACTCTGTGTCCCACG
>CAZQPP010000503.1:0-6321 GCA_964594295.1 uncultured Myxococcales bacterium | reverse complement strand
GAACTCGCGCACCGAGCCGTCGTCGTTCAACGCGATGGCCTTGACGTCCTGGCCGCCGATGTCCACGAGGGTGCGCACGGCCGGATCGCAGTGGTGAGCGCCCACGCCGTGGCAGGTGATCTCCGAGATGTTCTCGTCTGCGAAGGGCACCTCGTTGCGGCCGTAGCCCGTGCCCACGAGGTAGCTGAGATCCTCGACGGCCACGCCGGCCTGCGCGCACGCCGCCTCCATGACCTCGCGGGCCGTCTCCACGGGATCGACCCTGCTCGGGAGCAGGGCGCTGGCCACCACGTCGCCGCCGTCGAAGAGCACGGCCTTGCCGGTGGTCGAGCCGACGTCGCAGCCGCCGTACAGTGCGCTCATTGCTCCTCCTTGGGGGCGAGCCGCTCCGCGTGCATCACCGTCTCCATGAAACGATCCACCTGCGTGCGGATCCCCGCGGGCGAGACGATGCGCGTGTCGGAGAGGTCGTAGTCGATGATGAGCAGGGGCACGCCCCGCTCGCGGCACTTTTCCCGGAAGATGCCCAGCAGGGCCTGGGTGTTCTTGCAGCCGATGTGGCCTGCCATCCACAGCATGTCGAGGCTGAAGTGGTCCACCATCCACAGCAGGTCGCCGAAGAAGTTCTCGGCCGGGCCGCGCGTATGGCGGGCCATGGGGCCTTGCATTACCACCTGCGCCAGGCCTCGCATCATGGTGTCGGGCGTGGACGTGTCGATGAAGGGGTGGCGGTGGAAGGTGAGCATGTCCATGAGCAGCGCCACGCCCCACTGCTGCTCTATCCAGGGGCTGAGATCGGTGAAGATGAGCGTGGGCGGATTCCACAGCGCCATGCGGTGGCGCTCCTCGGGCAGGGCGCCGCGCTCGAGGTTGCGGTGCGCCGTCTCCACGAGCTGCTCGAAGACCTTCACGCCGCTCTCCCGGCCGCTCTGGGCGATGCCCCACACGAGGTGTGTCAGCGTCACGGCCTCGGCGCACAGGGGCGCCGGCTTGGCGCGCAGCAGGTCCCACAGCTCGAGCTCGAGCTCCAGCGTGCGGTTGCGCACCTCGCACACGTGGCGCATGCGGTCCCAGTCCATGCGGCCCGGCGTGTGCTCCTCGAGGAATGTCACAAGGCGGCGCAGCTCGCCTGTGAAGTAGTCCACGGCGTGCTCGTCGTAGAAGTTGTAGGGCACGTCGAGGCGGAACGTGGGGGCGCCGAGCTCGCGCTCGAGGATGGTGTACTGGCTCATGCCGCCGTCGCAGGGCATGTTCGACGTGACCACCGCGGCCGCGGGCGGGAGGTGGCCTTCGAGGCACAGGCCCATGGTGCTCTTGGGCAGGCTGCACACGTCACCCGGGATACCGGCGCTCTCGGCCGCGTCGATGTATCGCTCCATGCCGTCTGGTACGACCATGGGCACGACGATGCCGAGCAGCTCGACCATCCACGGGTTGAGCCCCATGCCGAAGAGTATCTCAGGCGGCACGAGATCCTCGTGGAGCACGGTCTCGTCGGGGCGCTCGAGGAAGCCTCCCACCATCTCGAGGATCGCCGCGACGACGTTGCGCAGGGCCATGGAGGTGGCTTCGCGGTAGAGCCCCACGCGGCCGCGCGTGTAACGATCGTGGAGCTCGTTGGCGTGGAGCAGCGAGTACAGCCAGGGGTAGCGTCTCAGCGCGCGGCTCAGGGCCACGGGCCGGCGGAGGCCGAAGCGGCCGATGGACGACAGATTCGAGAGGCTGCCGCGCGCCCTGACGAGGCGGTCGCGCAGGCTGGCGGCGGGGGCGTGTCGCACGACGGTCTTCATCGGCCGATGCTCTCCAGGAAGGCCTGCACACGCGTGCGCAGCTGTCCCTCGGCACCCAGGACGTACTCACGTTCCAGCCGGAGCACCGGCAGATCGGCCTCGCGCAGCGCCGCCACGAGCGGCGACGACTCGACCCCCCACAGGTCGCAGAACTTCATGGTCTCCACGACGACGCCGTCCGCGCGGCTGTCGCGGGCCGTGGCGAGGATCTCCGCCACGCGCTGCTCGAAGTCCTCCATCATGCGCGGGCAGCGCGTCTCTTCGAGGCTGTGACGCGCCAGCACCGCCAGGGGATCACCGTCCTCGGGGATAGGACGCAGGCCCGGATCCGTGCCGCAGCAGTGGCGGTCGGCCACCACCACCGCGCCCATGGACTCGATGACCTCGACGTAGCCCGGATCGTCCAGCGCCGAGCCGACGAGCATGAGGCGCGCCCGGGGCGCGGGGCCTTCCGCCTCTTCCAGCCGCGAGAGCAGCGCTTCGAGCTCCGCCTCCAGGGCCGCCTTGGGCGCGCACGACGCGGCCGTCACCAGCTGGAGAACGTCGGCGCCGCGAAGAGGAGGGCGCTCCCGCCGGCGCAGATCCGCGAGCCGCCGCAGCAGCCCCGCTGTCCGATTGTGGCGCGCGATGGAGCGCCGCAGCGCGTCGGCACCCATGTCGACGTCGAGGGCGGCGGAGAGCGCCCCGGCCAGCTCCGAGAGCTCGCGCTCGTACCACGCCGTGGCCTCGTCACCGCGGCGGTGGGGGACGTCCACGATGTGGCAGGACGCGCCCTCGTCGAGGTAGTCGAGGTTGTCGTAGAGGCGCCGGGCGTGGTCGCAGCTCGACGCGAAGATCCACGCGTCGACGTGCTCGAAGCGACCCTCGAGCGCGAGCTCCAAGATGCTGCGCACATAGCTGCACAGGACGCTCGACAGGTAGGTGTCGGCCATGGGCGTCCCGGCAACGCCCGGCGCGCGGAGGCGCTGAGCGACCAGGCCGTCCACCGAGAGCAGCGGCTCGGGCACGAAGCTGCACGCGTAGGCGACCACGCGGGCGCCGTCTCTCACGGCGTTGTCGACGAGCCGGTTGCTGGTGTCTTCCAAGATCTCTCGGAAGAGCGTCGGGAGCACTGGGGTGGAGGTGTCTCTCAACGGCGCGCCTCCTACGCGGTCCACCCCAACGCGCGGGCCACCTCGCGGGCGGCCTCCAGTGCGGGGTTGTCGTCTGGCAGCTCCCACAGAGAGCGCCCCTCGGCGTCGAAGCGGCGCAGGGTCTCGTCCTCGGGGATCTCGCCCAGCCGGTCGACGCCCTCGGGGAGCTCCGTCTGCATGCCGCGGTTGGCCACGGCGCCCACGGGCACGGGCACCATCTCGGCGATGAGCTCGAGGGTCTGGCGGCTGCGCTGCGAGCCGTCGGTGACGGCCAGCACACGCTGCGTGCGGCGCGTGACCTGGCGGTTGATCTGCTCGAGGCCGGCCTCGGCGTCGACGAGGACGTGGGCGAAGGGCTCGCTGATGAGATCGATGGCCTGGCGGAGGAGCGTGTTCACCGGGCAGAAGCAGCCCTTCTCCTGCTTGCGGCCCATGGCGAACAGCGAGTAGCCGTCACGCTCGGCGAGGGCCTCGAGGACCATGTAGTCGAGGCGGTCGGCCACGTACTTCTTGGCGTCGACGCCCTCGCGCAGCGTTGCGATGATCTCGTGGCGCACGTCGCCGAGGGTGCGCACGGCCGTCTCGCCGATGGCGCTGGTGAGGCCTTGCACGGGATCCGCGTCGATGAGCAGGACGGGCCGCGACGCCTCGTTCTCGAGGAGAGCGCGGGCCAGCAGCGCCGTCACGGCGGTCTTGCCCACGCCGCCCTTGCCGCACACTGCCGCGATCATCGCTTCACCTTGGGCGTCGAGGCCTCGAGGCCGCGCGACATGGACGACAGCACCTCGAACAGGTTCAGCGACTTGAGGACGCGGTAGCGCAGAAGGCCCACGACGTATCCCATGGCGTAGGCGAGCCCGTTGACAGCCCGGACGGCGAAGCTCGGCGAAGACTGGTTCATGGCTCTCTTCTCCAGGGCGAGGTGCTCGCGGTAGAGCACCGGCGCGAAGTCCAGCAGCGGGATGAAGCGGGCGAGGTGGTGGGGCGAGCCGCGCAGGAGCAGGTGACGTCGCCCCAAGGCCTCGCCCGGCGGGAGCGCCCCGATGAGCACCTCGTGCATCACGTCGGCGTCGACGGCGATTCGCACCTGCGTCTGGCCGTGCATGGTGCCCTCGAGCACCCGCAGCGGGGTGCTCCGCAGGTCGAGGACCACCGACCGCTCCTCGGGTGCCCGGAACGTGAGGGCGGCTCGCAGGCGCGCGCGCGACGTGATGATGCGCAGGATCTCTTCGAGCGACTGCAAGCGCGCGAAGAAGCCCGCGATGACTGAGGCTCGATCGTTCATGGAGCCCTCCTCCTCGAGACCACGACGTCGCGAAGCTCGTCGCACACGGGCTTCTCGTCGCAGGTCTCGCAGCTCAGATCCGGGCACTCCACGTCGCCGCCCGCGCCCAGGACCAGCTTCTTGTGGCGTCCCGAGAAGATGCGCGCCTCGACCTCGATGGGCGCGAGCGCGTCCACGTCGCCGGCCGAGGCGGTGACGAAGAGCACCTCGACCGCCTCCACCTCGGGCAGCTCCGAGAAAGCCAGCACCAGGGCCTCGGCCACCGTGCGCAGGTCCATGCCGCGTGCCACGGCGTCGCGGCTCACGCGGATCCAGAGGCGGCCCGGCACGGAGCGCACCATCCAGCCGGGGAGGCGGTTGGTGAGCAGCCCGAGGTTCTCGACGTCGAAGGGATCCGGCGCGGCGCCGTCTCCGAGGCCGAGGAGCACCACCTGCCCCAGGGGCGCTTGGCTGTCGAGGGCGCCGAGATCGTCGCCCACGAGGGTCACGGCGCGGTGGCGCACCAGGTCTCGCTTGCGCGTGCGCAGGACAAAGGACTGCGACGCCGTGCGCGGGTGGCCGAGCTCCACGGCGGTGTCGGCGGTCAGGACCACCTCGGGGCGTCCCTCTCCCCGCGCGCAGAAGCCCGTCCGCGCCGCGAAGGCCTCCCGGTCAGGCTCCGAGAGCTCCCAGACGGTTGCGGCGCGCCCTTCGAGGTGGTCGCGCAGGCGCAGCACCAGGGCGCCCATGTCCGCGAAGGGGAGCTCGCGCTGGGGCGTCTCGGTCATGCGGCCCCCGCGAAGTCGGCGGCGATGAGGGCGGCCCCAAGCGCGCCCACGATCTGCGGATCCGCGCCGTCGAAGCCGAGGATCTCCGCGTCGAGGCGCTGCTGCACGGCCTGGCGCACGGCGTCGCTCTTGGCCACGCCGCCGGTCATGACCAGCGCGGGCTCCACGCCCACGCGGCGCACGAGGGCCGAGACCCGCGCCGACAGCGAGTGGAGGAGGCCCTTGACGATGCCGGGCAGGGGCACGCCGTCGTTGATGAGGTTGATGACCTCGCTCTCGGCGAAGACGCTGCACAGGCTCGTGATGGTGCAGGCGTCGCCGTCGCCGAAGTAGTGGCGCTCCATGTCGGCCAGCGGCAGCTCCATGGAGCGCGCCATGGCCTCCAGGAAGCGCCCCGTGCCCGCCGCGCACTTGTCGTTCATGGCGAAGTCCATGAGGCTCCCGTCGTCCTCGATGCGGATGACCTTCGTGTCCTGGCCGCCGATGTCGATGACTGTGCGCGTCTCGGGCCGCAGGAAGTGGGCGCCGCGACCGTGGCAGGTGATCTCCGAGACGTTCTTGGTGGCGAAGGGGACCTGCGTGCGGCCGTAGCCCGTCCCCACGACGAAGGCCACGTCGCCCTCGGCCACGCCCGCCTGCCGCAGGGCCGCGTCGTAGATCCGACGAGCGGTGCGCGCCGGGTTGGTGGAGCTCGGCCCGACGATCTCGGCGGCCGGCGCGCCGTCTACGACCACGACGGCCTTCGACGCGGTGGAGCCGATGTCCACGCCAGCGGTGACGCTCATGCCTTCCTCCCCTTGTGCGGGATGACGATCTCCTCCACGAAGCGCTTCACCTGGAAGAAGACGTCGTCGTAGGACGTGATGCGCGGATCGAACATGTCGAACTCGAAGACCAGCAGCGGGATGTCGGCGCGCCGCAGGGCCTCCTTGAACAGGCCGATGCCGCCCCAGGCGTGCTTGCACGCGATGTGGCCGGCGAAGATGGCGCAGTCGGCGTTCCACGCCTCGTGCAGGTGGAGGAAGTCCTTGATGTAGAAGTCGATGTCGCTGCGGAACTGGCGCGCCATGGGGTGGCAGTTGGCGAGCTTGCGGGCCAGGCCAAAGAAGATGCTCTCCTCGGTCGACGTGTCGATGAGCCCCTCGTTCGCGTAGTAGCCGAACACGTCCACCGGCACCGTGAGCCCCAGATCGCGCTCGAACCAGTCGTAGATCTGCATGTCGGTCCAGACCGGGTCCTGGTACCAGATGGCCCGGGCCCGCTCCTCGAAGAAGCGCTCGCCACGCTCCACCCGCTCCCGCGCCTCGCGCTCGAGGGCCTGGGCCAGCCCCACGCCTTCCTCGGTG
>CAZQPP010000502.1:0-6334 GCA_964594295.1 uncultured Myxococcales bacterium | reverse complement strand
CCGCCCCCCCCCGTTCTGCGGCGACGCCAGCTGCGACCCGGGTGAGGACTCCTCGTGGTGTCCCCAGGATTGCCCGCCTCCGTCGTGCGGTGACGGCAGCTGCGACACGGGCGAGAGCTTCTCGACGTGCGCGCAGGACTGCCCGGACCCCCAACTGGGCCTGGCGGTCGTTCCCCGCTGCGCGATTCACACCTGCGGGGAGGTCACGGGCTGCGAGAACGACCTGGAGGCGATCGTGGTGATCAAGAAGACAGGCGACGGCCCCTGGCCCTTGCCCAATCTCCAAGGGCCGACGAAGCTCCTGAAGCTCACGATCACCCACTGCCACGATCCCGGCTGCACCTCCTCCCAGGAGATCGTCGTTCCGACGTGCGTCGACGGAGCGTGCGTGTGCCCACCGGGCAGCACCTGTACGCCGGCGGCATCCGCCTGCGGAGGACCCGCGCCCTCGGCGCCCTGCGCGGTCTTCAGCTCTCCTCCTCCCGGCACCACCTTCCCCGGCTGGTACAAGCACGTCTTCGTGCCGCTCGAGACCTTCGAGCCCTTCGTCAACGGCGCCTCGGGCGGCTCCATCAAGGTCTCGGGCGAGCTCGTCAGCGCGACCGGGAGATCCCTCGATCCGCCCGTGACGAGCGGCGGCACCCTGTCTCTGTCGGGGTGCCCGTGAGGGCCCCTACCCCGGACGCTCCATAAAGACAGTCAGGTACCCGCACTCGCGGCAGCGCCAGCCTATGCGTTTGAGGGTGTGGCGCCGCCTGCGGATGAAGTACTCGACGGTCTCTTCTTGGAGATCATGCCGCGCCTGCCGGCCGCAGGACCTGCAAAACACCATGCGCCGCTCCCCGATGCGTGGTCGCGACTTCGCGGGCTTGTTCTCGATACGCAGCGCGGCTACCTGGTTTCTTTCTCTTCAGTTCTTGGACGGCCAAAGCCTCTATGAGTCCCTCGGGAGGCCGTGACCCGCGGCGGTCCAATACGATGTGCCTGGGCACAGAGCAGATAGGCTGCCATTTCAGCTGGCGCAGATCAAACCAGGAACCTGGCCGGACCTAATCCAGCTCCACCGGAGACTCCCCGTCGAGGAGATATCCCGACACCGGCGGGCGCTCCTCGTGAGGGATGGGGTCCAGGAGGGGCTCCCAGCCCTCGAGCTTGCGCCAGCTCCACGCCGGCCCCGGGGTCTTGTCGAGCTTGTCTTTGCTGAGGAAGGTGGTCCAGTCGATCTGGTGGAGGACGTGGTTGTGAAAGCGCCGGTGCGCCTTGATCACGTCCATGTTGAGGACCCCGAGGAGCCGCGGAGCCAACGAGCGCCGTGCGTCGGCGCGGGCCCGCTCGAGCTCCTCGGGCATGCCCCCTTCGGCTGCGGGGTGAGGCTCGAGGGGCAGGTAGTCATCGATCTCCCGCTCCACTCTGGGCAGCGGGCGCAGGAACATCTGCGGAGCACACTCCTCCATCTTGCCCTCGAGCTCGGGCGGAGGCTCGAGGCGACCGGGCTTCCCCGTGCGGCCCTCGATGCGAGGCGGGTGCAGCGCCATGCCGCCCGACATGCGCGCCACGTGATCGGTCGCGGAGAGCCGCTCCGCGAGGCCGGCCGGCGCGGTGATGTGATCTGCGCGGAGCACGTTCCCCGGCACGCGCGTCCGCACGAGCGCGGCCCGCTCGAGGCGCCGGTGCTCGCGATCCACGAGGCTCCAGAAGGCGCGCTTCTTCGGCGGCGTGCGGTCGAGCTCGCGAGCCCTGCCCTCGGCCCCCCAGAGGGGCAGCAGCACCTCGGCGTGCCCGTCGAGCCGGTCGAAGAGCTCCAAGGCCCCTAGCCTTCGCCCTCGGACCCCTCGACGGAGACGGTCTCCTCCTGCTCGACCTCGTGGTACTCGGCCTTGAGCTCGCGGCTCGACACCTCTCCGAGGGCCTCCTCGAGGAAGCGGGTGAGATCGGCGCAGCCGGGACCCTTCACGCCGTCGACGCTGAGGTCCACCTTGCCGTCGGGGCCTATCCTTACAGTGATCTCAGCCATCCTACGACCATCCTTTGATCTTCAGCTTGATCGTCTCATCCTGCTCCACTTCCTCCTCCTCGACGGTGTAGCCCTTGGCCTGAACCGCCTCCATCACCGTGTGGTAGGAGTAGCGTTGCACGATCTGCTTGATGAAGACCTCTTCGGTGACGCCGCGGGTCGTCTCGACACCCCACCAGTCGGCGACGAAGACGACCCCCTTCTCGGTCACGCGCACGCCGATGTCGTAGGTCTTGCTCGCGTGGATGACTATCTGGGCGTCGGTCTTCTGGCCCTGGTAGCCGCGGACCTTGAGCTGCTGGTTCACCTCCGCCTCGGTGTAGGCGTAGCCCAGCTCCTTCAACACGCGCTTCAAGAGGTTCAGGTTCTTGAGCTTGGTCTCTACGGTCGTGAAGTGGCTCATGGCTACATCTCGAGTTGGGTGGCTTCTTCTTCCTCTTCGTCCACCGTCGGCGACGCCATGCGCGCGCGGCTCTGGGCCCACTCCCGCATGCCGTCGATCTTCTCCTTCATGGTGTACGCGAGTGGGATGATCTCCCGGCAGGCGTTCATCACGTGGTCGGTGGTGATCTCGAGGTCCTCGTCGAAGGCGTCGTAGAGCGCGCTGATGATGGCCTGCTCTATCTCGCTGCCGCTGAAGAGCTGGGAGGCGGTCACGATGGCGTCGACGTCGAAGTCGTCGGGCGCCCTGTCCTTGCGCCCGAGGTGGATCTTGGCGATCTCGTGGCGCTCCTCGGCGCTGGGGAGATCCACGAAGAAGATCTCGTCGAAGCGACCCTTTCGCAGCAGCTCGGGCGGCAGCATGGAGACGTCGTTGGCGGTCGCGATGACGAAGACCGGGGACGTCTTCTCCTGCAGCCACGTGATGAAGGACGCGAACACGCGCGCCGTGGTGCCTGCGTCGGTCTCCCCGCTGCTCCTGACCCCCGAGAAGCCCTTCTCGAGCTCGTCCAGCCACAGGATGGCCGGCGCGACGGCCTCGGCGGTGCTGATGACCCGGCGGATGTTCTCCTCGGAGGAGCCGACGAGGGAGCCGAAGACCTTGCCCACGTCGAGGCGCAGCAGGGGCATCTTCCAGAGGCTCCCGACCGCCTTGGCCGTCATGGACTTCCCGCAGCCCGGGATGCCGATCAGCAGGATCCCCTTGGGCAGCGGCAGCCCGAAGTCCCGAGCCTTCTGGCTGAAGGCCTTCTGGCGCTTGCGCAGCCAGTCCTTGAGCGGGTCGAGGCCGCCGATGTCGTGCATCTCGTAGCGGGACTCGAAGAACTCGAGCAGCCCCGTCTTGCGGATGATGTTCTTCTTCTCGGACAGGATGACGTCGAAGTCGAAGTCCTTCGACCGGATCAGGCTCTTGGCGAAGACGTTCTCCGCCTCCTCGGCCGTGAGCCCGAGGGCGGCCTCGATCACCCTCTCGCGCAGCTCCGGGTCCTGGCGCAACGCGATGGGCCGGCTCGGGTCGACGCTCTGCAAGACCTTGCTGACGATGCCGTCGATCTCGACGCGGTCGGGCAGGTCGAAGTCGATGACCGCCATCTCCTTCTCGAGCTCGGGAGGCATCTTGAAGATCGCCGACATCAGCACGATGTGACGGAGGGTGCGCCCCTCCTTGAAGGCCTTGTGGATGTCCCTCAGCTTCCGGACGAGGCTCGGGTCCTTCAGGAAGGGGTGGAAGTCCTTCAGCACGAAGATGGCGTGCTGCTCGAGCTTCAAGGCGAAGTCCAGGGCGCGCAGCGGGTCTTTGATGTCCGCGTGGCCCTGGCCGTCGTCTCCCATCACGCCTTCCGTGATGGACCACGTGTAGATCTTGCGCGGGGGTTTGCGGCTCTCCCCGACGTCGCGAATCAGCCTGAGCGCCCGCTCCTCCTCGTGGGTGATCACCCAGAGCAGCACGTAGCGGGCGCGGACGAGGTCGTCGATCTCCTGACGAGTGGGGACTCCGCTGCTTCCTGCGGTCATCAGGGCTCCTTGCCGGTGAGCTTGGCGACTGCCTCACCGAGGGTGCGGCCGTCGGCCTGGAGGATGGTTACGAGGTCGTCGAGGCCCTCGACCGCCTCGCCGGCGTCGCCGGGCAGCCGGTCGCTGACCTCGATGAGGTTGCGCACGTAGGCCTTGAGCAGGGCGAGGTTCATGCGCCACTGGTCGTATGAGCCGTGGAGCCTCTCGACGACCTCGGGGGAGACATCGGAGGGCGAGACCGAAGCCTGAGTCACCCTCTCCTTCTCCCTCGAGAGCTGGGACGCCGTGGCGTCGAGCTTTCGCTTGAGGAAGCGGATCTCGTCCTCGTAGCGCCCCCGGTCCTCGGGAGGGAAGGCCTCGAGCTTCCCGCTCAGCTCCGTGTTCGTCTCCTCGAGCTTGTCGACCTCGGCGTTTCGCTGCGCGAGCTGTCGCAGGGCGGCCTTGTAGTCCGGGTGGTCGGAGATGTCCTGGCGGCGTTCGGCGAGCACCTCGATGCGCTCGCCGAGCTCCTCGTTCGCGTGGCGCGCCTCGTCGAGCTCGAATTGCAGCTCCTTGAGGCTCGCGCTCAGCTCCTCCACCTCGCGGCTCTTGTTGTAGAAGTCCTCGAGGATCTTGCGTTTCTCGTCCTCGAGGTCCTCGATGCCGACGCCCATTCGGATCTGGCGGATCTCCAGGTCCTTCTCCTGGAGCTCGTGGCGCAGGCTGTCGACGTGGGTCTCCTTCTCCTCGAGGATCTCCTGCAGGTGCTGCGCCCTCCTCTCGAGGCGCTGGAGGTCTCCCCCGTCGCGGTTGAAGTCGCTCTGGAGGGTGGTGATCTCGTCCCTGGCGGCGCGCAGGTCGTACTCGGTGAGGTCGAGCTGGCGCTGCAGGTCCTCTATCTGCCGGTCCCGCTGGGTGATGGACACCTTCAGGTCGTTGAGCGCGTCGGCGCTCCCGTCCATGGTGGCCTTGAGAGCCTCGAGCTCACGGCGCACCTCGGCGAGCTCCCGCTCGCTGTCGAAGACCTGCTCGTCCTTGGTGGCGATCTCCTCGCGCAGCTCCTCGATGAGCTCGGCCTGGCGGCGGGCCTGCTCCTTGAGCGTCCGGTATCGCTCGCTGATGGCCTCGAGCTCGAGCTCGATTCGCCCCTCCTGGGCGGCCTGGCGGTCGGCCTGGCGGTCGAACTGCTCCACCTGCCTCCGCAGGTCCTCCATCTCCCGGGCGAGCTCGTCGCGCTCCCTGGTGAGCTCGGCGATGTTGTCGAGGTAGCGCTGGATCTGGCCCTCGTCGATCCCGGCCGGGAGGCCCTCCGGCGCCGCGGCGGGCTTGGGCTTCCTCTTCGCCTTCGGCTTCGGCTCGGGCTCGCGAGGCGGCTTCGCTGCCGAGACGACAGGCGGCTCTGCCGCCGACAGTGGCTCGGGCTCCTCGGCGGGGAGCTCGACTATCGGCGGTCGCGGCGCCTCTCGCCTGCCTGGCTCGGGCTCCTCGGCGATGCGCACGTCCCGCAGCCGATCGGCCGGTGAGGGCCGGGCCGAAGCCTTCTTCGTCGCCGGAGCGACGGGCTCCTCCCTCCCCTCCGCCTTCCTCTTGCTCGCCTCCTTGTGCTTCTTGACGGGCCCGGCGGCGAGCTGCTCGATGGGCACGATCTCGGCGCGGGCGTCGTCGAGCAGGAAGACGACCGGGAACTCCCCGAAGTGCACGATGTCCCCGTCCTTGAGCACGCGCACGCCGTCGACGCGGGCGCCATTGACGTAGGTCCCGTTCCGGCTCCCGGCGTCCTTGACGACGTAGCGCTCGCCGTCGAGGGCGATGCGCCCGTGGGCGCGGGACACCGAGTTGTTGGTCGTGCGGATAGAAGACCCGGGGGCGCGGCCGACCGTGACGGGCATGACCGTCGGGTCGAGGGCGTAGATCCTTCGCAGGCCGCGCGGGTTCTGGTGGACCAGGCAAGGCAAGGGCTTGGCACCGATAGATAGAGGGCGAGGCTAGCAGCCAGCCGCGCAGGCCCGCAACAGGCCCCTACCGCGCCACCTCGTAGAACCCGATCTCAATCCGCTCCCCCACATAGCTCTCCGCACCCCACGGCACAGCCGGGATCTCCTTGACGACGACCGGCCTGCTCCCCGCGCGGCTCATGGCCGCCCTGCAACGCGCGAGGATCTCCACGGAGGCCGGGTAGTGCTCGCGCACGAAGTCCTCGGACACGTGGCACAGGGGCGAGCGGTAGAAGTAGGCGACACTCTCCGCCACCGCTCCGTCGGGAGGCCACCGCCTCCACGCCTCCCGACCGGCCCGCCTCCAGATCCGCTGCGGCTCGCGGAAGCCACCCGAGATGTCCTCGCCCGGGCTGAAGGGGCTGTAGATCACCGCGTGCTCGGGCAACAC
>CAZQPP010000501.1:0-6343 GCA_964594295.1 uncultured Myxococcales bacterium | reverse complement strand
GTCTGCGACGCCCACATCTACACTGTGCACCACGAGCGCTACGAGGCCGACGAGCAGTCCTGCGACAACCTCGACAACGACTGCGACGGCCAGACCGACGAGCCCGAGGCCTGCGACACCTGCTCCGAGTACGAGCTCGACTCCTCGACCCTCCAGCTCGCGAGCCAGGAGGGAGAGGACTACGAGGTCCTGCATCTGGCCCTCGAGGGCACCAAGGCCTATGTCCGGGTCGGCGACGAGGTCGTCGAGGTGGTCAACGGCCACGAGACCAGCCGCGCGGCCATGCCGGCCCCGAGCGTCGGCCTGCTCAGCCTCGGCTCGGGGGTCCTCGCCACCGCTCGGCGCGACGAGCCCTACTCCACCTCCAAGATCTACCTCACTCGCTTCGACAAAGCCGGGACGGTCGTGGGGGAGACCGAGATCGCCACGACCGGCTTCTACGTCATGGAGCCGGTCTACCGGGACGGGCGCTTCGCCATCGGCCTGGGCGGCTCCTCGGGCTACGGGAGAATCAGCTTCAGCCTCTACACCAGCGAAGGCGCCGAGTGGACGCGAGCGCGCGGCATCGACGACATCACGTCGCCTTTCGACCTCGCCCTCGACAGCTCCGGCGGAGTGCACGTCGGCCACGCGGTCTACAGAGAGCAGTACGGCAACTGGTGGCACTCGCTCCACTACGAGCCGCCCGACGGAGACGACATCCAGCTGGCCTACAAGACCAGCACCACCAACCGCAGGGTCGACCTGCGCATCGACGCCCAGGACACGGTCCACATCGTGCACACCGAGCACGAGACCAACGAGAACATCTACGCCACCATCGCCCCGGGCTCGAGGGAGGTCGTCACCCAGCACCACTTCGACCGCTACATGGCCATGGCCCTGGACCCGCTGCGCTCGGTCGTCATGCTCTACCAACCCAGCCACGACATGCGTTACGAGGCCCACGCCCTGCGCCCCGAAGACGACTTCGTTGGGGTGAGCGTCGTGAATGTCGGCGAGGACGGCTGGGTCCCCCAGGCCCGCATCGAGGTGGACGAGGCCGGGCGCCACCAGATCCTGTTCGTGCACTGGAGCCTCGACGAAGCCAGCGAGATCCAGACCTACGCGGTGCGCCACGGGGTGGTGTGCCCGTAGGAGAAGCGACTACGTACCGTCGCTGCTCCTGTGAAGTGCCGCGAGGCGCACGTAGTTGGCGTTGGTCTCCCGGTTGTAGACGAGCTTTTCCGCGCTGAGCTCCCGGCGAGCGCGGGCCGGCGCTCCGAGGACCAGTACCCGTGGCGGGATCTTCGCGCCTGGCGGGACCAACGCGCCCGCGGCGAGCACGGCCTCCTCGCCGACCTCGGCTGTGTTGGCTACTTCCACCATCCGCCCTGTGATTCCGCGTGGTTGCGGCCCTCGCGGGTGGCAGCCGGTCCGGCAGACGAGGTGGCACCGCGAGCTCTTCAAGATCATCTGGCGCCGAATGTCGCGGACCACCCGCCGGGAGCCGCGGGTCCCCCAGGAGACCAGCGACCTCATCAAGGAGATGGCAGCGCGGACCGCGTGGGGCGCCGAGCGCATCAGAGGCGAGCTCCTCAAGCTCGGCGTCAAGGTCAGCAAGCGCAGGGTCCAGCGCTACATGCGGGGAGTGCGAGACCCGAAGAGGCCGCCCCAGGAGTGGAAGACCTTCCTCGCCAATCACGCCAAGGACGTCTGGGCGTGCGACTTCATCGAGACCTTCGACGTCTGGTTCCGGCCTGTCTACGCCTTCTTCATCGTCGAGCACGAGAGCCGGCACCCGATCCACTTCAACGTCACCAGGTCGCCCAGCGACGAGTGGGTGGCTCGGCAACTCCGAGAAGCAACGCCCTTCGGTGACGGGCCGCGGTTCCTCATCCGCGACCGGGACGACAGGTACGGGCCCCAGTTCAAGGCTGTGGCGAAGGGGGCCGGCATCGAGGCCTTTATGTGGCGCTGCCGTTCTTGTCGACGACAGGTGTGAGGGAGGCGGCGCAGAGGCGGGCCGTCATGCGCTTGACTGAGGACGGCTTCCACCGCATGCGGAGGCTTCCGAAAGAACGGCTGTGAGCGAGCTTCCCCGTCGTCGGCATGTTGATGCTACGGTACTTGATCTACCACGATAGAGAGGGGCTACGGACTTGGCTCTTTGGTACGACGTGAAGGGCGATCTGGACGAGATTCTCGAATTGTGCAGGCTGCCCGAGTTGGACCGAAGCTGGTGCGGAGAGATCTGGGACGGCCTACTGGTGTTCGAGCCCGGTCGCCCTGCGTTCCTGGTGATTATGACTCGCCGCGGACTCCAGACGGCGGTGTCTCTGCCGCCGCACCGGATGTGGGGTGTCGACGAGCAGCACACCTGGTTCGAGTTCAACGGAGTGTCTATGTACGCCACGGAGCTCGATCTATACCGTCCCGAGACTCACGGATCCCCCGCTTGCGCGGAAGTAGCCTGGCATATGGCGATCCAGCATTTCTGCGAATGCGACGACGACGAGCCTCTCTGGTTCGAAGTCGTGTACGAAGGCGACATCTCCAAGCCGCCGAACAAGACGGTGGCGGCAATATTGGCCAACAGAATTCTCGTGGTGGTCGATTGGGAGCTGGACCTTCTCTCCGCGTCGCTGAGCCTGAGCGAGGACGTGCCGGGCCTCGTCTCGCATGCCTACTGACGCTAGCGTTAGCGAGGCAAACGTCGGATCGCGTCGCAGAATCGAATCGTAACGCAGCGAGCGGCCCGATTGGAGGCGGTCCTTGAAACGTCCTGGACGGTGGCTCACGCAGCTCGACGCATCACGTGAAAGACGGCGAGCAGGCCGGAGGTCATGCTACAGCCCGACCGTACTCCGCGACCGCCTCCCGGTAGTCCTCGAGAAGGAGGTGAGGAAGCTCCTCGGCGACCAGGACCCAGGCGTCGCACCCGCGCCACGATCGCCCGGGAGCGAGGGCTCGAGCCGCTCGCGCGGAAGATACGGGGGCAGCCGCCCCGGGAACGCCCGGACGATGCGGCGCGGGCGTACGTGGATCGGGCGAAGGGGGTCCCCGACGTGGCCGCGGCGCTGGCGGGGGCGCGCGATATCGTCTCGGAGCAGGTGGCGGAGGAGACGAAGGTTCGCGCTCGGACGCGGAGGGTTTTCCAGCGTGTCGCCGGGCTCGTGAGCCGGAAGGCCCGCAAGGCGCCCGAGGGCCGGACCCGCTTCGAGGACTGGTACACCTGGCGGGAGCCGATCCGGAGCGTGCCCTCCCACCGCTACCTCGCCATGCGCCGCGGTGAGGCCGAGGGGGTGCTGTCCCTCTCGATAGCTCTCTCCGACAGGGAGCAGGCGAAGCTGCTCGCGGACGTGCTGCGCACCCTCCGGCATGACCGCAGGTCGCCATTCGCCGGCGAGCTCGAGTCGGCCGTCCGGGAGAGCTTCAAGCGGCTGCTCTTCCCCAGCCTCGAGACCGAGCTGCACGGGGCGCTGAAGGAGTGGGCGGACGCGGACGCGATCGAGGTCTTCGCCGAGAACCTGCGCCACCTGCTGTTGGCCGCGCCCTTCGGAGAGAGGCCGGTCCTGGGCATCGATCCCGGCCTGCGGACCGGCTGCAAATGTGCGGCCGTCGACGCGACGGGCCGCTTCCTGGAGGCCGTCACGATCTACACCCACACCCGAGAGGCCGGGCGCGCCGCACGCGAGCTGCTCACCCTGGTCCGTCGCCACGGGCCGCATGCGATAGCGGTCGGCAACGGCACGGCCGGTCGCGAGACCGAGGCCTTCGTCCGGCGCGCCCTGAAGGACGCCGGGCTGGCCGAGATCCTGGTCGTGCTGGTGAACGAGGCCGGCGCCAGCGTGTACAGCGCATCCGACGTCGCACGCGAGGAATTCCCCGACCTCGACCTCACCGTGCGCGGAGCCATTTCCATTGCGCGTCGCCTGGCGGACCCGCTCGCCGAGCTCGTCAAGGTCGATCCGAAGTCCATCGGCGTGGGGCAATACCAGCACGACGTCGACCAGAGGCGTCTGGCCGCGCGGCTCGACGCGGTGGTTGAGTCGGTCGTCAACGAGGTCGGCGTGGCCTTGAACACAGCCAGCGCTTCCCTGCTGCGCTACGTGGCCGGTATCGGCCCCCGGCTGGCGGCCGCGATCGTCGCCCATCGCGATGCGGGCGGGCCCTTCGAGACGCGCCGCGACCTCCTGGCGGTGAAGGGCCTGGGGCCCAGAGCCTTCGAGCAGTCGGCGGGTTTCCTGCGAATTCGGGGTGGCGGGCACCCCCTCGATGCCTCGGCCGTGCACCCGGAGCGCTACGCCCTGGTGGCTCGCATGGCGAAGGATCTCGGAGCTCCTCTGTCGAAGCTGGTGGGTGACGCGCGCCTCGTCGAGGGCATCGACCCGGCCGGCTACGTGGGCGATGACGTGGGGGAGCCCACCCTGCGCGACATCCTGAGCGAGCTCGCAAAGCCCGGGCGGGACCCACGTGAGGCCTTCGAGGCGCCTACGTTCCGCGACGACGTCAACGGACTCGAGGATCTCGAGCCGGGCATGAGCCTCGAGGGCGTGGTCACGAACGTCACGCACTTCGGCGCCTTCGTGGACGTCGGCGTGCACCAGGACGGCCTGGTACACATCTCACAGCTCGCCGACCGCTTCGTGCGGGACCCGTCAGAGGTCGTGCACGTGGGCCAGCGCCTCGGCGTTCGCGTCCTGGAGGTGGACCTCCAGAGGAAGCGCATCTCCCTGAGCGCCAAGCCAGTCTGAGGACCGCTTCGGTGGGCCCGTCAGGGTGATTCGGCCGGCACGGGCGGGCGGGCGAGGTAGCGGACGAGGCGCTCCAGACCTTCTTTGTCGAAGGCATCTACAACCACCTCAGCGCGGAGATCCTGTCCAGCTCCAATGCCGTCTTGGACCGCGTCGCCGAGACCCTCACGAAGTACGAGACGGTCACGGTCTCCATCGAAGGCCACACGGACTCCCGCGGCGACGACGAGGACAACCGGAAGCTCTCCCTTCGCCGGGCCGAGTCGGTTCGCGACTACCTCGTCTCCAAGGGCATCACTGCGTCGCGCCTCGAGGTCGAAGGCTTCGGCGAAGACAAGCCCGTCGCCAGCAACAAGACCAGGGAGGGCCGCGCCAGGAACCGCCGCATCGAGCTCCGCATCACCTCGCGCTAGCCTGCCCCGCTCAGAGGGGGCAGCCTTGGATGGGGGTGTTGGAGCAGGTGCCCGTGGGGAGTCCGCCTTCGAAGGTCACCGAGCAGGTGTCCTCGGTGCAGGGGTCCTGGTCGTCGCAGGCGGTGTGGTCGCCGACCACCTCGCACTGGCCGGTCGGCGGGTTGCACTGCGTGACGGCGCAGCCGAGGAGGCCTGGCTGGTTGCAGGACACCGGCGGGCCCTGGGTGCAGAAGGCGTTCACGCCGCAGGACCAGGTGCCCGCGCACAGATCGTCCGATGCGTTGCAGAACCCGCAGTCTGTGTCCGCGGCGCAAGGAAGCTCCTCGTTGGCAGCCAGCACAGCACAGTCGCAGACCTGGCCGCACTGGCTCTCGGCATGGTCCACGCACTCGGTGCTCCAGGCCGTGTCGCAGCACTCGGGCTTCTCGGCGCACACGCAGGCGGCCACCTGCACGTCGAAGGCTCCGCCGTCTGCGGACTCCTCGCAGGGGTGGTGCGGCGCACAGTTGGCGATGGGCGGGTTCGTGCAGGCTTCGGTAGCCTCGTCGCACTGCTCGGTGGTGCAGGGGTCGCCGTCGTCGCAGAACACGTGGTTCGGCGCCAGTGCGCAGGTGCCGGTGAAGGGGTCGCAGGTGCTCTGCACGCAGCCGAGGTCGCCGCTGGTGTCGCAGGTCACCGGACCCTGCTCGGTGCACTGCCCGTCCTCGCAGGTCCACACGCCGTTGCATCGATCCTCGTCGTCGTCGCAGGCCGCACACTGCCCATCGGTGGTGCAACCAAGCTGCCCCGCGGGTGCGGCGGCGCAGTCGCAGGTCGCGCTGCACGAGTCCTTCGCTTTCTTCACGCAGCTACTGTCCCAGGAGGACTCGCAGCAGTAGGGGTCCAGCGCGCACACGCAGGCCTCCACCGTGGCGTCGGCGCTGCCCGGATGAGCCGTGGCGACGCAGGGGTGGTTCTCGCGGCAGCCGTCGAGGTGGGGGTTGTCGCAGGCGCCGGTGTCGGTAGAGCAGACATCGGCGGTGCAAAGGTCGCCGTCGGCGCAGGCCGTATGATCGGGCTCGATCGCGCATTCGCCGGTCTCGGGCACACACTCGGAGATCGCGCAGCCCGCGGGATCGTCACAGCTCACCGCCGTGGTCTCATGAAGCGTGCTGTGAGAATGGCAGAAAAAACTGGAGGTGGAATTCTTGCGAT
>CAZQPP010000500.1:0-6344 GCA_964594295.1 uncultured Myxococcales bacterium | reverse complement strand
GCCGCTGGCTACCTGCAACGACGGCGAGAAGAACGGCGACGAGAGCGACACGGACTGCGGCGGCCCGGCCTGCAACGGGTGCGCCTTGACGCGTTTTTGCCGCGAGCACTCGGACTGCCTTTCCGAGAGCTGCGAGTTCGGCGTCTGCGCCAAGCCGACCTGCGATGACGGCGTGAAAAACCAGGGCGAGAGCGACACCGACTGCGGCGGCGACAGCTGCCAGCCCTGCGAGGACGGCAAGGCCTGCACGGAGCCAGGCGACTGTGAGCACGGCGGCTGCGAGCGGGGCTTGTGCTGCACCGTGAACAGCTGCGGGCGCTGCGCGGAGCAGCCGGTCGAGGTCTGCAACGGCACGGACGACGACTGCGACGGCGCAACCGACGAGGACCAGGGCAAGGAGGTCGCGCCGCTCTGCGAGAAGCAGCTGGGCGTGTGCGAAGGCGCCTGGGCGGAGTGCCGCGGGGCGGCCGGCTTCGTGTGCGACGCCGAGATCTACGCGCGGAGCGGGCGCGACTACGAGCTCACAGAGGAGAGCTGCGACGGCAGGGACAACGACTGCGACGGTGACACTGACGAAGGCCTGCTCTCCTCGTGCGGTGGCTGCGAAGACGCGCCACACGAGGTCTGCAACGGCTACGACGACGACTGCGACGGGGAGACCGACGAAGGAGTGACATACGCGTGCGGTGTGGGCGGCGCCGTGCCCGAGGAGGTCTGCAACGGGGTCGACGACGACTGCGACGGCGAGACCGACGAGACCGAAGACTGCGCCTTGTGCGCCGAGCCGCAGGTGCAGGCCATCGCGACAGGCACCGTGAAGGTGGCGTTCCCGCACGTGCTCGCGGCTGCGGGCGGCACGATCTACGCGGTGTACACGACCGGCTACCACGTCATGCTGGCACGCCTCGCCGACGGTGAGGTCACGGGCACCTTCGAGGTGGCCACGACCTGGAACCCCAACGACGGCGCCGCCTCTCCCCAGCTCGTGTCGGACGGGGAGAGCTTCTACATGGCCTACCGCACGAGCCAGCTCCAGGACTCGGTGAAGAAGCTGAACAGCTCCGGGCAGACCGTCTGGGACAAGGACTGGTTCGTGCACACCTACCTCGACCCCTCGACGCCGCGCCTCGGCGCCAGCAAGGGCGGGGTCGCCGTCATGTACAAGGACAAGGAGGACGTGTACGCGACCCAGAACATCCGCTCGTGGAGCAGCTCGGGCAGCGGGGGGAGCGCAAAGAAGGCCGACTGGTACATGGGCGACACCGCCATCAGCGTGCTCGGAAACGGGGAGACGCTGGTCCTCTACAACAACGGCAACCTCTACGAGCGCACCTCCGCCGACGGCTACGCCGAGCGCACGCAGCTCCGAGAAGGCAACCACGCGGAGCAGCTCTACCTTCGGCCCGGCGCGGGAAACGCCATGCACCTCGCCTTCGAGGAGTACGGCGGCTACGGCGTGGGCACGCGGGTCTTCTACGCCCTGCGCGGCTCGTCGGGTTCCTGGAGCGAGCCCGAGGTCGTCGCGGACGGCGAGATGCCGGCCCTCGCGCTTGACCCGGACGGCGAGGTCTACGCCGCCGTGGAGGGCACGTTGGGAGTCGAGGTCTGGAAGAAGCAGAGCGGAGGCTGGGAGAAGAAGGCAGAGCTCGGCTTCACGGACGGTGGCTCGGGCCTCCCGGACCTCCACGTCGACACGAATGGGCGCTTCCACGTGACTCTCAACCGCTCGCGCATCGGCCCGCAAGACTCGAGGGGCTTCTACTACGTAGTGCTCTGCCCTCAGGGGTGAGCCGGCGGGGGACGGGGGCGGGTCGCGCGGGAGGTCCCGTCAGGGCTCCCCGCCCCCGAGGCGCGCGATCTGCTCTGCCATCTTTCGCTTGCCTTCAGGCGAGGCGATGTGCTCGGCGAAACGCTCGGACGCGCTCCGCTCGGCGTCCTCGAGCCCGACGAGGAGCCCGGCCCTGAGGTCGTTGCGGAGCTGCTCGAAGATCTCGAGGTTCACCTGGGAGTGCTCGGTCGCGCGCTCGACCGCTCGGTCGAGGAGGGCCTCGTCGCCCACGACCTCGTGCAGCCACCCCTCGCTCAGCCGCCTCTCCCCCGACACCGGCTCCCCGAGGAGCACCGCGCGGCTCGCGTGCGGCTCTCCGAGGCCGGCCCGGATCAGGGCGAGGACCGACGCGGGGAAGGGAAAGCCTACCCGCACGCCGGTCACACCGACGCGGCCCCGGGGCACACCGATGCGCTCGTCGCAGGCGGCGAGGAGGATAGAGCCGGCGCCGAGCGCGTGGCCGGTGCAGGCCCCCACGATGGGGCGCGGGTAGAGCATCAGCCCGCGCAGGAGCTTCGCGAAGGTGCTCAAGAAGTCGAGCAGGGCGGCCTTGTCCGCCGAGAGCATGAAGTGCAGGTCGAGGCCGGCGCTGAACACCTTCGGGCGACCTGCGAGCACCACCGCCCTCGACTCAAGGGCCTCGTCAAGGCACTCCGAGAGACCGTCGCAGAGCTGGCGGCTGACGGCGTTGGCCCGGCCGTCGTCCATGGTGATGATCGCGAGCGGCCCCTTGCGCTCGAGCTTCACAGACATCGTCGCTCCATGACCCGGCTTTCGGGGGCTGGCGAGACTCCCACAGGCGAGCGAGGGGCGGCAAGCCGCGGGCAGCGGGAGGGCGGAGGGCCTTGGCACCAAACAACGGCGCTGCTATCGAATCTCAACTCAGCCGAGGTTGACGATGACTCCGCATCCCGTGCGCCTGCTCCTCCTGTTCGCTGTGCTCGTCCTGCTGCTCCCGGCGGCCTGCGGTGACGACGACGCCCGCTCCGGCGATCCCGTGGGGGCGGACACTTCCGAGCAGGACACGACCGGGGCGACGGACCCCGGAGAAGCGGGAGATGACGAGGGCGCGGCCGACCCCGGCGAGGCAGAAGGTGACGCGGCGGAAGACGCCGGCGGCGATGCCGGCAGGGACGAAGGCGGCGGGCCGGCGGTGTGCGAGGGCATCGACCTGCCCCCACCTCCCGAGCCCATCCCCGCCGAGCTCAAGCGCTTCGCCGTCAACACCTACCACTTCAACGTCCAGTACGTGGCCGGCGGGCTGAAGGGGTGGATGCCGGAGAACCCGATCTTGGACCTCGACGACGCGGAGGTCCAAGACCGCATCGTCACCGAGAGCTTCGAGCCCCTGCTGGACATGTACCTCGACCACCCGAGCTGGGGAGCGGACATGGAGCTCCAGGGGCTGATGCTCGACGTCATGCGCGAGCGCCACCCGGCCGCCCTCGAGAAGCTCCGGACGCTCGCGGCCCGCGGGCAGGTGGCCGTGCAGTCGTGGCACTGGTCCGACCAGCTCTGGGTCGCCTACCCGACGGCGGCCATGGAGGCCTCCTTCGCGCGCAACGTGCGCTCCTTCGAGGAGGCCTGCATCCCGTGGGCGCCGGTGGCCTTCACGCAGGAAGGGCAGTTCAGCGAGAGCATGAAAGAGTTCGGGCTGCCGCGCGGGCTCGAGGCGGCCATGCTCCCCAAGAACCTGCTCCGCCACTTCCACGGCGAGGAGGCCTTCGTGCCGGCCTACTCCCTCGGCGAGCTGGCGGTAGTGGTCGCGGGCAAGAGCGGCAAGGACGAGGAGTCCGGCATCGAGCTGCGCTGGACCTTCATGGACGACGGGGAGCTCGCCCTCACGGGCGACCTCAACCCCTACCTCGGCCTCGGCTTCGCCTACAAGCCGGAGACCCGCACCGAGCTCGAGGCGAAGCTCCAGGCCCTCGAGGACGAGGGCTACCGCCACGTGCGCGTCGTGGACTACGTCCGCACCCTGCGCGAGCGCGGTCTGGCCCTGCCCGAGCTTCCCCCGGTGCCCGACGGCACCTGGCAGCCCCACAACACCTTGAACGTGGCCCGCTGGATGGGGGTGCGCGGGGCCATGCGCCAGTTCGAGGACGACAACGCCGTGCTGACCACCCAGCGCAAGCTCCTGCACCGGCTCGTGGCGGCGGGCGCCCTGCTCTCCGATGTCGACCCCGAGGGCGAAAAGGAGCAATGGTCCGACTCCCTGGGGCAGGCCTGGGAGCACGCGCTCCTCGGCCAGGTGAGCGACGCGACCGGCTGGAACCCCATCGGAAACGAGGTGAGCTACAGCCTCGACAACGCCGCCGCCGGGGAGGAGCTGTTGGACGAGCTCTTCACGGCGGTGCTCACCGACCAGGGATGGAACACGGTGCTCGTCGACCCCGCCGGGGAGCCCGGCAAACGTGCCATGGCGGATGTGTACCCCGAGCCGCCGCCGGAGCCCGTGCCGGCCGATGCCCTGGAGGGCGTCGTCGCGGAGGCGGCCGACTTCGTCGTCGAGACGACCTGGACGAAGCCGCACGAGGACCGTCCCATCCGGCGCCTCGAGGTGCGCTTCACGCCCAAGGAGGACACCGTCACGCGCGAGCAGTCGGTGAGCTTCCCGCTCACGACCGACAAGCTGAGCTGGTCTCCGGCCCTGACGACCGACGTGCTGCGAGAGGTCCCGCTGGCAGAGCTTGAGCCCGAGAAGACCCTCGTCTGCCTGCCGCAGGCCAACGGCCTCACGCGCATCGGGCCATCACTCTTCGTCGTCGCCCACCAGGCGACGGTGCAGCTCGCTGCCTGCTTCGACCTGGTCGAGAACACCTTGCGTTTCGACGACGAGACCCCACCGGTGGACGCCGAGCGTGCCTGGACCTTCGACCTCTACGAGTCGGACGACGTGGAGGCCGCGATCGGCCACGCCGGGCGCGTGAACGTGCACCCCATGTGGCTTGAAGGCAAGCGCGAGTAGCGCCTGGCTTGAGGGCAAGCGCGAGCAGCGCCTGCCCTCAAGCCAAAACCCCTGCCCCTGCCCTTGCCCTTGCCCCTGCCCCTGCCCGGGAACGGGCCCGAATCCTGCATTTAACAATAAAGAGGCGGGAACTCCTCACCCCACCCTTGTTTGTGGCCCCCAAAGCCATGTACACTGTCGTTCCTCGCGAGTTTGCGGGGGCGGACGTTCTGAAGCAGAACGCCCCTACCGCGGGAGTTTCGTGCCGAAACTCGTTGTTTGAGCTGGCCGGAGGCTTCGTGGGCTGCCTACGCACACTGTCTATGTTCACGGCTGTGGTGGTCCTGATCGCCTCGCCGGGGTGTGAGTCCCAGGGGGTGCACACCGTCAGCCCCTACTCGCAGGACTCATGGGTGATCGTCGACGTGAGCCCCGGGGGCACGATAACCCCACCGGGGCCGGGGTCCACCGACCGGGGATTCATGCCTCGCCCCTCCGGGGACGTCAGCACCGAGCTTCCGACCACCGTGGAGGATCCGGGCTCGACCACCCCCGAGATCGGCGGCTTCGGCTACCCCTGCACCTCCGGCGACGACTGCATCAGCGGCTTCTGCGTTCCTTCGCGCGAGGGCAAGGTGTGCAGCATCAACTGCATCGACTGGTGCCCGGGTGGGTGGGACTGCACCCTCATCCAGGTCCCCGGCTCCGACCCGACCCTGGTCTGCCTCGACGCCTCGATCAACATCTGCAGGCCCTGCTCGACGGACGGGGAGTGCGGCCTGGTGGGCTTCGGCACGGCGGGCAACCGGTGCGTCTCTTTCGGCGCCACGGAGGGGTCGTACTGCGCAAAGGCCTGCACGACCACCGAGCAGTGCCCGGCCGGCTACACCTGCGAGCTCCTCGTGGACCCGGACACGGGCGACGACGACCGCCAGTGCCTCCCCGAGGACGGCACCTGCCGCTGCTCGGAGGACGCCATCGGTGACGCCGCCACCACGCCCTGCCACCGGGGCATGTGCCAGGGGACGCGCACCTGCACGGAGGCGGGCTTGGGCGGGTGCACGGCACCGGAGCCCGAGATCGAGGTCTGCGACGGAGAGGACAACGACTGCGACGGAGACGTCGACGAGGATCTCGACCCCAAGCCATGCGCGAAGAGCTCGTCGGCGGGGATCTGCAAGGGCACCGAGAGCTGCATAGGCGGGGTCTCCGTCTGCGACGCGGCCGAGCCGGAGGCCGAGGCCTGCGACGGGATCGACAACGACTGCGACGGAAAGGTCGACGAGTCCTTCAGAGACCTCGACCTCGACGGCGAGAGCGACTGCGTCGACGACGACGACGAGAACGACGGCGTGCCGGATGAGATCGACAACTGCCCCGAGGACGTGAACCCGGAGCAGGTGAACACCGACGGCGTCAACGACGGCGGAGACGCCTGCGACCCCGACGACGACGACGACGGGGTCGAGGACCACGAGGACACCTGCCCGCTGCTCCCGAACCCCGAGCAGACGAACACCGACGAGGACGCGACCGGTGTGGTCCGATATGGTCTTTCGCGCGACGCCT
>CAZQPP010000499.1:0-6422 GCA_964594295.1 uncultured Myxococcales bacterium | reverse complement strand
TCCCGCTTCAAGGCCGCGAGCTCGTCTCCCGAGATCTCCTCGGCGGTCCCGGGTGCGTCCAGGAAGCGCTTCTTGCCTTCGCGCACCGGGAAGGCCGGCAGATCCTCGGCGAGCACGGCGTGCATCTCGTCGACGATGGAGGCGAGCTGCTTCTTGGCGTTCGCGGCCCGCTCGTCGAGGGCGGCGGGGTCCTCCGCCAGCGGGGCGGCGACGTTCACCTTCATGGAGACATCCGCGGAGGCGGCTGCGGTGCTCTGGTCTTTGGGCTCGTCGTGCTCGGGCGGCATTGCGTTCCCTCCTTGTGGGGGGAGTTCGGCGGGGCGGGCGTTTCGCAAGCGAAACACCCCTACGCGAAGCGTTTCGCGAGCGAAACACTTTTTAGCAGACTGCCCCTCAGGGTGTCCCGAGCGCTCCGCCCACCAGGTCCTTGATGTCCATGCCGGCGGGCAGCCCGTAGCTGACGGCCGAGTCGTAGCCGATGGAGACCAGGCCGAAGGGAACGGCCGCGGTCACGCGGTGCACGCCGGACTGCACCTCGACGTGGGCGACCTCGTACTCCGTGCCGCCGACCTTGTGGAAGTCGGCCTGGGGGATCTGCGTGCCGTCGAGGAGGACGGGCTGGTTCAACGGCTTCATCACGGTGAGGTAGTTCTCCCGGTAGTTGTCCGGGGTGAGCACCGGGTAGTTGTCGCGCCACTGCTCGACGGGGATGCCGTTGATGAGGGCGGGATCCCCGATGACGCGGTCGCAGTTCTGCTGGCTCACGAGGTACTGCCCGACCTGGATGCGCCCCGTGCCCTCGAGGAAGAAGGACTCGGCGCTGGTGATCTCTATCCAGTCTCCCTTCTGCATGGGCAGGGCCGTCACATCCTGTCCCTTGAGGGTCTTCTGGACGGGGTCGCTGGTCAGCTCGAGGGGCTCCACGGCGATGACCCGCCAGCGGTCCCGGCAGCTCCCGCGGTCCGGCGAGACCGCGCACAGCACCTTGGAGCCGAGGGCGAAGACGGGGAGCATCTGCTCCTCGATGTGCTCGGCGCAGCAGCCTCCTTCGCCTTCGTTGGGGTTGCCCTGGGTTCCACTGGTGCCTCCCGGGGCGGGCGCGTCGACCACGGCCTCCTCGTGGCCGCCGAAGACCGCCACCGGCCTCTCGGCGACGACGTGGGTCCCCGTCAGGTCGTTCGGGGATCCCGTCAGGCCCTGCATCGGCAGCGCGGTCAGCTGGACGACCTGGCCCTGCTCGAGGTTGAAGACCGCGTTCTGGCCCTTGGCGTACTGCGGCGTCTCGACGACGACGTCGTTGGTGGGGCCGTCGAGCGTCGCCTCGACCGCCGCCGAGAGCTCGATGAGCACCTGGGTAGTGCCCGGGCGCACGGCGAGGACTGCGATGTAGCCGTTCTGCGGCTTGAATGAGGGCAGCGGCAGGCCCATGCCGCTCGTGTCCACCCCGCTCGGCCAGGAGAAGACGTAGTACTCCTTGCCGAGGACCGCCTTCGGCAGGAGCAGGGAGGCGTCGTTGCTGGCGGCGCGCACGTAGTCGAGGGGGTTGAACTGGGCCGCGAGCACCGGCCGGTCGGAGCGCACCTGGATGGAGCGGTTGAAGATCCCCGAGCCGTCGAGGTCGAGGCGCGGCATCTCGAAGGCCACCACGCCTCCCGGCGGCACCGTCGGGTCGTGAACGATGACCGGGATGATGTTGAAGTCCTTGAAGCGCAGCGTCGCCGTGGTCATGCCCGGGTTGGCGACGACGATGGCGTGGGGGATGGGCTCCGGGTTCGTGAAGGGGTCCTCGTACTGGTCGAGGTCGAGGGTCCAGTACTCGCAGCCCACGTAGCTGCCGAACTTGTAGTCCGCCTCGCAGCCGGAGACGCACTTGGCCGCGATGCAGATCGAGCCTTCGCCGCAGGCCTGGGGCGTGCCCCAGCCGGATCCTTCGCCGTTGCAGTACTCGATGGTGTTGCCGTCCGCGCACTGGGAAGCGCCGGGCGTGCACACCTGGGTGCCGCACTCTCCTTTGAGGCAGTAGAGATCGTCGGGGCAGGGCTCGGGCTCGACGCCGCGCCCCTCCGCCGTGCAGCGCTTGATCGTGTGGGCGTCGATGCAGCCCAAGACCTTGCCGGGCTCGCAGCGCCCGGTGGCCTGGCACATGCCGTTCAGGCAGGCGAGGGGCGGGTTGCAGACCTCGATGAAGATCCACCCGCCGTCGCGGCAGACCTCGATGCTGTTGCCGTTGCCGCAGCGGGTCTCGTTGTCGGTGCAGGCGGGGGCCGCCGGGGCGCTGTCACCCACTTCGGCGTCTCTCTCCGCGTCCGGCCCGTCGGTGGCGGGGGCGTCGGCGGAGGTCTGCTCCCCGTCGGCGCCGATGCCGGAGGGGAGGGCGCCTCCCTCGGTCGCGTCGCTGCACGACAGGCAGAGCACGACGGGGAGGAGGAAGAGAATGCCGGCGGTCTTGGGCATGGGAGCCTCCGGAGGGCTTGCTGGGCTGCGCGGCGCGAAAGCTCAGGGGCACGCGAGGTTCGGCTTGTTCTCCTGGATCTGCTTGCTCCCCTGCGGGTTCACGAGCTGCCCGTAGATGTTGGTCGGGATGCAGTTGTCGAGGGCCGGGTTGGAGCGCACGAAGAACGCGTTGCCCACGTGCTTGAGCGCGGGCATGAGGAGCTCGTCCAGCAGGTCGTTGTAGGAGATGTCCAAGAAGCTCGTGATGGACGTCAGCATGGAGAGGTCCACTGACTGGAGCAGATCGTTGTCGCGGATCGAGATGGAGCTGATCTGGGTGGCGGACGGGAGGTTGAAGGCGGTCAGGGCCGGGTTGGGCGCGTCTTCCACCACGTCGCCCGCGCGGTATGATCCCAGGGACACCTGGCGCTCTACGGTGGTCACCGAGGGGAGGTTGACGGTGTTGAGGGAGAGGTTGCCCGCGATCCAGAGATCGCCGCCGATGGTCTCGAGGGCGCCCGCCGAGAAGCTCTGCAGCACGGGGTTGCCGTAGGTCGTGCCCAGCCCGGTGATCGGCCCCTTCCCGATCAGGACGCCGCCGCCGTCGGTGTCCTTCAGCGAGGCGAAGTCCACCGTCTGGAGCGAGTCGAGGCCCGACAGCATGATCCTGCCCTGCACGGAGAGGAGCTGCGGGAGCTCCAGGGTGTGCAGGGACGGGTTCGAGCGCCGGTCCGGCACGTTGGAGTCCGTGTAGTCCAGCCCGCCGAGGGAGAGGTCTCCGCCGATCTCCACGAGCACCTTCGCGGTGATCCTCTCGAGGTCCTCGCTGTCGTACACGGTCAGGCCGAGGCCTATCTGGCCGGCCTCCGGCAGGACGAGCTCGGTGAGCCGCGGGTTGCCGGCGACGTGGAGCTGACCGGTCACCGACTGCAGCTTCGACAGGTCTACCTGGGAGAGGATGGCGTTGCCCGTGGTCGTGAGCCTCGGCACGTCGGCCTCGCCGATGATCAGCTGGCCGCCCACGGTCACGAGACCGTCGAGGCCGAAGGTCTGCATCGCGGCGCTCCCCGAGATCTGCACGTCTCCGAACACCGACATGAGCGCCGGGAGCTCGATGCGCTGCAGCTTCGGGTTGCCGAGGTAGTCGAGCTTCTCGGTCTCCTTGAGGTCCATGTCGCCGACGAGCAGGTCCCCTCCGATCTCGTGCAGCTTGGTGGCGGCGAAGCCGAGCAGGCTGTCGTTGTCGTAGAGCTGGAAGTCCGTGTAGACCTGGACGAGCTCGTTGAGGTTGAAGTCCTCGAGCGAGGTGTTGCCGCCGATCATCAGCGAGTGCTCGACGCGCTCGAGGACCGGGAAGGAGAAGGTGAGCAGACCGGCCGTCTCCTTGACCCACAGGTGCCCCTTCACCCTGGTCAGGCTCGGGAAGCTCAGCTCGGCCAGCCTGGGGAGCTGGTCGCCGCCGCCCGTGTCCGGGGCGAACTGGCTGCCGACGACCAGGTCGACGATGGTCTCGACGGCCGGCACGTTCACCGAGGTGAGCTTGGCGTTGCTCTCGAGCTTCAACACGCCGTCGACGAGCTTGAGCTCCGGCAGGTCGATGGAGGTGAGGCTCGGGTTGCCGGCGATGGTGATGCCCCCAATCGCCTTCTCGAGGATCGGGAGAGCGATCACGTCGAGGTCGGGCACGCTGATGTAGAGGGCGCCGTCGATGCAGGTCAGATCCTGGATGCGGACCAGCCCGGCGCGGTCGTAGATCGTGTACTCGGCGCCGGTGCTCTTCCGGCAGTCGCACTTGCCGGCGCCCCACCGGCCGCCGCAGGACTCCTCGGGCCCGCACTCGCCGCAGGTGATGGTGCGCTCCACGCCGCACTTGTCGTTTACGGTGTGCTCGCCGCACTCGTAGAAGAGCTGTGTGCAGAGCATCTGCTCGCTCTCGCCGGTGCAGCCGCACTGGTTCGCCACCCCTCCTCCTCCGCAGGTCTCCGGAGCGACGCACTCGCCGCACTCCAGGGTCTCGCCGCAGCCGTCGTCGATCTGCCCGCAGAGCGCTCCTTGCTCCTCGCAGGTCGTGGGAGGGCAGACGCACTTGTTCTGCTCGCAGCTTGACGGCGCCGTGCAGGCTCCGCAGTTGGCCTTGCCGCCGCAAGCGTCGTCGACCTCGCCGCAGTCGGCTCCCTGGAGCTCGCAGGTGAGCTCCGCGTTGCAGCCGCACTTGTTGGGCGCGGTGGCGCCGCAGGCCTCGCCGTCGGGGCACTGGCCGCAGTGAAGGCTGCCGCCGCAGCCGTCGTCGAGCTGATCGCACTCGGCCTCCGCCGTCTCGCAGGTCAGAGCCGTGCAGCCGCACACATTGGGCGTGCCGCCGCCGCCGCAGGTGTCGTGACCCGAGCAGTCGCCGCAGTAGGTCATGTCCCCGCAGCCGGTGTCGAGCTGACCGCAGTCGGCGCCGGCCTCTTCGCAGCCCCTGGCCTTGCAGCCGCACAAGTTGGGCACGCCGTTGCCGCCGCAGGTGTCGGGCGCGTCGCACGCGCCGCACTCGATGGGCGTTCCGCAGCCGTTGTCGATCTCTCCGCAGTCGGCGCCGAGCTCCACGCAGGTCTTGGGTGTGCAGCCGCACTGGTTGTCCGTGCCCCCGCCGCCGCACACGTCTGGCGGTGTGCACCCACCACACTGCACCGAGCCGCCACAGCCGTCGTCGATCTCGCCGCACGCGGCGCCCACGTCCTCGCAGGTCTTGGGCGTGCAGCCGCAGATGTTGGGCGTGTCGCCGCCGCCGCAGGTCTCGGGCGACGTGCACTCCCCGCACCTGAGCACCCCGCCGCAGCCGTCGGGGAGGGTTCCGCAGTTCGGCCCTTCGGGGCCGCACTTCTTGGGTGCGCAGCCGCAGCGGTTCTCCACGCCGCCGGCGCCGCACTCCTCACCGTGCTGGCAGCCCCCGCAGTCCACCTGGCGAGTCTCGTTGCAGCCGTCTTTCTCCTCGAGCGTGCCGCACTCGGCGAGGTAGCGGCCGCAGAGCTCCTGGTCGCTCTCGCCGGTGCAGCCGCACTGGTTGGCGATGCCGCCGCCGTTGCAGGTGTCGGGCGCCTGACAGCTGCCGCAGTTGGCCGAGCGCACGGTGCCGCAGTTGTCCGGCTCGGCCAGCGTCCCGCAGTTGGCCTCGTAGCGCGCGCAGAACTCCGCGTTGGTCTCGGGTTTGCAGCCGCATTGGTTGGGTGTTTCGTTGCCGCCGCAGGTCTCGGGCGGCTCGCAGCTCCCGCAGCTGAGCGTGCCGCCGCATCCGTCGTCCGGCTCCCCGCAGGTGGCCTCGAGCTCCTCACAGGTCTTGGGGGTGCAGCCGCAGGTGTTGGCGGTGCCGCCGCCGCCGCAGGTGTCCGGGTCCTGGCAGCCGCCGCACTCGATGTGGCCGCCGCAGCCGTCTCCGACCTGACCGCACTCCACCTTGGGCAGGTCCTCGCACTTAGCCGGGGTGCAGCCGCACTTCCCCGGCTCCTCGCCACCGCCGCAGGTCTGCGGGGGCTCGCAGCTGCCGCACTCGAGGGTGCGCCCGCAGCCGTTGTCGAGCTGCCCGCACAGCCTGCCTTCGTCCTCGCAGCTCGTCGGCGTGCAGCCGCACCTGTTGTGCTCGCACTTGTCGGGGGACGTGCAGGTGCCGCACTCCACCTCCCTGGTGCTCCCGCAGCGGTTCATGACCTCCACGGTCCCGCAGTTCGCTTCGGCGAGCCCGCAGAGCTGCTCGTCGGTCTCCCCGGTGCACCCGCAGACGTTCGGCACGCCGCCGCCTCCGCACTTGTTGGGGAGCGCGCACGTGCCGCAGCTGACGCTTCGTCTGTCTCCACAGTTGTCCTTCGCCTCGAGCTTGCCGCAGTTCCTCTCGAGGCGCGTGCAGATCTCCTCTTCGGTCTCGGGCACCTTGTCGCAGGGTGGCTTGTTGCCCTCGTCGGTCTCACTGCCCGCGTCGGTGTCGACGAAGGTCAGCGTCCCAGGCTCCTGCG
>CAZQPP010000498.1:0-6424 GCA_964594295.1 uncultured Myxococcales bacterium | reverse complement strand
GTCCTTGACCACGAGCCTCTCGCCCGCCTCGACGACGGTGAAGCGGTTCTCGAGGCCCCGCCAGGTCTCCATGGCGCCGGCGGCGGTCTCGAAGGGCACGCCGAGGTCCATCGCGAGGGAGAGGGCGCCGAGCACGTTGCTCAGGTTGTAGCGGCCCGGGATGCTCAGGCGGAGCAGGCCGAGCTCCTCTCCTCCGCGCATCACGGTCATGGTCCCGCCGATGCGCCCGTCACCGTGTCGAACGGGCCTGAGGTCCTTCGCCCAGAGGGCGGCCGCCGGCTCCTCGATGCCAAAGGTGCACGCCGCGAAGCCCTGCTTGAGCAGAGACGCGTGCAGGCGGCGGGTGCCGGCGTCGGCGAGGTTGAGGTGGAGGCTCTTCAGGCGCGGGTTGTCGAGCACGAAGCGGAGCATCGTGGACTCGAGCTTCTCCCACGAGGTGTAGTGGTGCGGGTGGTCGATCTCCAGGTTGTTCAGCACCGCGTGGGTGGGGCGCGTGTTGACGAGGCTGCCGTCTGACTCGTCGAGCTCGGCGACGAGGATCTTCTTTGCGCCGGGGCGGGCGTTGGTGCCCTCCTCGAGCAGCAGCCCCCCGATGGCAAAGCCAGGATCGCGGCCGCCCGCCTTGAGCATGGCCGTCGCAGCTGCGCTCACCGTCCCCTTGCCGTGGGTTCCCGAGACCCCCACGCCGACCTCGTGGGCGTCGAGCAGGGCGCCGAGCAGGTGGCTGCGGTGGATGACCCGCAGGCCCCGCTCGCGGGCGGCGACGAGCTCCGGGTTGGTCTCCGGGATGGCCGTGCTGAGCACGACGACGTCGACGCCGTCGAGGTTCTCGAAGCTGTGGCCGATGCGCACGTCGATCCCTTCGGCCTCGAGTGCTTCGGTTATCTGCGAAGCCCGCACGTCCGAGCCGCGCACGCGGGCGCCGGTGGCATGGATGAGCCTCGCCACCGCGGAGACCCCGATGCCGCCGACGCCTATCAGGTGCCAGCAGCAAACCTCCCCACGCGCGAGCAGCTCGGCTCCGCTCGCTCCTTTCAGGCTCGTGGCGGCGCTCATTGGACCCTCTTCCACGCGCCCTCGGAGACGCCGGTCCCGCTCGGCGGCCCGGCGCTCAGCACGTAGACCGCGCGGCGGTTTCGCGCCTCGTCCACGTTGTCGGCGGTCTTGACGACCGGGCGGCGCTCGCCGAGGCCCTGGTAGTGGATGGGGATGCGCATCTGCTTCTTCTTGAACCACAATGAGATGGAGCGCGCGCGGTTTCGCGAGAGCACTAGGTTGTCGGCGTCACCGCCCACCGTGTCGGTATGGCCGATGACGTAGAGCTGCAGGGCGACCACCTTGCCGTGGCGGATTATCTTCTCCCTGATGCTCAGGAGCAGTTCTACGAGCTTGTGCTCCTCGCTGGGCCGGATGTCCCACTTGCCGGTCTCGAACTCGACCTGACTGGACGGGGGCACACGCACCTGGAAAGCGCTGACCCGGACGCCTGCCCACTGGCCGTCCGGATCGTGGGCCTTGATGTCCAGGAGCTCGACCTCGGTGCCGTCCTGCTGCATCCAACAGACTTTTTCCGTGCGGCTGTGGCCGCGCGTCTGAGTGTGGGTGATGCGGGCAACCTCATTCCCGCCATTGGCCACCACCGCCACCTGGACAAGGGCTATCGGCCGTGACAGGTGCACCGACACACACTGCCCCTCGAGGTCCACGTCCTTTCGTCCGACCGTCAGGATCGGAGCGCCCACGACCTCGGTCTTGATCTCGAAGGCGAAGCTCGCCTCCCGCTCGTCCTTCTGCGCGAGCAGGACCTCGACCCGCCAGGTGCGGGCGCCCTTCTTCTGCTTCCAGGAAAAGGTCCGCTCCGCCCCGCGCCTCAAGCCCTTCGCCTCGAACTCGTGGCGCTTCTTGCCCGAGCGCAGCGTGATGCTCAGCCGCTTGAGCTTCTTCTTGGCCTTGACCATCAGCGCGAGCTTCTCGCCGGAGGCCTCGGTCACCTTGTCGCGGACGCCGAGCTCCAAGAAGTCGTCGAGGGCGACCTGGGCGCGCGCCGGCAGAGCCGTCGCGAGACAGAGCGCGAGGGTGCAGGAGGTCAGGAAGATGCGGATCGTCGTCGATGTAGCGGCCATGGCGCGGAATCCTATTCGGGCCCCCGGCGCACTACAACCCCGTGCTCTACTCCTGGCCCTGCCCTTGCCCTTGCCCTTGCCCCTACCCTACCGCTCCGCCAGCCAACGCCTGATCGTCGACAACGCCACGTAGGCCGCCAGCCGCTTGAACAGGCGCCGCCTGAGGCCCGGGAAGAAGTGGCGGTCGGCGATGGTGCCGTCGGGGGTGGCCAGGCCGACGTGGAAGGTGCCGACCGGCTTCTCCGCGGTGCCGCCTCCGGGGCCGGCGATGCCGGTCGTCGCCACCGCCACCGAGGCTCCGGTGCGCTCGCGGGCGCCTTCGGCCATGGCCCGCGCTACCGGCTCGCTCACGGCGCCGTGCTCCTCGATGAGGCCGGCGGGCACTCCGAGCAGCGCGGTCTTGGCCTCGTTGGCGTACGAGCAGATGCCCGCGACGTAGGTGTGGCTCGCGCCGGGCACGGCGGTGACCATGTGGCCGATGAGGCCTCCGGTGCAGGACTCGGCGACGGCGAGCGTGAGCTGCGCCTGCTCCAGGTCCCTCAGCACCGCCGCCGCGAAGCGCTCCTTCTTGTCCTCGCTGAAGATCCGCCAGCCGAGGGCCTCGCGGGCTGCGTCGCAGTAAGCTCTGGCGTCGCCACCCGCGCCCTTGGGGGAGACGGCGAGGCGAATCTCGGGGAAGGTCGGCAGGGAGCGCACGTGCACGCCGTCGTAGCCCGGGAGGTCTCCGAGGATCCCCTGTAGCTCCGCCTCGGTGGTCCCGAAGACCCTGAGCGTCACCTCCTCGCGCTCCTCGAAGGCCACTCCGCAGCGCTGGAGCAGGCCGGGCAGAAAGGCGCCGAGCATGGCCCTGAACTCCCGCGGCACCCCGGGCATCACCGCGACGACGCTCCGGCCGACCTCCACCGCGAAGCCCGGGGCCGTGCCGAAGGGGTTCTCGAGGATGTCGGCCCCTCGCGGGATGCCGGCCTGGCGGCGGTTTGCGTCGTGGTGGGGCCTGCCGAGGCGCGCGTAGCGCTCCGCTAGCACGGCAGCGACCTCCTCGTTCACCTCGAGGGGCACTCCGGCCGCCCGCGACACGGCCTCCCGCGTGCCGTCGTCATCGGTGGGCCCGATGCCTCCCGAGGTCACTATGAGCGAAGGCTCCGCGGCCAGCTCCTGCACGGCCTTGATGGTGGAGGAGGCCTCGTCGCCCACGACCCGCATCTCGTCGAGGTTGAGCCCGAGCGCGCCGAGGGTCTCCGCGAAGAAAGCCCCGTTCCCCTCGCGGGTCTCTCCGTGGAGGATCTCGTCGCCGATGGCTATGTAGGTGATTCGCATGCCGGAGTCTTAGCGCTCTCGACCCGGCTAAGCCAGCGACGGGGCGCCGGCCCAGGTGTTCCAGAAGACGAGGGGGCGCTCGTCGCCGCTCACCGAGCGGGCGAGCACCTCGGCGAGGGCTTTGGAGGTGTAGGTGGGCTCGATGGAGACTCCGACAGACGCGGCGGCCTCGATGGCGGCGGTGGAGGCCGAGGTCGGGCGGCCGTACTCGCCTCCGAATTGGCGGTGCACGACCTCGAGGGGGACCTCCTCGAGAGCCAGCTTCGGCTCGACCCCCTGGCGGCGAAGGAGGGCGAGGGTACCGCGGGCCACACGCAGGACGCTGCGGCGGTTGGCGACGACTCGGTCGACCACGCGCACGGCGACGACGGGGACCGCGGCTCCGCAGAGCGCGAGGCCGGCCAGCAGGCCGGCTGTAGTGCCGCAGCTGCCGAGGGCGACGGCGATGGCGCGCGCGTCGAGCACCTGCCGCCAGGCTTCGGTGGCCGCGAGGAGCTCTACGGAGCGGGCGATGCCGAGGGAGCCCTTGGGGTTGCTGCCGCCGGGCGGGAGCCAGAGCTGCTTCGAGCCCAGGGCGCAACGCAGGCGGAGGCTCAGGTAGGCGCCGGGCAGGGTGAGCCTGGAGACCACCCGGGGCGGCTCGGTGAGGAGCGGGTCGGTCTGTGCGGCTACCGCCGTGCTGAAGGGCTCCGCGTAGCGCTTGATGAAGAGCGCGCGGGCCTCGAGCCCTACCTGGCGTGCCAGGAAGGCGGTCGCGTAGGCGAAGTTGGATCCGCGGCCGACGGCAGTGGCCACGCCGGAGGCGCCTCGCGCGAAGGCGTCGGCGAAGAGGAACTCGAGCTTGCGGACCTTGTTCGGCGCGCACCCACCCTCGCAGACGGCGAGGTCGCTGACGACGCGCAAGGGAGCGCCCGAAGGCAAGGTGTGCTCGGTCAGGGCGGGCACGCTCTCGAGCAGGGAGAGTCTCTCGATGCCGTGCCAGGTCGCGCGCTTCACCTCCGGAGGAGCTGGCATGGGCTCAGCTCGGTGGCGCGAAGCCCCAGCGCCCCGGGTTCAGGATGCCGTGGGGGTCGACAGCGCGCTTCAGCTTCGAGAGCAGCTTCTGGAAGCCCGGGTCGAGGCGATCCCTGTAGCGCTCGAGGGCCCAGCGCGGGGTCTTGTAGGGCACGTAGCCCATGGAGAAGGCGAGATCGGCGATCTCCTCGTTGAGGCGGGCGACGCAGGCCACCTCCTCCGGGTCCTTCTTGTCGAAGGTCGTGATCATGCGCAGGACGCCGAAGTGGCCGCCCCGCATGACGCGCGTGACGACGGCCGGGGGGAAGCCGCGCTCGGCCATCAGGTCGTGGCAGGCCTGCACGCTCTCGGGGAAGCGGGAGGCCGGGCCGTAGGTGCCCACCCAGGAGAGCCCGCCGCCGGGGTGGTCGACCATGAACTCGAGGCGCATGGGCCAGTCGGCGAACTTGTTGAAGCGCGGCTCGAGGGCCAGCAGGTCCTCGATGTGCAGCGGGCCCTCGATGGTGGCGCCGCCGTCGCGGAAGCCGGCCGCCAGCCGCTCTATGGCGCGGCCCTTCGCGGCGAAGAGCTCGTCGTCGTCGGCGGAGTAGTCGACGAAGACGATGACGCGCGGCTCGCCCTCCTGACGCCAGACGGGGCGCGGGTCGCCGAAGAGCATCTTGCCCAGCGGCCAGCTCAGGCCGGCGAGGTCGTCGCAGATCTCCGCGCGCGCCACGGCGTTGATGAAGCGGAAGGTGTCGGGGATGTCGCGGCCGAAGTAGAAGCAGCGCGCTCGGTTGCGCGGCTTCACCTGCACCTCGATGGCCGCCTTGACCACGACGCCCGTGGTGCCGTGCCAGTTGACGAAGAGGCCCTCGAGGCGCGGCATCGGGGCCGGCGTCACCGGGTAGTCGTTCCACGAGAAGCCGCCGGTGCGCAGGCGCTCGCCGTCGGGGAGGACCACCTCGAGGCCGTTCAACCAGTCTCCCATGCTCCCCCAGCGCAGGCTCAGGTTCGAGAGCCCGTCCATCAAGCAGTTGCCCAGCACGGTGGTGTCGGGGGGAGAGAGGCTGTACCCGAAGCGGAGGCCCGGGTGGTGCTCGTCGAGGTAGTCCTTGACCTGCTGCCAGGTGACCCCCGGCTCGACCACCATCACGAGGTCCTCCTCGAAGACCTCCAGGATGCGGTTCATCCCCATCATGTCCATGAGGATGCCGCCGTGGTCGGGGATGCAGAGCCCACCTACGTTCGAGCTGGCCAGCGCCGGCACCACCGGCACGCGCTCCGCCGTCGCGATCCTCAGCACGGCCTCGACCTGCTCGGCGCTCGTGACCTGCACCACGACGTCGGGCAGGTGGCCCTCGATCTCGGTGTAGTCGTCGAACCACTCCGTGCGCGTCTCCTCGTCGGCGCGGACGGCGCCCTCGGGCAGCTCCCCGGCCAGGCGAGCCGCCAGGCTCTCGCGCTGAAGGTCTGTGAGGGTCATGACGCACCTCCGGCCAGTCGCATCAGGCGCACGAAGGGGAGCAACTTGAAGATGTTGCCGCCGATGCCTACGCGCCCGCGGAGGAAGGCCCACACGACGCTGCCGCCGCGGGCCAGGGCGAGCAGGGTCACGAGGTCGCTGCGGACGTAGGCGGAGGCCTTGCGCTCGGAGGTGGAGCTGATGACCAGCTCCGCGCCCTCGACGGCGACGGTGCTCACCATGCCCGAGACCTCGAATCGAACGGCGTAGCTCCCGCCGCCGAGGCTCACACGCGGGTCCTGAAGCGCCCTCCCCATGACGCTCAACAGCATGTGCCCGAGCATGGTCTGGCGGGCCGGGTCGTCGTGGCGGACGTTCATGGGGCCCTCCGGATCGGTCGCAGGAGGGTAGCGGCCTGCCCCGACGGGCGCAAACGGACACCGGGTTTCTCGACCACCGCCTGACCTAGCGAGTTCCCGTCCTGAAACTCCCGTTTCAGGACGGGGGCTGTTAGCCGTGTCGGGTA
>CAZQPP010000497.1:0-6432 GCA_964594295.1 uncultured Myxococcales bacterium | reverse complement strand
CCCTGGTCTGTGCTCGCTCCTGGGTCCGTCGCGCCGCCGCCCGTGTCCGATGTGCGAGGTCCGGGATCTCCTCCGCCCGGGTCCGCACCGGTGGCCGGCTGGCCGCCCCCGTCGGCGCCCACGCCGGGACCTGCGCCCAGCCCTTCGTCTTCATTTCCGCACGCCGCGAGGGCGAGGGCGAGCAGGGTGACCAGGACAGTGCGCGGGATAGTCGTCTTGCTCATCCGCGGGAGCCTACGGTTCCGGGAGTGTACGGGTCAACGTTCTCGCCGCGATTCATCGAAAAAGGTAGCTTTCAGCCATGATCTGGCCGACCCCTCTCGACAACCTCTCCACGTTCACGGCCACGCTCGTGGCGGCCTTCCTGCTCGCGGCATGCGGTGGTGACTCGGGCGGCGGCCTGCCCGCCGGGGGCGACCCCGGCAGCGGCTCCGCGGGCAAGGCGGACACCGGCACGGCCTCGGACACCGCCGCCGCCGCGGACCCGGGGGCTTCTTCCGTCGACACGGGGCTCGCCACGGACAACGCCCAACCCGCCGGCACCGATCCAGGCACCGGCCCCAAGCCCGACCCGGGCCCCCTCGGCTCGAAGGTCCTCGGGCAGGAGTGCGACTCCGACCAGGAGTGCGCCTCCGGCATGTGCTGGCGAAGCGCCGAGGGCAAGGGCTGCACCCAGGCCTGCACCACCATGGCCGAGTGCCAGGCCCTCGGGCCGCTCTTCTGCCTCGAGATCGGCGCCGGCTTGCGCGGCTGCGTGCCCCGCCCGTCGGCGGCCTGGGTGAGCTGCAAAGGCCACCAGGACTGCGTCTACCCCCTCGCGTGCCGTTCGAACCAGGGCTTCTGCGAGGTGCCGGAGTGCCTCTGGGACGGGGACTGCGGAGAGGGGCACATGTGCGAGAGGAGGGCGCGCCGTTGCCAGGTCAAGGTCTGCTCCGCCGACCTCGAGTGCGTCGTCCCCACCGAGCGCTGTGCGCGCTCCACCTGCGGGCCGCCGTTGTGCGAAGGCGACGGGGACTGCGCCCAAGGCGATATCTGCCACCCGGTGCAGAAGAAGTGCACTACGCCCAAGGCCTGCGTCGAGGGAGACGAGGCGGCCGGCTGCTACTACAACGAGACCTGCGTCGGGACCCGGTGCCTGCCGAACCTCTGCTGGAGCGAGTGCCAGCGCCCCGGGGACCAGTGCGATCCCGCCACCGGGCGCTGCGGCGTCCCCTGCACCGGCCACGCGGACTGCGGCGACGGCGGCGCTTGCAGCACGGCCGCCGGGCTCTGCTACACGAACGAGCCGCCAATGGCCCGCGCCGCGGCGCGCCTGCCCTCCGGAGACTGCGTGGCCTGCGACGTGGCCGTGGGCCAGGCGGTGCAGCTCGTCTCGGAGGGCACGGTCGACCCGGAGGGCGAGGTCCTGACCTACGGGTGGGCTCTCAGCTCGGCTCCTCCTGAGAGCACGCTCTCGGCCGGGGCAGCCCTCGGCAGCGCCGCGGCGGCCAGCCTCACGCCGGACGTCGCGGGGCTCTACACCGTCACCCTGCGCGCCGCGGATCCCGCCGGCGCCTCGAGCATCCCGGCGGAGGTCTCCTTGAGGGCGCGGTAGGTCTTCGAGTCAACGAGTCAAATCAACAATCGACAAGGGACTGTCCCCTTTCGACTTTCGATTCGGGGGACGGTCACTACCGCTCGCGGCCTCAGCGCTCCCTGCGGGCAACGCTCCAGCCGGGGTCAACGTTCTCCTCGTTGGCCTCTACGATCACGGCGAGGCGCTTGGCAAGCTTGACGATGTGCGGGTGAGCCTCGGGCGCTCCCGGCTCCTGGTCGAAGGCGTAGCGGCCGCTCTCGGCCAGCGCGGGGGCGCGGCCTCCCTTGGCGTGCAGGTGGATGTCCGCGTAGCCGTTCGACTGCACGTCGATCAGGAGCACGACGATCTGGCCTCCCGGGTAGCGGGCCACCTTGACAATGGACCACTCGTTGGGTGGCTTCTTGGCGGCGAGCAGGGCCTGCTCGTCATCGCCGGGCAGGAGGTCCTTGAAGATCTCGCCGCCGGCGAAGGGCGCGAAGAGGGCCCTGGCTCCGGGCGCCTCCGGGCGCGTCAGGGCCTCGGGGGTCGTTGGGTTGACGAAGGTCTTCTCGTAGCCGACCTGCGTCATCTCCCGCTCGCCTTCTCGGGCGCACGCCGGGATGGCCGCGAGAGCGGCGCCGCAGGCGGCCCACTTCGCGGTGGTCGCGAGGAAGGTGCGACGGTCCATCGGTGCCTGATCTTGGTGACTTCGGGTCATGATCAAAGCCTCTTCGTGCAACCCCTTATGATGAAGCACTCCGGGGCGCCGTGCCAAGGCTTCATGACGATCACCCAGGGGTGGCGGGCGGCACCCCGGTGAGGCCCGGAGCGGGGCTCACTCCAGCTCGCAGCTCAGGCCGTACTTGAAGTCGATGGTGCGCTGCAGGATCGCGCGCAGCACCTCGCGGGCGTTGATGGAGGTGGCGAAGTGCAGGCCGCCGCCGTGCGCGGCCGTCAGCGAGCTCTCGGTGGCCTCCTCGGAGACGTCGATGACGTGGGTGGTCACCTCGATGGGCGATCCGTCGAAGGCGCGCAGGACGTTGGAGCCGGACGCGCCGTCGTCGTAGCGTGGCTCGAGGAGCTCACAGCTCTCGAACATCCCATCGCAGCGCTCTCCGTCCGTCTCGCAGGGGAGGCGGCTGTTTCGGCAGGCGCCCAGGTTCGTGGGCCACTCGAAGCCCGGCGTCGTACAGCTGCCCTCCACGCAGTAGGCCTCACCCTCGCAGTCGACGTCGCTCGTGCAGGGGCCGCTGGACACCGGGGCGCGACGGCAGAATCCGCTCTCGCAGATGGCGCCGCCGATGCAGTCGGTCTCGGCGCGGCAGCCGAGGCCGAACTTCATGCGCCGGGCCTGCACGGCGGGGTTGTAGAAGTTGTCGACCAGTCGGTGGTTGCTCTCGCGGCCGTCGGTGAACACCAGGAAGACGTTGTGGCGGCAGTGCCTGGCCGGGTCTTTGCACCTGCCCTCGACGCACACGTAGTCCTGGCTCTTGCAGTCGGCGTCGACAGTGCAGGGCTTGCCGTCGACGACCACGTAGTGGCGCAGGTACTCGCCGGCGTAGAACATGGTCCGGCCCAGGGGAGTCCCCCCGGCGCCGCGCAGCTCGGGGTTGGCGCCGGCAATCTCTACGAAGTCCAGCCAGCGGCGGATCTCCCAGGTGCTGTCGCCCTCCCAGTCGGTCGCGAAGGGCACCCTGACGACCTCCTTGACGTTGGTGTGGAACCAGCCGCTCGGTGGGCCGGGGGTCACGTGCTCGCCCGCGTCGTCGCTCATCTTCGAGCGCATTCCGTAGTGGCCGCCGTCGCAGCCGTTGTCGTACTCGTTCTCTTCCTGGGGGAAGGTCAGCATCGCGAAGCGGGTGGCCGCCGAGGCGATGGGGGTGGCGAGGAACTCGGCGAAGAGCGCCTTGCTCATGCCGAGCTTCGAGAGCGGGTTGTCGGCGGTCTCGCAGATCGGCCACTCCTGGGGGCAGCCGTTGTCGCAGCAGTCGAGGTAGTCGTCGCCCGAGCCGTCGGCGCACTGGTTCATCGAGAAGGAGGTGTCGAAGAGCAGGAGCACGTTGTGCAGGATGGGGCGGCACTCACCTTCGATGCAGGAGCGCCCGCCGGGGCACAGGGTTCGCTCCTCGTGGGTCCCGGACTCGTTGCACTCGTAGGCGACGCCCTCCCTGCAGCGCAAGCCCGGCTCGCAGACGTCCTCGCGGCACGCGCCTTCGACGCAGGTCCTCCCGGGGCCGCAGTTCGACACCCTCGGCTTGGAGCCGTCCGCCGGGCACTCGGCGAGCCACTTGTCGCCGGCGCAGTAGCCGCCTCCGGGAGGGCAGGGCGGCTCTACGCAGGTGTTGGAGTCGGAATCGCAGATCATGCCCGCCGCTGCGCACTGGGAGTGGCCGGTGCAGGAGTACTCTCTCCCCCCTCCGTCGCTCGGCCCGGGCGGGGACGTCGTTCCCGGAATCACGTCCGCGCTTCCTGCGTCGGCTCCGGAGCCCGTCGTGGTGCTCGAGGACTCCTCGCCCTTGCAGCCGGTCGCGAGGCAGGCGACGGCGAGGACTGCGAGGAGGATAGTGGGGAGACGAAGAGAGATTCTCGGCAGACAGCACATGCGCGCCCTCTACACCGTGGCGCCTCGCGGGTCGAGCGTCGGTCTGGTGCTGCTCCGACTGCCTCGCGGATGAGAGTGCTTCTTGCTGCGTGACCGGGCCTTGGAAGCGTCGCCACGGCCAGACGTGCCGGCCTGCGCCTCCCGGGCTGAGCTGGATTCGCTGCCAGGCCGCTGTTTCTACGATTTCAAGCGGCTGCGATGTAGATTGTAGACCGCCGCCTGGGGGGCTCGCGCGTCTGCCCCCGCTGTGGCTCGTTATGGAGCTCGTGCTCGCGTTGGTCCGTCTCTTGCTCTCTCTGGCCCCGAGAACGGCTTTTCGCTCGGGAAACGCCTGCCCCGCCAAACGGAGCCTCTCATGCGAGCATTGCCATTCCTCCTCGTCATCCTCCTCGCCGGCGCGGAGAGCGCCGCTGCCGACTGGCAGGTGCTCAGGAACCACTCCGATCGCTCACAGACCACCTGCCTGGCGCCCTTGGGCGACGAACTCTGGATCGGCACCATCGGCGGAGGCCTCGTGCGGTTGGGGAGCGGCGGTCTCGACGTGGTGGACGCTGCTCGCGGCCTGCCTGGCAACCGTGTGCACGGGTGCGTCGCGCACCGCGGCCGGGTCTACGCGGCGACCGAGGGGGGCCTCGTCAGGGTCGATCCGAGCACGCTGCGCGTCGATCCGGTGCTGCCCGGACGCTTCCTGGCGCTCGCTGCGAACGGCGATGGCGTCATCGCTGCCTCGGCGGCCCGGGTGCTCCACGATCTCGGCGAGGGCTCGAGGACGCCCCTCGAGATGTCTCCTTCCGCGCTCGGGCTGCACGATGACGGCACCTGGGCCGCCGGCGACATCGGCGGCGTCGTGCTCGTCTCTGCTCCGGGGGCGGGCCTGAGCCGGTTCACGGTCGGGGCGCCGGTCGAGCACATCGAGACGCGCCCGGACGGGTTCGCGGTCGTCACGCCCCTCGGCCGCATACGCATCGACCTGATGAGGGGCACCCTGGGCGACGACGCCCCCGCCGGGGTCCGCGGCGACGGCTCCGGCGGCGACGTCGACCTCCGCGGCCTCGGGCAACGCCACGTCCGCGCTGTAGCCCGATGGCAGGGCCGCGCGGTGGTCGCGACCTCCGACGGCGCCTTCTCGCTGCGCGCCGGGCGCTTCGAGCCCGTCGACCTCGGCGGCAACCCCTGCGGAGACCGCATCGCCTCCCTCGAGGTCATGGGCGACGCCTTGTGGGCGGGCAGCTTCGACCGGGGCCTCTGCCGCTTCGACGGCTCGTCCTGGGAGCGCTGGAGCGGCCCGAAGCACCTGCCCTCGGACATGGTCCACGACATGAGCGCCGCCGGCGACAGGCTCTGGGTCGCGACCCACCGCGGGGTGGCCGTCGTGGGCGAGCAGGGGCCCGTCGAGCAGAGCACCGTCGAGGACTGCCGCGACACCGGGAGGCGCGACTGCCCGTGGCACGCCACGGTCAACGGCGTCACCACCGACCTCAAGACCGGCGCCGTCTGGATGGCCGACATCGGGGCCGTGCACCGAATCGGCGAGAGGCGCTGGCGGCACTTCTACCGCAAGGCGGGCATCCGCTCCCCGCGGCTGACCAGGATCGCGGCGTGGTTCGGCCACGTCGCCGTGGGCACGGGAGACACGGGGGTGCTCCTCCTCGAAGGGGGGCGCAGGTTCATCCCGGTCGACGACCAGCAGGGCGTGGCGGACAACTGGGTGATGGACCTGGCCTACGACGAGCGGGGCCGGCTCTGGGTCGGGACCTGCACGCGCGGCCTCAGCCGCCTCGCAGGCGGCCGCTGGCGCACCTTCACCACCGAGGACGGCCTCGCCGATGACTACGTGCTCAGCGTGAAGCCCGTGGGCAAGGAGATCTGGGTCGGCACCCTCAAGGGCCTGAGCGTGCTCACGCCCCGAGGAGGCGAGCGCTACGCGGTGACCACCCTCGACCGCAGCCGCGGCCTCGGCGGCGACGAGGTGCACGACGTGGCCTCCTGGAGAGGACGCGTCTGGGTCGCGACCGACGGCGGCATCGCGGAGGTGGGAGGCGGCGCGTCCCAATGAGGTAGACTTCCGGCCATGACCCGCGCTGTCCTGCTCCTGCTCCTCATTCTCGGAGCGGATCCAAAGGGGGCCCCCCCTGCGCCTCCGCTCCCGCCCGAGCCCGCCAAGGCCAGGACCCTCGAGGATGAGCTCGGCAAGGCGTGGGTGCCGAGGGGCGACAAGCAGAACCTGACCGAGCTCCTCGACAACACGGTCAAGCGCCTCGCGCGCATCGCCAAC
>CAZQPP010000496.1:0-6453 GCA_964594295.1 uncultured Myxococcales bacterium | reverse complement strand
GGTCGAGTGTGGGGAGGTGACGCGTGGGCCGCCGTGCTCCTTGTCGTGCTGGTCGGGGTTGGGGCGGGCGGGGCAGTTGTCGCAGGCGTCGCCGAGCCCGTCGTCGTCGCTGTCCTCGTTCGAGGCCCCTACGCAGGGATCGCAGGGGTCGCCGACGCCGTCGCCGTCGGTGTCGGGCAGGTTGGTGCCCGGGACCTGGGGGCAGGAGTCCACGTCGGCGCAGAGGCCGTCGTTGTCCTCGTCGTCCTTGGGGTCCTTCGGGCAGGGGTCGCAGGCGTCTCCCCTGCCGTCTTGATCGGAGTCCGCGAGGCCGGGGTTCGAGACCTCGGGGCAGTTGTCGGCGTCGGCGCAGTGGCCGTCGTCGTCCTCGTCGTTCTTCGGGTCCTTCGGGCAGCGGTCGCAGCGCTCGCCGATTCCGTCCTTGTCGCTGTCCTCCTGACCGTTGTTCGCGACGTCGGGGCAGTTGTCGAGGTCGTCCTCGATGCCGTCGTTGTCCGAGTCCGGCCTGAGCTCATGGACCACGACGCGGTCGAAGTAGCACTTGGCTCCGTCCTCGCAGGCCTCGTCCGCGGCGCCGTTCTTGAAGGCGAACAGGCCGATCTTGCCGTCGGCGAAGGTCGAGTCCTGGAGGTCGAAGACCTTCTCCTCCGCGCTGAGCTGGCCGTCGCCGTTGGCGTCCACCCAGCCCTGTAGGTGGCTCCCCACGGCCTCCACTCTGAAGAACGAGGGAACCCCCACGGGAAAGGCGATCGCCTTGCTCGCCAGGTGATCGGTAGTGGGGGGCGGGCCCCCGTCGTTCTCGGTCACGCGGTAGAGGCGCGTCTCGCCGGTGTCTTTGGAGATCTCGTCCTCGGCGCAGTTGCCCGGCGCCGGCATGGCGTCGCGCGAGGAGACGAGCAGGTAGTAAGAGGTGCCGCCCTGGAACCGGAAGGCCATGCCGAAGGTGTCGTCGTCGTGGTTCACGAAGTGCACGTCTACGCGGGCGTCTCCCCACACCTTCGCGTCGTAGACCAGGATGTTGTCCTTGACGTCGTTCGCCTGCCAGCCGCTGCAGCCGTCGGTTCCGAACTGGCACGAGTAGCAGGTGTCGCCGATCGGCGGGCAGCCGTCGTTGCTCTTGGGCGACGCGCCCTCGCTCGTGTCGGAGCGCCAGGAGTCCTCGCAGTACACCGCGCGCCAGCCGTCGTTCCCGGCGACGTCGGCCCTGTCGTGCTCGAAGCTCTCCTCGAAAGCCTTGACGGGTACCACCCCACCGTGCGCCGGGGCGGCCCACGCCAAGACCGCCGGGATAAGCCCGATCAGGCAGGCGAGCAACGTCGCTCGATCTCGCATTGTCTCCAGCATGAAGTCCGGTTCGACCTTCCACAGGGTGCGCCGGTATTATGGAGAACTCCCGGCCCTCTCACAACAACGAGCCCTTTTCTTGTCTTCGCTTCCAATACGCGTCCTTGCGGTCGCCGCCTCCGCGCTCGCGCTGCACGGCTGCCGCTGCTCGGGGCGCACCCCGGCGCCCGCGCCGGCCCCGGCGCCCCCAGCCCAGGCCGAGCGAATGACCCCCCCTGCGCTCCCGGCGACCCTCGCCCCGCCCTCCACCAGGTCGGAGCCCGGAGCGCGAGAGGAGGCAGCCACGTCGCCGGCCGAGCGGGCCCCCAAGGTGAGCGATCTGCCGGACCCCCTCAGGGGGCTTCGATACCCGGGCGCGCGGCGCGTCGGCAGCTTCGAAGGTGGGGAGCAGGGCTCGCGCCACCGCTTCGTGCTGGCCACCTCCGACAGCCTCGCCCAGGTGGCGCGCTTCTACCGCAGGCGCTTCCCCGTTCGTCCCACCGAGGACGGGCCGCCGGAGCGACGGGAGCTGCTCTTCGTGGCCGGAGAAGGCGAGGACCGGACCTCCGTCCGCATCTCCCCGGCCGGCCCCGAGATCGAGCTCTTGGATCTCCCGCTCGGGTTCAAGACCATCGTCGTCATCCGGGCCGTGTCTCGAGGCCTCGCGCCCACGCCGGACGACGCACCGCCCCAGCGGCTCCCGCCGATCCCCCAGCGCCCGGTGCCGGTCCTGCCCTCCGGAGATGGGCCGGCCCCTATGGACCCGATGCCTTGATCGCGGGCCCCTCGACGACCTCGGCAAGCCCCGCCAGCACCTGCGGGTGCTCCTTGTAGGTGATTGCGACGGCCTTGAGCCGGCCGTCGAGCCCCTTCATGCGCTCCAGGAAGCGCCGCCGCAGGGCGATCCTGTCTTCGCTGGAGAGGTCGCGGCTGAGCTTGGCCGCGCTCTGCTCGAGCCGGCGGAGCTCAGCCTCGTGCTCGGCGAGGAAGCCGCGGAACGCCTCGACCGCGCGAGGAGGGTCGTCCTTGTGCGTCTCCAGGACCTCCACGGCCCGCTCGACGAGCCCCACGGTGTCGTCGACGAGATCGGCACCCTTGCGAGCACAGGCGGCGAGCGCAATCGGGAGCAGAACGAGGATCAGCGCTCGACGCATCAGTCCACCAACCTTGCGATGCCCAGGATCTCCTTGGGCCGGTCGAAGGCGGCCGCCAGGTTCCTGATACGGGTCTCCCGCTCGAGGCGCTCCTTCCTGGCCCGCTCCTCGAAGGCCTTCTTGGCGTCTCCTTCGAGCTTCGCCACGGCCGCCTTGCCCTCGACCCTGCGCGAGCGCACCTCCATGCGGTGCTTCGCGACGTAGGCGCGCAGCGCCTCTTCGGCCTTGTCCTGGTCGCCCCGGTTGCGCTCGAGGATCTCGACTACGCCGTCGAGGAGCTCCAAGCTCCTGTCGAGGTGGCGGTCCGCCGGCGAGCGCCCGAGGCAGGCGCTCAAGAGGAGCACGAGCGCGATCCACGGGAGGCGAGAGGCGGGAGGGAGGAGTCGAGTAGCCGCGATTCGGAGGGCACGATGCCCCGAACCTTGCCGGGCCGAGAGGGGGGCGTCACCTGACATCTTTCAACGGGCCGTCTTCGTGGTCGAGGCGGCAATCTATGCGGGCCGGGCGCCCGCTGGCAAGGGCCTTCTAGTCGGACAACGGATGCCCGATCCCGAGCACGGACAAGGCCAGCAGACCTCGGACCGGCTCGAAACGGCAGCGGCTGTGGACGACCTGCGCGCTCGGCCTGCGCTCCCGGGCCGGCGGCGGCGCGGCAGGTCTTGGTGCGAAAGGGGGGACTCGAACCCCCACACCCTTGCGGGCACAAGATCCTGAATCTTGCTCAGAGAGGGGTTTGGAGTCACCGGGCATCTTCTAACAGGCCGTTTTCGTTGTGCTCTCGTTTCGCGTTATCTTCTGGCGTCTGCCTCGGTACGCTGTCGTTTGTGTACTTCCTGCGTGCTCGCCGCGCACAAGACCCCTCCGAAAGCCAAGGTCTTGTGCCCGAGAAACTGCCGAGATGGAGCCGAACATGCGCCTGAACAAGAGGACGGTCGAGGCGGCAATCTACGCGGGCAAAGAGCTTGCTGGCAAGGTCGGTCAGGCTTCGCCGGTCGCGCCGGTCAAGGTCGGTCAGGCTTCGGGGTCAGGCTTCGCCGGCCGGTCAGGCTTCTTGCGCCAAGGTCGGTCAGGCTTCGCCCAGGTCAGGCTTCGCCCCGCGATCCAAGAGCGAGGAGGTCCAGCGCCGGCCGCGAAGCGCGCCGACGGATTTGCGGCCCGCTCGCGGTTTCCCCCGCGTTTCGCGTCTGATACCCTGTCTTCCCACCTGGGGATTCTCAGCCGCGGAGCCGATGACCCGATCGATCTTCCTCTTGATCGTGCTCGTTGGCGTACTCATCGTCGCCGTCCGGTTTGGCACGGACCCGAGCTGCAACACCGTCGATGTCTGTCTGGAGGAGGCACGCCGGCTGATGGAGGCGTCCGAGGTGCGGTCGAGACCGATGGACCGCGACCAGGGAGCGGTTGACGGGAGCGCGTCCCTTCGTCGCGTTCCGAGACTGCTCGAGCGCGCCTCCGCCTTCTCGGGCCTGGCCATCGACCAGCGCGTCTCTCTGGCCAGGGCCTGGCTCGAGGTGCGGCGTAGGACTCGAGACGAGGCCAGCATGGACCTGGCGACCCAGCGCGCAACGACCTGGTTCGAGAGAGCGCTGGACTTGGATCCGGGCCGTGACGACGCGGTGATGGGCCTGGTGGACGCGCAGCGGAACAACTCCAGGGTCGCCCTCGAGATCTGGCAGCGCGCCTGGCGGCGCGCGGGCCGCGCGCAACCCGTCAGCGGGCACTTCAAGGTCGAGATCGGCCGAAAGCTCTTGGAGCTCGAACGAGTGGGCGAAGCTCTCCCGATCCTCGACGAGGTGCGGGAGGGGTCGGCCAACGGGACCACGCGGCTCGTCGCGCAGGAGATGCTCGCCAGGGTCTACGAATCGCGGGGCCAGATAGTAAGGGCCACCGCCTCGATGGAGCGCGCGGTGGCGATCGCTGACATGCTCAGGCAGGAGGGGAACGACGACGTCACCGGTTGCGCCTACCAGGCGCTGGGTGCGTTGTACGCGCGCCAGGGCAACGCGGCGCGGTCGCTCGAGTACTACGTGAAGGGCGCGGACATCGAGTATCCGCTCGAAGCCCCCTCGCAGCTCCTCGCCTCGGCGCAGCTCTTCGTCGCCGGCGATCTCGAGCGTGCCCTCGTCTACGCGGCCCGGGCGCTCGAGATCGAGGAGCACAAGGCGTGCCGCGTCTGGCACGCCCAGATGAGGGAGGCGCAGGGGGCCGCCCCGAAGCAAGACGACGAGGCCGTCGCGGAGCGCGCCCTGCTCGCCGCAGGTGCGCTCCTGAGCTTCGACCTCTTCGATGGCGCGCAACGCCTGCTGGAGACCGCATGGAAGCGCGTGGACAGTGACGAGGCACGCGACATCGCCAGGCGCCTCGTCGAGCACGGGAAGTGGCCGAAGGACGAATCCGGAGAACCCCTGCGCCCTGCGCGCGACCCGGCGACAGCCATGGCCGCCCTTCGCGCTCTCTCCTCTCCTGCTCTGCTCCGCAGGGCGCTGGTGGCCTTCGATCGTTCGCACTTCGACCGCGCGGGCCGCCCCCTGGAGATCCTCCTGGCTCGCGAGGACTACGGTTCACGCGCCATCGTGCTCGAGGGCCTCATGCTCCTGCTGGAGAAGCGCGCCGGTGCCGCCCGCAAGTGCTTCGAGCGAGTGAGCGTCTCCCCCGGGGTCGCGACCGGCGCGCGAGTCGGTCTGGCGCACATCGCGATCTTCGACAAGCGCTACGAGGACGCGCGCTCCCTGCTCGCACTGCCCGGTGTGCTCCCCGACGACGCGCCGGCGGCGCCCGTGGTGAACGCCTCGGCCGAGGCGTACTGGTCATGGATCGTGTACAAGATGGCGCGCTATGCCCAAGGATGGATGCTCGCCAACCAGGCGCGCCACGAAGAGGCGATCACCGCCTTCGACGCTGTCCTCGCCGGGCGCCCGGGAGATGTCCTGGCGCTGCTCGGCCGCGGCACCTCCCGCGTCTGGCTGGGCCACCTCGACCAGGCCGAGGCCGACTTCCAGCGGGTCTTGAAGCAGGACGGGGCGAACGCATACGCCCACGCCGAGCTCGCGCTGGTCGAGCTCAACCGGGGCGACCTCGACGCCGCCCGACGCGGCTTCGAACGAGCGAAGAACATCGAAGGCGAGCGCTACACCTGCCCCTACGAGGGCCTGGGGCTGGTCTATCTGAAGCAAGGCCGGATCGGGGACGCGAAGCGCTCCTTCGAGAAGGCGATCGCGATCAACCCTGACATCGAGTTCAAGAAGTACAACGAGCTGGCCAAGATCCACATCGCCGATGGGGCACTCGACAAGGCCAGGGCCTTGCTTGAGAAGTCCGCCGCGAACTACCCCCACGACTCCGAGGCGAAGACCCTCCTTGAGCAGCTCGACTCACGCGAGCCGAACGCCGGCCGCTAGCCCGCTCCTCTAACTGCATATAGAAGTGCACCGGGCGACTCAAGCCGCCGAGATCCGAGATCCGACCCGGGTATCCGATCCGAGATCCGACCCGGGTATCGACTTGCACCCGAGATCCGGACGCGAGATCCGACCGGACGCGCCGGAGATCCGACCCGGGTATCGACTCGGAGGAAGAGCGACCGGAGATCCGACCCGGGTATCGACTCGGAGGCTCAACTGGCCGGCCTGGCTGGGGAGAATGCCTGTGGAGCGCCCGAGTGGCGGCGCCGGCACCTGGCGCGGCGCCCTGGCGAAGGGCCGGAGCCTCGGCCGTTCTCCGGGCGCAACTTCCACAGTGTGCGCCCTACTGGACTTGCACTGCATCCACGAGAACGGCGGTGTCGAAGATGCTGTCGCCCTTGTCAGTCGCGGCAATCCGCAACGTGATGCCGCCGGCCCTGTCGGCCTCTGTCAGATTCGCCAGGTCGATCGTCGTCTCCCACCAATCATCCATCATCCACGTGTCGCCCTGGTCGAACTGCATACTGCTCTGGACGATTTCGGGGAAGTCGGGGTGCTTCTTGTGCATGTCGCCG
>CAZQPP010000495.1:0-6466 GCA_964594295.1 uncultured Myxococcales bacterium | reverse complement strand
GCTCCCGATGCCCAGCTCCGAGAGCGTCTCCTCGAGCGCGATGAAGGACGGCAGCTCGGCGTCGAGGGTAGGGATCACGACGTCTATGGGCACCTGCTCGTGGATGTAGCGCAGGCGCGCCTCGAGGGCCTCGATGCCCTGGGAGGGGTAAGGGATCAGGAAGACGTCGTCGACGAGCTCTTTCGCGTAGATGCCCGGGTCGAGGGTGTCGTAGGCGAGGCCCACGATGCGCCCCTCGAATCCGCCGTCGTGGCGGAGGGAGCGGATTACGGCGACGCCGGGGCCCGGGTTGTCGGTCGCGTTGAGCCCCGTGACCGCGACTGTGAGCGTCTTGTCTGCCATCTCGCGCCCTACAAGCTGAAGTCGTTGTCGACGAGGCCGGCCCGCCTCAGCAAGCGCACGAACTCGTCCACGTCGCGGTGCAGATCGGCGCCCTCGGTCTCGAAGGCGTCCTTCAGGATCTCGATGATGTCGTCCCGGTCGAGACCCTCGCGGATACCGTCGATCACGGCCCTGCCGGTGGCGTTGACCGTGTAGGTGATGCCGCTCATCGGGTCGAAGACGAAGCCGCTGTCGCTGACGGCGAGGTCTCTCAGGGGTGCTGTGGATTCCATTCTTTCCTCACGAGGTGGGAGCGTGGGGATCAAGGCCCGCCAGGACCGGGGCCGCCCGGGGCGCAGAAGCCCTGGGGCGTGCAGGTCAGGGGCGGCTGGCAGTCTGTCGGCAACGTGCACCTCGGCATGCAGAGCTGCTGGTGCGGGTGGCAGACGTGGGTCGCCGGGCAGCCGCGCGCCGTGCACGAGAAGAGGCACCAGCGCTGCGGGCCCATGGGCATGCAGCTCGTGCCGTTCGCGCAGGGAGCCGTGTCGTTGCACGGCCGGGTGCACGTGCCCTGGGGCCCTTGCTCGGGGAGGCAGTGCCCCGTCGTGCACTCGTAGTCCTGCGAGCAGGTCCCGCCGAGCTCGTTCTGGGGGCCCGGGTCGGGCTCGCAGCGGCCGGTGTTGGTGTTGCAGCGCATGGCTTCGCCGCACCAGTCTGCGGCCTGGGGCGTGCAGCTCGGGAGGCAGGCGTCGATCTCGTCGTAGCAGCGGTAGCCCGTGCGGCAGTCGGCCTGGGTGGTGCACGAGCCCACGCACCAGCGCTCGCCGTCGAGGCTCACACACACGCCGTCCGAGCAGCCTCCGGCGCCGCACACGGCAGTGCAGGTCCCTTCCGGCCAACCCTCGGTCGCGGCGAAACAGATCCCGGAGGCGCAGTCCGAGGAGGCGTCGCAGACCTCTCCGACCGCCGCCCCGGCCGCCGGCGCCGCCTCGCACTGGCCGTTGGTGGTGCAGCGGAATCCCTCGCCGCAGTCGAAGCCCTCGCGGCAGCTGGGCAGGCAGGCCCCGCTCTCCACGTAGCAGACGTAGCCGGCGCGGCACGTCCCCGGACCCGTGCAGGAGCCCACGCACCAACCCTCACCGCCGAGGGCCATGCAGGTCCCTCCGTCGGTGCCGCACTGATCCGTGCAAGGAGCGGCGCACGTGCCTTCAGGCCACCCGTCCGCGGCGCCGAAGCAGACTCCCGACGCGCAGCCCGAGTCCGCGCCGCACGCTGCGCCGAGCTCGGCGAGCTCCTGGACCTCCAGCTCGCACAGGCCGCTCTCGGTGTTGCACTCGGAGCCGGCTCCGCACCAGTCCTCGGCGTTCTTCCTGCAGTCGGGGAGGCAGGCCTCGGACTCTTCACGACAGAAGTAGTCGGGACGGCAGCGCGGCTCCTCGGCCGCGCAGGCGCTCACGCACCAGCGTTTGCCGTCGAGGCCCACGCAGGTAGCGCCTTCGGGGCAGGCGTCGCCGTCGCAGGGGCGCACGCAGGTCCCCCCGTGCCAGCCGTCCTCAACCTCGAAGCAGACGCCCGAGGCGCACGACGTGTCTGCGTCGCATTGCGCTCCGAAGGGAGCCAGCTCCTGCACCACCACCTTGCACAGCCCGTCGTCGGAGCCGCACTCGGCGCCCTCGCCACACCACTCCGCCTCTGCGTTGCGGCAGTCGGGGAGGCACGCCGAGGTGTCCTCGTCGCAGACGTAGCCCTCGCGGCAGCTCGCCCCCTCCGCGCACGAGGCCACGCACCACCTCTCGCCGTCGAGGCCTACGCAGCTCGCGCCGTCGGGGCAGCCCTCGTCGGTGCACGGTGTCGCGCACGTCCCGCCGGCCCAGCCCTTCGCCTCTGCCAGGCAGGCACCGGAAGCGCAGGCGTATGGCGCGTCGCAGCCGGCCCCGACGCCGGCGCTGCCCGTGGCAGGCGGGTCGCAGCGGCCGTCTCCAGCGCAGCGAAAGCCGTCGCCGCAGTGAAAGCCGGCTCCGCACTCCGGCAGGCAGGCCCCGGTCTCCTCGTAGCAGACGTAGCCTTCGCGGCAGGCTGTCTCCGCGTCGCAGGAGGTCAGGCACCAGGCCTCGCCGTCGAGGGGCACGCAGGTCGAGGCTTCCGGGCAAGCGCTCTTGTCGCAAGGCACGGCGCAGGTGCCGCCGGTCCAGCCCGAGGGCTCGCCGTCTTGCACCTCTGCGAGGCAGACTCCGCTCGCGCAGTCGAGGGGGGCAGCGCAGGGCTCGCCGAGAGCCGCGCCTTCGTGCTCGGGCACCGCGCAGCGCCCTTCGTCGCAGACGTAGCCCTCCCCGCAGTCGAAGCCCTCCCGGCAGTCGGGCAGGCAGACATCCAGAGAGTCGGAGCAGAGGTAGCCCTCGCGGCAGTCGGCGTCCGCGGTGCAAGCGGGCAGGCAGAAGCGCTGCTCCCCCAACAAGGTGCAACCGAAGCCTGCCTCGCAGGGCCCCTCGGGGCAGGGCCGGGCACAGGTGCCGTCCTTCCAGCCGGTCTGCCCGCCTTCGTCCTCCTCCGCCGCGAAGCAGAGCCCGCTCGCGCAGTCCCGCGACGCCAGGCAGGCCGCCCCGAGGGGGGCGAGCGCGGGCGCGTTCACCTGGCACACCCCGCCCGCGTCGCAGGATCGCCCGGCGCCGCACCAGGTGGGTTCGGTGCGACAGTCGGGGAGGCACGCGGCGAGTATCGGGTGGCAGACGTAGCCTTCCCTGCACGGCGCGTCCGTCGAGCAGCCCGGCAGGCAGAGCCCGCCCACCGTGATGTCCACGCAGACCTCGCCCGCGCCCTCGCAGCTCTGCTCGGGGCAGAGGCTCGCGCACGTGCCCTCCTTCCAGACCGTGGGCTCTCCGCCGTCGAGGTCCGACATGCACAGGCCGCTCACACACTGGGCGCTGAAGCGGCAGGGCTCGCCGTTCTCGACCGTCTCCTGGCCGGCGGTCTTGCATGCGCCGAGGGCGAGTGCGAGTGCGAGTGCCAGCACCGCCGACAGAAGCCTCATTCAGATCCTCCGGTCACCCAGCCTTTGGAGAGGCCGACGCTCAGGACGTGCCCGTTGCTCTCGAGCTCCCCGACCGGCACTTCGTGGATGAAGCGTTGCGTCGAAAAGGCTGCGGACAAGGACCACCCGGCACCGAGGGCCACGCCTGCTCCAGCGGAGGCTCCGTAGAGGACGCTCTCCTCCAGGTTGAGCACCAGCGGCACGTCCCAGTAGACCGGCCTCATCTCCTCGCCGGCCTTGCCGCCGACCCACACCGAGAAGACCTCCCCTGCCCAGGCGAGGCGCCCGTGGGCGCTGGCGAAGCTTTGGTCTCCCATGCTCTGGAGACCCGCGGCCAGGCGCAGCCACAGGCCCCCTCCGAGGGGGAGGAGCCACGAGGGCTCGAGGCCCAAGACGTCGTCGTCCTCGTACATCGACCACGCTCCGGACAGCACGAGGTCGCCGTAGGGGCTCCAGCGCAGCGAGCACCCGAGCACGTGGCCCGAGCCCGCGTTGCCTCCGCTGTCCGACACGTAGGCGTACTGGATCGCCCCGCCTGCCTCGCGCCAGGCCGGCCCGAGGGAGACGTAGCCCTCGTGCTGCTCGAAGTCCGACTTGGGTGGGGTCTGCGGCGGGCCCTGTCGTGCCCTGAAGGCGGTGAAACGATAGGTCGCTCCCCCGACCAGGCGCCGCGCCGCTCGGAAGGAAAGCGACGCCGACACCCCGGCGGCCTGCTTCTTTGCCGGGTGGCCCTGGTAGGTCTGGCCGCTCAGCCAGACGGACGCGGTGAGGCCGTCCGGTGCCTCCGGGCGCGCGAGCTCGAGGCCCTGCTGCGCCGAGGCGTTCTCGGGCGCCTCCTCCAGGATCGCCTCGAAGCCGTGGGCCGCTTCTTCGAGGCGCCCGAGCCGCAGCAGGGTCCAGGCCAGGCCGAGTCGTGCGTCGGTCGCCCCGTCCGAGATCTCCTCCGCCCTCCCGTAGGCCGCCTCCGCCTTGTCGTAGGCGCCCGCCTGGAAGTGGAGCCAGCCGATGCGGAGCTGCACGGCGTAGTCCTCGGCGTAGTCCGGCAGGAGCTCCTCCATCGTTGCGGCCGCCGCGGCAGGGTCGCCGCCGCGCTCGAGGCTCGCAGCCTTCGCGAAGGCTGCGATGTAAGCGTCCGTGGCGTTGGCGGTTGCGGGCGCTGCGGTCGCGAGGAGCAGCACCGCCAGCGCCGCCACCCCCCTCGCCTCGGACCTCGCGGTGTTTTTTGGCTGCAACTGTGTGCTCCGGGCGCTCTCGTGACCGGCCGGCATCATGCCGGGGCGGCCCACCTGGGTCAAAGGGAGCCGTTCACAAGACCCGCGCGGCTTGTAATCTGGCTTCGCTCTGGGCACTCTAGGGGCCCCAAGTGAGAAGGCGCATGATGTCGCGGCATTGCGCGCAGGCTGCGCAATGCCGGGACGGAAGATCGTTTCGCCTAGCTCGGTGAGGTCCGGCCCGATGCCCAGTGCTTTGCCCGCCCCCTGCCGTCGTTGTGCCCGGCTGCGGCTGAATTTCGCCCTGCTCTTCGCCCTGCTCCTGTCCGCCTGCAGCGGCTCGGACGGCGGAGGGCCGTCGCGCATCGCCCAGATAGACGTCGGGGTGCCCGACGGGATCGAGGACGCCCGGGTGCGGCCCGACCTGCAGCAGCCCGAAGACAGGCGCCAGCCCCAGGTCTCGCCGGATCGCATCCAGCTCCCGGGCGAGCTTCCCCGGGGGGAGGACGTTGTGGACGCGGGCCCCGAGTCGGTCATCGGGAGGCCCTGCGTAGGGCATGACGACTGCGGCGAGGGCTGGTGCATCGTCGGGCCCGACGGCGACGTCTGCACCGACAACTGCATCGACGAGTGCCCCTCCGGGTGGGCCTGCAAGGGCGTCGGCGGGCTCGGCGCGGACATCATCTTCGTGTGCGTGCCGCTCCCCTCGGCGGTCTGCTCGGAGTGCAGCACGGACGAGGACTGCCACGGCACCGCCAGCTGCGCGCGCCCCAGGGAGGCCGAAGGAGACGAAGGGAAGGGCCTCTGCCTGCTGCCCTGTGACGGGGTGGGGGCGATCTGCCCGATAGACTTCGACTGCGCGCCGGCGTCGCGCCTGCCCGGGGGCGCGGAGAGCGACGTGTGCGTGCCCAGGGCGCCCGGCGGGTGCTGCGCCGAGCTCACGGTCGGTGAGGTCGAGGTCTGCGCGCGCGAGAACGAGCACGGCCGCTGCGAGGGCGAGCGGGCCTGCGAGGCGCTGGGCTGGAGCGAGTGCGACGCGCGCGTGCCGGCCGCGGAGTCCTGCAACGAGGAGGACGACGACTGCGACGGAGACACGGACGAGGGCTTCGAGGACCTCGACGGGGACGGGATCCCCGACTGCGGCCTCACCGACGTCGACAAAGACGAGATCTACGACGCCGTGGACAACTGCCCGACCACGCCGAACCCGGACCAGGCCGACCTCGACGGAGACGGCGAGGGCGACGCCTGCGACACCGACGACGACAGCGACGAGGACCCCGACCTCAGCGACTGCGCCCCGCGCAACCCGGCGATCCACGCGGGGGCCGACGAGATCTGCGACGGCACGGACAACAACTGCGACGGGCGTCCGGACGAGGGCTTCGACGATGTCGACGGCGACGGCGAGGCCGACTGCGTCGACGGCGACGACGACGGCGACGGCATCCCCGACGGGCAGGACGTCTGCCCCAAGGCTGCGGACCCGGGGCAGGAGGACATGGACCTCGACGGCGAAGGCGACGCCTGCGACGACGACGCCGACGGCGACGGTTCGCCCGCGCCCGAAGACTGCGCGCCCACGGACCCCGCCATCCGCCCCGGAGCGGAGGAGATCTGCGACGGCGCGGACAACAACTGCAACGTCGCGATCGACGAGGGATCGGTGGACCTCGACGCAGACGCGGCGGACGACTGCATGGACGGCGACGACGACGGGGACGGCACCCCCGACGAGCTGGACTGCGCGCCGAGGGACCCGACGGTGCACCTCCTAGCGGACGAGGCCTGCAACGGCGTGGACGACGACTGCGACGGCGAGACGGACGAAGGCTTCCCGGACTTCGACACCGACTCCATAGTGGACTGCGTCGACAGCGACGACGACAACGACAGCGATCCCGAC
>CAZQPP010000494.1:0-6489 GCA_964594295.1 uncultured Myxococcales bacterium | reverse complement strand
GGCGCAGAGGAAGGCTACTCGGGAAGCTCGTTGACGAGTCGGGCGATCCCGTCCTCCGATCGCGACCGGTGCAACGTCAGTCAAGCCGCGCGACAGGACGGCGGAGACACTACTGCGTTTCGCTCGGATCGAGTATTGTCGGGGCATGTTGTGCGCCCCGGCCTGGCGACAAGAGCGTTGACGTTCCGCTCTGCCGCGGCGGAGCCTTCTCGTCGCCGCCATGCTATCGAGCCTCGTCGGGCTTGGCTGCGAGAGACACGGGAGCCCCGCACCCCACTCGATCTTCACCGCCTCCGACGCGGGCGGGAGCACCTCAGGAGGGGCGGCCGACTCGAGTGGAGAGAGCGAGTCGAGCGGACCGGCAGGGCAGGACGCGTCTATTGCGGGTCCGCCTGCTGACCTGCCTCCCGGGCCGACCGCGCGAGACCGCGAACGTCGAGCTCAGTGAAGGCTGGCATTGGATGGTCTTGGACGGGGACCTGGCCTACCTGAGCGAGGCCGGTCATCTGAAGATCATGGACATGAGGCGACCGAGCTCACCCGTGGTCTTGGGTCAGCTCGAGCTCTCTTCCCGTGAGCTCGGCAGCAGGCTGGAGCTCTGCGCGCCTCTGTCCCTGCTGGTCGCCAGGATTGGCTCGGAGGACCTCCGCCTCGTCGATGTCTCGGATCCCATGGCTCCGGTGAAGATGGGCGGGGTCTCCCATGCTCATTTGCGTGACTTCGCCGTCGTCGGCGACCACCTCTTCGTGGCGGCCGGTCTCACCGGAACCGCGGGCTTGCACGTGCTGGACATCTCCGACCCCTCAGAGCCCCGCGAGGTGGCGAACCTGAGACACGAGGGCGATGGATGGCCCGATCTCCTGTTGTTGTCGGGCACGACACTCTACGCGCAGATCACGGCGGTACCACCCCCCCACTACTCCCATCTCCGTGCTTTCAATGTCGCTGATCCCGAAAACCCGATCGAGCTCTGGGAGTGGCAAGGAGCAGACATCTCCTCCATGGAGCCGAGAGGTGACGTGCTGTGGGCGAAGAGCGGTTACGGGCTCGCCGCCTACTCGACGGCGAGTGAAGGCTTCCCTCGTGCCATTGGAGAGGTCACTCTCGTCGGCCATGCCCCGCTGATCCCTTGGGGGGGGCAGCGGAAGGGATCCGTGGTCGCGCGGAGGGCTCGCGCCTCTGTCGCCTCGGGCTCGGTCCCCTTGAGCATCATCGACATCGTCTGCGCCGAGTAGCGCTCGATGAGCGACAGCCTCCTAGCGCTTCAGGCGGGCCTCGGCCTTCACGCGCAGGCGAGCCACCTCGGCGCCGCGAGTGCCCGACTTGAAGCGCGCTGCGTGCTGGTCCGCGAGGTCGAGCACCGTCTCGGGGCGACCCTGAGCGAGGCGGACTTTCATGAGGCCGACCAGGGCCGCCTCGGCTACGGCGGGGCTCTTGTGCTTGAGGTGGCGCCGGAAGAACGAGGCCGCCTCGTCGGAGGCACCCGCGCGCAAGCGGGCGTCGCTGAGGGCCACGAAAGCCTTGGCAGCCTCGTCAGAGCGCGGGTAGCGCTCGAGGAGGCGGCGCCGCAATAGCTCCGCGACGGAGTCGCTGCCCTGCTTGGAGCGCAAGCGGACCAGAGCGGCGAGGGCCTTGGGCGCCCTCTTGTCCTCGGGGAAGGACTCCACGAAGCGCTCGTAGGCGCCCGCCGCCTCGGCCGGGCTGCCCAGCTGCCCTTCGAGGAGCGCCGCGAGGTCGAGGAGGACCGTGCGCGGCGCGCTCCTCGGGCCGGCGCCAAGAGCCTCCTCGTATGCCCCGCGGGCATCCTGGTGACGCCCCGCGAGGCGGTAAGCGTCGCCGAGAAGGGCCCAGGCACGCGGGCCCGAGGTGGCCGGCTCCTTCACCGCTTTCTCGAGCAGCGACACGGCCTCACCGTCGGCGCGGCGCGCGAGCAGAGCCCGAGCCTCCCGGTAGAGAGCAGCCGGATCGGCCGGCTCGACCGCCCTGGCGGGCGCCGGGGCCCGGCGGCGCCTCTTCGGAGCCGGAGCGACCTCCTCTTCGTCAGCGTCTTCGGCGGCGGTGGCCGCGGCTCCCACCTCGTCCGCGTCGTCGTCCCCGGCCGGAGGCTCTGCAGCGGAGGCGACCGCCGGCGCCGGCGCCTCGGCGCCGACCTCGACCGCCTCGCCCGCGCCGAGGAGCGCGACCTCCCGCCCCTCAGCGTCGAGCACCAGGACGCGACCGGAGAAGACCTTGACGCGGGTACGCGTCCCGGTGTTGTGCTCGACGCTGAAGTCGGTGCCCACGACCCTCGCCGTCGCAAGGGAGGTGCGCACCTCCAGGATCTGGCCCGGCCCGCGGGGACGAACGCGGAGACGCAGCCTGCCCTCATCGAGGCGGAGAGTCGCACGATCCTGCGACCAGTCCTCGACCATCGCCCGGGTTCCGCCCGCGAGCTCGAGCTCGGCCACGGCCGGGTCCGCCACTCGCTCGGTGGAGCCGAGCTCCGCCGACAGCATCACCCCGGGAGCGAGCGACGCGGCCTGCGATTCGAGCTCGGCGACGGGCGCTGCCGCCTGAGGAGCGGCAGGCGGCTCCACGTCGCGCCCGAGCAGGAAGATCGCGAGCGCCGCCGCCGCGGCGACCGGCACCCCGGCCGTGAGCCACTGCCTCACTGAGGCCCAGATCTCCGCCGGGCCGGGCCGCCGCGCCTGCTCGAGCACCGGCCCAAAGCTCGGCAGGGAGCCGGCCATGGCTGCCGTCTCGTCACGGAAGGAGGCCACGGTCTCGGCGTAGACCTTCCTCAGCTCTGCGCAGGTTTCGCAGGCGCCGAGGTGCTCGGCGACGCTCGCCGGAGGAGTCGAGCCCGAGTCCTCGGCCAGCCACGCCCGGGTGCGTGCACAGTCTTTGTGTTTCATGGTCATGCCTCGCTGGCTCCGGTCGCGCCTTCGCTCACTGCTGCTGGCTGGCCGGCAGCGGCTAGGCGGTCGAGCACCTTGCGCCTCGCGTGAAAGAGCCGGGAACGCACCGTTCCGGGACGCACCCGCAAGGCCTCGGCGACCTCGTCGGTCGACAGCCCCTCGACCTCCCTCAGGGTCCAGACCAGCCGATGGTCCACGCTCAGGGTCTCGAGCACCTCGCCGAGGGCCTCGAGCCTACGCGCGGCGTCCGCGGCCCCCGAAGGATCGGCTCCTCCGCCTCCGACCAGCTTGTGGTGGAGGGCCAGGGCCTCCCGCCGGCGCCGGCGCCGGCTCTCCGTGCGGATGCGCTTTCCCACGACGTGGCTGGCGATTCGGTACAGCCAGGTGGTGAAACGGGCCTCGTGTCGGAAGCGTGGCATCGAGCGGAAGACCTCCACGAAGACCTGCTGGACGAGGTCGTCGAGCTCGGGGTCGAAGCCCATCATCCGAAGGAGGAAGCGCTGCACGACCGGCGCGTAGCGGCGGTAGAGCTCGGCCCAGGCGGCTTCGTCTCCAGCCTGGCAACGGGCGAGCAGCTCTCGCTCTGGATCGGACATGGCCTCGCCGGCAGGTTCACCTCAACAGTACCCGGATGCCCGGGCTTTGTTCACCTGCACGAGCACGTGCAGGTGAACCCCACGTCCACGTCCTCGTCCTCGTCCTCGTCCACGTGCACGTGCACGCGCCCCCTACTCCTCCACCTCCTCCACCACCTCCTCCACTTCCACGCCGTCCACGTCCACGCCCTCGCTGACGCCCCCCAGCCCCTCTATCTCCCCCGCCGGCACCCCCACGAGGTCCACGACCTGCTCACCGATGTCGAGATCCACGATCCTCTCCCCCCGCGCCGGCCTCCCCAGCGAAGGCAAGCCCGCCGCCGGGAAGCGCGCATATCGCCCGGCCGACGTGAGCACCAGCACGTCCTCGGCGAGCACGACGGGCGCGACCTTCGCCACCTCGTCCCCGGATCCAAGGCGGCAGGTCTGCAGCCCGCCCCCTCCTCTCCCCTGCGGCCGGAACTCGTCGACCCTCACCCTCTTCGCGAAGCCCTGCTCGGTGATGAGCCCAAGCCAGGCGTCGCTGCCCATCGAGATTCCTCCTGCACGAGCGCCGACCCGCTGCACGGCGAAGGCTCCGACCACGCTGCCGCCCTCCGGGAGGGCGATGGCGCGCACGCCGGTGGCGCGGCGTCCCTGGCTCCTCAGGGCCTCGGTGTCGAAGACGAGGGCGTGGCCGTCGGAGCTCGCGACGAAGAGCCGGGCGTCCACGTGCCCGCAGATGAAGGCCTCGAGCGCGTCCCCTTCTTTGAGCAGGAGCGCGATGTTCGGCTCGGCCTCGAGGCGCTTCGCCAGATCCGCCGAGTCGGTCACCTTCACCTGGCCTCTGCGGCTGATGCCGTAGTAGCGCCCGTGGCGCTCGAGATCGCGGACGTTGAGGGCGAGCGCGAGGTCCTCACCGGGCTCGAGACCGGTCAGGCGTCGCGCACCCTGCGCGAGATCCGCGTCGGGCTCCCACGCGGGGAGCATGCGCCTGTCGAGGCGCGCCGCCCGACCTATGCCGGTGAGCAGGACCAGCGAGGGGTGCTCGTCGAGACGCAGCACCCTCTCCGGGCGGGCCCCGGCGGGACCTTCCGGCCAGGGGGCCAGGCGTGGCGCCGCGCGGGCCTCGAGCTCGTCGAGGTCCATCCTCGCCAGCCCTCCGCCGGCGGCACAGACGACGAGCGGCAGGTCGGCGTCATCGCCCACCACGCGCTCCACCTGGGGCTCCTCCACCTCCGCCGCGGCAGCTTCGAAGCTCCCGCGCTGGCGCGCGCGGCGACGGACGGCCACGACCGACTGCGCCAGGAAAGCCTCCCAGCTCCCGTAGGCCTCCTCGGCGCGTGCATATAGTCGCGGAACCGACTCGCGCGCGGCGCTGCCCGCCAGGTCTTCGGGGCTAGCGCCGAGGTCGATGAGCGTTACCAGCTCGGCGATCAGGCTTTCGTCGGCCACGGTCTCTCCTCTCTGCGTGAGACATTCATAGCTCACGCGCAGGCCGCCGTCTCCCGGGACGGAGCATGAGAGTCCACCAGCCTGCGGCCGGCGGACTCAGCCGTTGGCTGTTAGCCGTTAGCCGTTGGCTTCTCTTCCTTACTCCGGCCGGCATACCTGTTGGGTGATGGCGGCGCCTTCGCCAGACGCTAACAGCTAATGGCTAATCGCTCGATCCGATGCCGCCAGGCGGCGGATCGTTGATCAGGGGAGCAGCTCGAGCCCGATCACGACGTGCGCTCCCCACGCGGGCACGGCGTAGACGGGCTCCGACAGCCACGTCAGCTCCGTCCGGCTCAGGTATCGCCGCAACCCGAGGCCCACCCGCGGCCGAAGCGGCCCGGACCTGAAGACAGCCTCCACCTCGAGGCGGACGAGGCCGGGGCGGGGGTCCTGGGAGATCGCGGTGAGGCGGGTCTCGGGGTGAGCCTCGACCGAGACCAGCTCGACTCCCCCGCCCACGCCGATCCCGAGGAGCACATCGTCGACCGGAACGCGGAGGTGGGCCATGGTGCCGAGCTCGACCGCAGCCAGGTCGACCGGCACGCGCTCCGTGCCGGCCGAGGTCTCCGGCCGCAGGGCAGCACAGGCGCGCAGGAGGAGCACCTCGTCGAGGAGGCTCACGCCCGCGGAGATCTCGACCCTGGCGTCGTCCGCTGCGGGCGCCAGGTGGCTGCCGGCGAGGAGCGCGAGCCCCGCCCACGGCCCAACGGAGGGAGACCTCCGAGGTGCCTTCCGCGCCTGCGACGGCGCCTCCGTCACGGGTGCCAGCGCATCCGGCGCTCGCGCGAGCGGGCCCAGCTCGAGGGGCCTGCGCGCGGCGAGCTCGACCAGGGCACGCGCGATGAGGGGCGCACGGTCGACGGGGGGCACCTCCTCGAGGGGCACCTCCGCCGGTTCTTGACCGGGGGCCTCGAGGGTCGCGCGGTCTGGGCCCGACACGCGCAGCGCGACGGCCTCCGGATCGGCTGCCGCGCAACGCTCGCCCGCCTCGGCGAAGCCCACGTCGAGCTCCACGCCGAGCTTGCGCTGCTCCACGACGAGGGCGTCTGCGATCGCCCCGGCGTCGAGCCCCGGCGCCTCCGCCCCGATCTCCACGCACACCGGCAGCGGCGCGGGCGCCTCGACGGCGAGCAGTGCGGCGGCCAGAAGCGGGAGCATCGGGCGGGGCCTCCAGACCTCGCCCCTGCTTCTATCAGGAAGAGCCCCCTACTGCTCGTCCTCGCAGGCGTCCCCGACGCCGTCGCCGTCGCTGTCCTCCTGCTCGGGGTCTGGATCCAGAGGGCAGATGTCGTCCCCGTCGGGCACGCCGTCGTTGTCGTCGTCCTCGTCGCAGGCGTCGCCCAGGCCGTCAGCGTCGGTGTCGAGCTGCTCGGGGTCGGGCACGGTCGGGCACACGTCCTCGGCCTCCGGCACGCCGTCGCCGTCCTCGACGCCCTCGCAGGCGTCGCCCATGCCGTCGCCGTCGCTGTCGGCCTGCTCGGGATCGTAGTCGAGCGGGCAAAGGTCTTCGGTGTCCGGCA
>CAZQPP010000493.1:0-6493 GCA_964594295.1 uncultured Myxococcales bacterium | reverse complement strand
ACTTCGACGGCATCGGAGACCCCTGCGACACCGACGACGACGACGACGGCATCCCCGACAACCAGGACAACTGCCCGACGGTGCACAACGGCAACCAGCAGGACAGCGACGGGGACGGCTACGGAGACGCCTGCGACCCGACTCCGTGATGTGACCGGGGCCGGGGCCGGGGCCCGAGCCTTCACCATGGCCGGTCGGAGCGCCCATCCCGGGTCCGCGCCCACGCCCGCTGCCGGTATCGCTGCGATCCCTATTCGTGCATGATGTGGTCCGGAGACAGCGACGAGGTCGCGCAGGATTCTCGGAGGAGCTCATGCCACAGAAGAGGGGAGCGTGCGTCCGTCGCGTGGTCGGCTCACTGCAGCGTGCACGCGGGCGCCGGCCGTGACGCGCATCCCACGCGACTCTTCCCTGACGGTCACGCTGGCGGTAGGCCTCATAGCGGCCTCCTGCGTCGGGCCCCCAATGAGAGAAGTGCCCGAGCTCGCACCCGTACCCGAGGGGCGCCTCGCCGAGACCATCGCCCAGGGTCACTGTGGCGCTGTCTTCTTCTGCGGCTGTGAAGACATCGGCCACCCTGACGAGACGAGCTGCGTTGCGGCCGTTCAGGATGACATCCGCAAGAGACAGCAGGTATCGCGGGCGTCAGGGCTCAGCTACGACGCCGAGTGCGCGGGCATCCGATACGTCAGGTTCTACGCTCCGCAGTGCTATACCCCGGTGGCGGCCATGGTGAGGGGCTTCTACACCTGTCTGCCCTGCACGCCCTACTACGGGGACCTGGCGGTGGGCGAGGCCTGTACTGTCCTCGCAAACGGTGAGGACGAGTGCGCTCAGGATCTGAGGTGCAGAGAGGGCAGGTGCGAGGTCGCGTGCCCGCCATTCGCGGACCCCGGCGAGGCCTGTCTCGGCGCCGGCGACGCACGAGTCGCGGTCTGCCGCTACGGCCACTACTGCGACCCGACCACGAAGACCTGCCTGGAGCTGCCGGACGGGGAGAAGCCGTGCTCAAGAACCTCGGGCTGCGGCGCGGACCACTACTGTGAGCTCGTCGGCGCAGAAGTCGTCGGGAAGTGTGTGCCCGCCCCACCTGCAGGCGAACCGTGCCGCGAGGGGAGGTGCGACTGGCGCGCCTTCTGCGACACCAGCGATGCGGACAACCCCACGTGTGCCGACAAGCTCGACGACGGCGAAGAGTGCAGCACGAGGCACCACGACAGCTGCAGCAGCGACCTCTGCATAGGGGGCAGGTGCACCAGGTCATGGCCTCCCTACGTCTGCTTCTGACGCGGAGCCGCGAGCGTCGCTGAGATACCTACGGCAAGGAGTCCTCCCCCGACTGCCGGGGGCTCGCCACGCTACGGCGTGCAGCGCCCTCCCGACGAGGTGCCGCCGCCGCCGGTGCCGCTGCCGGTGCCGCCTCCGCCGAGGCCGCCGAAGCCGCCGAAGCCGCCGCCTCCCGAGGAGGGGCCGCCGCCGCCGATGGACTGGCTGGAGCCTCCGCCGAGGCCGCAGATCACCGTGGCGTCGACGAAGGGGATGTTGACGGGGCAGTCGGCGCCTTCGCCGCCGTCGGGGCAGCAGCCGTCGTCCTCTTCGCCGCGGCCTTCTTCGGGCTCGGGGCCGCAGCAGGAGACGCAGAAGCTCATGGAGCCGAAGCCGAAGGAGAACTCCGGGTCTGAGGTCTTGGCGCAGGTCTCCTCGCCCGGGGAGAGGCAGGACTTCTCGAAGCCGAACTCCTTGGAGGAGAAGCTGATGATGCCGCCGGTGAAGCGCGTCAGGACCTTGTTGACGGCCTCGCTGGCGAGCTTCTCGGCGGCCTGCCTGGTCAGGTGGCGCAGGTTCTCGGCCACGCCCTCGTCGGCGCACTGGCCGTTCAGGACCTCGTCGAGGAGGCCGGAGGCCTGGTCGAGGAGGTTCTGGGCGTTGGCGAGGTTCTCCTGGGCCTTTGAGATGTCCTCGTAGTCGTCGGGCAGGAGGGTCTCGAGCACGTCGCCGGTGAGCTTGTCGGCGAGCTCTTCGAGCTTGCCGGTTATCTTGCCGATGACCTCGTCGATGATGCTCTGCACGGATGGCAGGCCGATGCCGCGGGCGGTGACGATGCCGCACTCGCAGAGCTTGACCTTCTCGCCGGCGGCGTTGCGCACGCAGAGGTCGTCTCCGGCCGAGTCGACGAGCTGCTCGCCGCAGTTCACGTAGGTTATGCGTGTGATGGTGCTCTGGTTTGTCTCCACCTTGCAGGGGGGCACGTCCACGCAGATGCTCAGGCGCGCGCTCTGGGGCACGAAGGTGCCGGCCGTGATGCAGTTCCAGAGCCAGCGCAGGTCGGTGGTGGCGCACTGCTTCTTGCAGGACGGCGGGGGCGGCGAGCCGTGGCTCTTGAGGTGCACGGTGAAGGGCACCGTCACCGCGGCCTGGGCGCCCAGCTCGGCTATGCGGGCGATGGCGTAGGTGATCTTCACGTAGGTGCTCTCCCTGGGCGCGAGCTGCACGTCGTAGGCGCTGACGAGGCCCATGTTGAAGATGGTGACCTCGCCGGTGGTGGTCTCGCCCGGGCGCAGGTGGAAGGTCTGCATGACGGGCAGGGCGGTCAGGGCCGGGGCCGGGACCGTGGTCTCGAAGGTCGTCTCCACGACGATCTCGTACTCGTCGGTGATGGTCGTGGGGGTGACCGAGAACTCCGCGCTCATGGGGCTCTCGATCATGCGCACGATGTGGAAGAGGGTCTGGCCTGCCACGACCTCGAGGGCCGCGTGCGGGCCGCCGTCGCTCCGGTCGACGGGCTGGTATCCGTCTGCGGTGACGCGCACCGACCAGGTGCCGATCGGTATCGAGGTGAAGACGGCCATCCCGTCGGCGGCCGTGTTGGCCCGCCGGACGAGGCGGCTGCCGCCCTCGTAGCTGACGATCTCCACGCGCGCGCCCTCGACGCCGCGGTTGGGCTCGGTCAGCGAGAAGGTCTGGTCGGAGACCATGACCGCGAGGCTGCCGGTGAGGTCGGTGGTCACCGAGACCGAGATGCCGGCGTCGAGAGTGGTGCCGTCGCTGCTCGAGACCGTGACCAGGGCGTTGTAGAGGCCGGTCTCGGTCTCGGCCGGCGGCGCGATGCGCAGGTCTACGGTACGGGAGGCCCCGGGCGCGAGGTCGCCGAGGTCTTTGGCGCTGGTGATCGTTATCCAGGGCACGTTCTCCGGTGCCTCCACCTTCACGCCGTGCCAGGGGGCGAAGCCGGCGTTGCGGACCAGGATGCGGCGCACCTGGGTCTGGCCGGCGGTGAGGCCGACCTGGAAGCTGTTGGGCTCGATGCGCGGTGCCGGCTTGGGGCCCACCGTGGTCACCTCGACGCGGGTCCGGACGCTCAGGCTCTCGGCGCAGCTCACCGTGACCGAGTAGCTGCCGCGCGCGCTCGCTTCGTCGGCGGCGTCGACGCGCAGGGGCAGGCTGAAGCGGGCGCCGGCGGCCAGCGTCTCGGGGGCCTGGCCGAGTATGCTCACGTCGAGCCCTACGGCGTCCGGGTCACTGGTCAGCTCGGCCGTGATGCCCGTGAGCGGGACGGCCGAGGGGTTGTGGAAGCTCACAGACGCGTCCTGTCGGCCGCCCCTGATCACGGTGACCTGCAGCTCGCCGTACTGGGCCCGCAGGTCGAGCACGCCGAAGGAGCCGTCGGCCACGAAGCCGAGGGCGGCCGGGTGGCCCGCGCCGACCACGAAGCGCCCGACGAGCCCGGGCGGCGGCAGGAAGTCCGTGGCCAGCGAGCCGTCCTCCTCGGAGACGAGGTAGCGCTTGATCTCGAAGCCGGCTCGCCTCACGCGCACGAGCACCTGCCGGCCTGCCACGGAGCCCCCGGTGGGGTCCGTGACCCGGCCTTCGAGGCGCACCACCTCACCGGGCAGGTAGGTCTCGCCTTCGGGCACGATCTCGGCGTCGTAGGGAGGCGGCTCGACCGTGTGGGGAGCCTCGCCGCCGCGGCCGGGCGCGGAGAAGGGTGCGGGGGAGGTGACGAGCCCCCAGAAGTGGGCCACGGAGGCGCGGAGGAAGACGGTCTCGGGCGCGTCCGCCGGCACGCCGAGGCGCACCGCGGAGAACTGCACGGTAGCTCCGGGAGCGACCTGCACGAAGCGCCCCGAGGGAGTGTCCAAGGTGCTCAGGCCGGCCTCCGGCGCGGCGGCCTGGCCGAAGAGACGTTTGCCGTCGCCGGACTCGATTCGCACCTTGATCTCACCGGCGCCGGGGCGCAGCGCGAGGTCCGCGGAGCCGTGGTTGGTGAAGCTCACGAAGACGTCTCCGCTGCCCCCGAGCCAGAGGTCCCGGGCCGAGAGCTGCACGGGCTCGGCGGCCGGCCAGCCCACCTTCACCTCGAAGCTGCGCTTGAGCACGAGGCGCGCGTCGCCGGGCTGCGGGCCGACGTCCAGAGCCACGTTCACCGTCGAGAGGTCGGTCAGCTCACGGTGGCTGTGGACCACGGCGGGCCAGCTCAGGCTGCCGAGGGAGAGCAGCGGGCGCGAGGCGACGCCCTTGTGCGCGAACCAGGTCTTGCCCTCGTCGTCCTCGAGAGAGACCTCGAGGGGCCCCACCGTGAGGTTGCTGGACTCGCTGCTCGTGATCTCCAGCTCCGCGGTGTCGAGCATCCAGCGCACGAGGTGGTAGCCCTCGTCGGGGTCGTCTCTTCCGTAGGGGCCGAGCTGCAGGCCGAGCGGGTAGACGGTCACACGCCGCGCCTCGCCGACGTGGCCCGCGAGATCGACCACGCGAACGTCTATCGCGGTTCGCAGCAGCGCGTCGGGCAGCGGGCCGGCGTCGAGGGGAGAGGCGCCCCCTTCGGCCACCAGCTCGCCGTCGCGGAGCACCTCGACCGTGGCGGCGTCTTTGGGCGTGGCGCCGAAGAAGACCCGGAGGCTGCCGGCGTCGAGGTCGGCCTCCACGCGAACCCCCGCGGGAGGCGGCGGCGGGAGGTCTATCTGGAAGGCGACCGAGACCTCGGTGCGGTTGCCGGCGGCGTCGGTGGCGTCCACGTTGAGCAGGTAGCTGCCCTCCTCCTTGACCGGCGTCGCGCTCTCGAAGAGGACGCCGTCGAGGGTGGCGGCCACGTCGAGCTCGGTGGTGTCCTCGACGGTGATGACCGGGACGACCGGAGCTTCGTAGGTTGTGCCGTGCTCCACGCCGTCGACCCGGACCTCGGGGGGAGTGTTGTCGACGGTGAAGGTGAGGCTGCGCTTGGACTCCCTCGCGCCCTCGTCGGTGGCGACCACGACGAGCTTGTGGAGGCCCTCCTGGTCGATGGGTGTGCCGACCTCGTAGGGCGCGTCGTCGAGGGTGACCTGGAGGGCCACTTCGGTGGCGTCGGTGGCCTCGATGACGGGCGTCAGGGGGCCGCGCAGCACGTCGCCCTGGCCCACGCCCTCGATGTTGATGACCGGCGGCGCCTCGTCGAAGAGCACGTCCGCCGTGTCGGAGAGCGGGCCGATGTTGCCGAGGCCGTCGACCGCCTGCGCCGCGTAGTGGTAGCGCCCGTCCGCCGGCGGCACGTCGACGTGCTCGAGGGCGGTCAGGCCCGAGGCCACGGCGACGAGCTCGTCCGCCACAGGCCCGCGGAACACCTGGTAGCCCGCCGGCTCCTCGCCCTCGGGCGGCGACCAGGAGACGAGGACCACGCCCGAGTCCACGACCGCGCTCACGTTGAGCGGCGGCCCGGGGGCCGTCTGGTCGCTGTGCACGCCGGCGAAGGAGGACCAGGCGCCCGCGTTGCCGGCGGCGTCGAAGGCGCGCACCGTGTATGACCACTCGCCGTCGGAGGGCGGCTGGTCCTCGTGCAGGGTGATGGAGATGCCGGCCACGAGCACCTCGGCGGCGGCGGGATCAACGCCGGCGCCGGGGCTTCGCGCCACCGTGTAGCGCAGGTCCTGCGGCCTCTCCTCGCCTGCCGGGGGGTCCCAGAACAGGCGCACGCCGCCGCGTGAGATCTGCGTGGCCTTGAAGTTGCCCGGCGCGACCGGCGGGTCCACGTCCACCGCGAAGGTGCTCGCGCCGCCCGCCTCGGTCGTGGTGTTGCCGGCGAGGTCGGTGGCCTCGATCTCCGCCGCGCCCTGACCGGAGCCTGCCTCGGCCGGGACCTGCACCGCGCCGCTCCACACGGTCGGGCCGCCCGCCAGCGCCGGCTCGGCCTGGGCTCCGGAGGGCCATGTCAGGGTCAGCGACGGCGCTCCCGAGAGGGGCTCTGCGGCCTGCACCTCCACGGTGCGCGTGCCGACGCCGAGCGGAGGCGCCGGGTCGAAGGCGAGCACGAGGACCGGCGGGGTGCGGTCGACCACCAGCGTGTCCCCGCTGAGCGGTGGGCCGGAGCCCTCGTTTCCGAGCAGGTCGCGCCCGGACCAGCCGAAGGACCAGGTCCCCTCGGGGGCGTCGGGAGGCACCAGGAGGGTGCCCTCGAAGACGAGGGGGTCCGTGGTGCCGGCGAGGGTGACGGTGTGGGCGCTCGACTCGGGCGGCGTGGCCG
>CAZQPP010000492.1:0-6521 GCA_964594295.1 uncultured Myxococcales bacterium | reverse complement strand
AGCCGCCTCGACCGCGCCTTCCTGATGGCCGTGAGCCAGCATGTGTGGGACCGCGCTGAGACCGCCGCCTGGCTCGGCCCCGCGCTCCAGGACCTCCCGGGGCTGCCGAAGAAGGAGATCTTCTACCTCGTCGCAAAGAACGACGCCCAGGTCCCGAACCTCTCCTCCGAGCTCGCGGTGCGAAGCGCCGGCCTCCCGGTGCTGGAGGGATCGGTGCTCGTGCCCTGGGCCACCGAGACCGTCGAGAGCCCCTACACCGGCTCGGCCTTCATAGCCTTCGACCTCGGAGACCGCGACCCGCCGCCGGGCAACGTCTCCCCCGAGGAGGACGACGGCGGCCACGGCGCCGCCGGCCTGACCGACTGGGGAGTGCAGATGACGCGCGAGTTCTTCGCGACCGGGGTGCTGACCGTGCCCTGCGGCGGGGCCTGCGTGAAGGGGCAGTAGGGCCTCAGAGCACGTCCGCCCGCGGCCCGAGGAGCTTCACGAAGCCGGGTATGACCTCGAGCTCGGCCGGCAGCACGCCTCCGGGCTCGCCGTCGATGTCGAACCAGGCGGCGTTGTCGCCGATCAGCTCGGCGTTGACCTTCTTGCCGCGGACCATGACGGTGCGCGGGCTGCTCAGGTGCTCGCCGCGGTAGACGCTCGGGAAGAAGCGCAAGGTCTCGAGGAGCGGGCCGTCCTTGATGACGAGCACGTCGAAGAGCCCGTCCGAGAGCTGCGCCTCGGGCGCGAACATCATGCCGCCGCCGCTGAAGCGGCCGTTGCAGACGTGGATGTTGATGATCTCGTGCCGGCCCATGTCCTTGCCGTCCACGCTCAGCCGGACCGAGGCCGTCTTGTAGTTCATGAAGGCCTTGAGGGTGGCCATGGCGAAGGTCACGCGGCCGCCGAGGAGCTTCGAGGACTCGTTGGCGTAGCGGTCGACGAGGCCCCCGATGCCGAAGGACGCGATGTTCAAGAAGCAGCGCTCGACCGCCTCGCCTTCGGGCGTCTGGTGGCGCACCATCCCGATGTCTACCGGGTGGGGCTCCGCCTCGGAGATCAGGCGGGCGGTGGCGATGAGCTCGCGGGGGCAGTCCATGAGCCGCTGGAAGTCCCCGCCGGTGCCTCCCGGCAGGAGCCCCAGGGTCACCGCCCCGGGCTCTACGCCCGAGCGGTAGACGCCGTTGACCACCTCGTTGTGGGTGCCGTCGCCGCCGAGGGAGTAGATGGTGCGCACGCCGTTCTCGATGGCCTCCTCGGCCAGCCGCGCCGCGTCCCAGGGGCCGGAGGTGTGGGTGACCTCGAGCTCTCCGAGGATCCTCCTGAGCTCGGGCTCGGTGGAAGCCCAGCGCCGGCCGACGCGACCGCCGCGTGCGCTGGGGTTCACGATCAGTCGAGGCGGGTGGGCCTGCCGGGCGGGGGTGTCGGTCATTGTCGCTGGGGGGCTCGGGTGAGGAGGAGGGGCCGTGTCAGGAGAGCTCTACGTCGATGCGAGCGACCGCGCCGTCGCGGACGGCCTCGGCGTGGGGGGCGCCGACGGAGGGAGCGCGGATCTCCACCTGCTCGCCGCTCCGGTATAGCAGGCGGTAGGAGACCGGACGCACACCCGAGCCGCCGTAGGTCTCGCGGCGCTCGGGGTTGTGGTAGACGACCAGCGCCCTGTTCAAGAGCTTGAAGGCCAAGGCACCGGCGGGGATCTCCAGATCTTTCCAGCCGTTGCCGGCGTCGTGGTAGCTGGCTCTCCGCGGGGCCTCGGTGAAGAGCCAGCCCGGGAGCGCGGGGTCGAGGGCGAGGCGGAGGCGCCCGTCCGTGTCGAGGTCGAAGGGCCTCGGGCCGGCTACCGCGATGACCCACATGTGCAGCATCTCGCAGGTGATCCCGCTCAAGCGCGGCTGGTAGGCCCGCCCGTGCTCGCGCGGGTCTTCGTAGGCCGAGGAGACGAGGAAGGAGGCGCCCTCGAGGGTGCTCCGCCCGTAGACCGCGGGGTCGCAGAAGGGCACGAGGGCCGTCCTCGCCGCCTCCCAGAAGGCTTCGGGCTCGCCGCTGCGGATGAGCTCGAGCAGGTACTTGTACTCCATGTGCAAGTAGACCGACTCGTTCTCGATCCAGCCCGGGGGGTAGGCGCCGACGGCGCGGCCGAGCTCGTAGCTCTCTCCCTCCATGGACTCGCAGGACTTGAACATCTTGAGCTTTCGGTCGTAGAGCGGCGACCTGCAGACCGCCTCGTGGACCGCGGCGGCGTCGCCGGGGCGATCCTTCATCCAGTGCACCGCCCCCTCCAAGAAGAGCTTGGTCGGGCGGCCCTCGAAGGAGGTCGGGCGAACGAGGGGGAGGCCGAGGTGGCTCTCCTCCGGCGTCGGCTCGGCGCTCGTGGCCTCGTGGATGAAGTAGGTGTAGGGGACTCCGGACGGCGACATGGCGGCGCGCCTCAGGGGGCCGGCGCAGACGAGGTCGAGCAGCGCCCTGGCCTCGAACATGAAGTCCGTGAGCTCCTCGCCGTCGACGTGGGCCTCCTCGCCCGATACGCCGAGGCGCGTGCGCTCCCGGTAGAGCTCCTTTTGGGTGTTGCTGTCGTCCCAGTAGCGCCTGGCGGCGGCGGGCTCGCCGGGCTGCTCGAGGCGCCTCCGGATGATCGGCCTGAGGCCCGACATCAGGTCCTTCAGCTCGACGAAGACGCCCGGGAGGCCCTCACCGTCGAGGCCGAGCTGCTTGCAGGCCCCGTGCAGGAACCTGAGGGCCCGGCGAAGCTCCATGGTCTCCGAGAGGCCCGAGCCGAAGAGCCCGGGCAGGCCGTTCATGGAGTCGTTCCAGCCGGGCTTCCCGGCCTCCATCTCGACCCCGACCCCCGAAGGATCGAGGGTGGCTGTGCGGTTGACGGCGACGCTCAGGAGCTTGACGAGCAAGGTGGTCTTGTAGACCTCCCCCGCGCCCCCTTCGGCCCGCGCCGAGTAGGGGTCCTCGTCCCTCGCGGCGATGATCGCGAGCTTTTGCTCGTCTCTGACGACCGCGCCGTAGCTGCGCACGCGGCCGTCGTTGGTCCTGACTATGCGCTTGCTCCGGGGCAGCACGACGTCGGGGTCGTCGAAGAAGCGGTAGGCGCGCTCGCCGAGCAGCACCTCGCGGAGCCTGTCCGGGTAGACGACGAGGTAGAGCTCGAGCAGGTCGAAGACGTAGTGCCAGTGGTCCGCCCAGAAGCCCTCGTGCAGGCCCCCGCACTCGTTCTGCCGGGCGAGGCCGAGGACCTCTTTGAGGGCGGCCTCGAGGTCGGCCCTCGGCACGCCGGCTCCGCGCTCGAGGCGCATGGCGAGCTCACCCGGCGAGAAGGAGCCCCTGGCCATGCCCAGGACCTGCTCGCGCGCGCCGGGCTCCTCGACCCACCGCGACGCCCAGGCTTCCAGAGCGTCTCCGTCCTCCACCCGGTAGGTGACCTGGTTGACCTCGAGGGGGTTGTAGCCGTCGAGCTGGAGCAGGCCGGCAAAGAGGCGGAGGTTGGCGTCTCCCACCTCGGGGTAGAAGAAGGTGTCGCAGCGGCGGTTCTGGAGCACGCTGCGGTAGTGCCCCGTGCCTTGGGAGAGGTAGGTCGGCTCGAGCACGAAGAAGTGGTAGTCGCGCTCTAAGTCGCCGTTCTGGCGGGAGAAAGTCCACACCGCGCCCTTGCCTTCGGCGGTGTCGAAGACCACCGGGCGGCCGCCGCGCATGACGTTGTCCAAGAAGCTCTGGCGGCAGTGGGCGTCGAAGAGGGGCTCGCCGGAGAGGGTGAAGCAGGGGTCCGCCGTCTCGGCGATCACCAGGCGGCTCTCCTCTCGCGCCTTCTCGTAGAAGAGCGGGTCTCGGGCCTCTGCGAGGAGCTCTTTGATGTCAGCGTCCTCGCGCACGGCGCCGAGCACCGCGCCGTGGCGAAGCTCGGCGCCGGCCTCGAGGCGGTCCGTGCGCACGGTGAAGGCGCAGGGGGTCCGGTTGTCGAGGAAGTGCGGCGCCTCCAGCACGCCCTGCGCGCCCTCTTCCGCGAAGACCCAGGGGTGGTCACGCTCGACGGCCTCGGAGAAGACCACGGCCGGGTCCGTGACCAGGTCCTTGCCGAGCCCTTCGCCCGCCGCCAGGTAGAAGTGCCCTCCGCGGAGCTCGCCGACCTGCTCGCTGTCGGCCGGCGTCTGCTTCAGCCGAAAGAGGGGGACGCCGCTAACCTCGGAGACCCCCATCATGGCCTCGATGTGGCGCGGTATGCCCTTGATGCGCTCCTGGTCGAGGCCGTAAGGCAGGACGCGCGCCGCCCCGTCGAGCCACTCCAGGTCCATGGCGCTCCCTTTGAGGTTGCGCACACGGACGTCCCGAACGAGCCCAGCGTAGGGGCGGTTGCTCAGGCCCGCATAGGCGACCTCGACCTCGAGGCCGATCTCCTCGTTGCGCTCCTTGAAGGCGAGCTCGGCCATGGAGACCGTCATCGTCTGCTCCACGCCGGCCGCGGCGCCCTTCCTGAAGGGCTCGTAGACCTCGCCGCCGTCCACCCTGAAGAAGGTGCGGAAGCCTTCGCGCTCCACCCTCATGCACGCGAGGTTGAAGGACTGGAACTCGAGGATCTGCCCGTCCTTGTCCCGCACTCCGGCCGAGCACACGCCCTGGCCGCGGCTCACGTAGTAAGCCCAGAGCGGCACTCCCCAGAGACCCGCGATGCCCGGCAGGAAGTTGGAGAAGGGCCTCGCGCGGTTGTAGTCGGTGATGACGAAGGCGGAGGTCTCGGGGTCGAGTCTGTAGCTCACCGACGTGGAATCCATCTGCATCCTCTCGCCTGCAACGCCGGAGACTATAGCCGCGGCCGGCCTCGGGCTGCCAGCGAAGACCGCAGGCGCAGAAATGCGATAGAGTGCGCCCATGAGCAAGCCTGCCAAGCCTGCACCGGTGGACTACCCAATCCATCCGGCCCTACAGGGGCGCTGGAGCACGGTGTCCTTCTCGGACCAGGCCGTGGCGCCGGAGCACATCCGCAGCATCTTGGAGGCCGCGCGTTGGGCCCCGTCGGCCTTCAACGAGCAGCCCTGGCGCTTCCTCGTGGCCGACCGCGCGCGGGACGGCGAAGGCCACGCGCTCTTCGCCGACCTCCTCATGGACTTCAACCGGCGCTGGGCACCGCGCGCGCCCCTGCTGGTCCTGAGCGTCATCTCGGAGCGCCTGGAGCGAGGGGGGAAGCCGAACGCGGCGGCCGCCCACGACGTCGGGCTGGCCACGGCGCAGCTCATCGCTCAAGCGACGGCCCTCGGCCTGGTCGTGCATCCCATGGGGGGATTCGATGCCGACAGGGCGGTGAATGCGCTGGGCATACCGGAGGGCTTCCGGCCCATGGTGATGCTGGCGATCGGGCACCCGGAGCCGGCCGACGGCCTCCCCGAGGACCTCAAGGAGCGGGAGCTGAGCCAGCGCTCGCGCAGACCACAAGAAGAGATCGCCTTCGCCTCGAGCTGGGAGCGCCCCCTTCGAACCGCCGCTGACCGCGAGTAAGCGCCGAACACCAAGCGAGCAGGCCGATGAGCGCCTCATTCCACACACGGAGCTCCGGGGGTAGCCGCGAGAGGATAGCGAAGGACGGGCGCTGCGAGCTCGCCCTATGCGACGACGACATGGGCGTCTTCGCGGTGGTCAGCTCCTACCCTCGCACCGAGGCCGGAGTGCGAGCCGCCCACATGGCGCTGGACGTGCTCACGCACGAGACGCCGCGCATCTCGAGCGCCGTGGCGAAGGTAGCGTCGGGGGCCACGACCGAGAGCAGCCTCAAGAACCTGATGGGAGACGACCTCCAGCGCCTGAGCAACGCCATCGCGGAGCTGCCCCTCGAGCAGTGGGACGATGACCGGCCTCAGGTCTCGGTCAGCGTGCTCGTGGTCCGAGAGGACCAGTGCCTCATCGCCCACGTGGGGCTGAGCCGGATCTACGTCATCCGCAACAACTTCGTCGTGCGCCTGACCCACGCAAAGGACGACGCGAAGGACAAAGACGAGATCACCGGCGAGCACGAGGGGACCATGGTGGTCCTCCCCGACCGCGTGACCACGGCGCCCAAGGCGTCCCTCGGGCAGGTGGAGCCCGTGGACGTCGAGGGCCTCACATTCAAGGCTCAGTCCGGCGACCGCCTCGTGCTCGTGGGGGCCGCCGCGGCCGACGCCCTGCGGGGCACGGACATCAAGTCCGCGAACCTGCGCGCCTCGCTCCCGGAGGAGCTGACCAAGGCACTGCTCGACAAGGCCGAGAAGGCCGGCGCAGAGGGAGACGTCTCCTGCGTGGTGGTCCACGTGCGCAAAGGAGAGCGCGACACGGACCGGCCGAAGCCCGCCGCCGCGAGCCGCACCGCCTCGACCGAGGCCCCCGCGCGCCGCGAGCCGCCAGCTGCCGCCGCGCGCAAAGAGGCCACACCTCCCCCCACGGCCGCCCCCTCCGCGTCGCAGGCCCCGCCGCGACGAGGCGAACGCGCCGACCTCGCCCGCCCGAGATCGCGACCGTCGCCCGCGCCGGCGGGTCGTCGTCGAAGTAGCCGCCGTAGACAGCGT
>CAZQPP010000491.1:0-6522 GCA_964594295.1 uncultured Myxococcales bacterium | reverse complement strand
GCAGTACTCGGTGGCCGGGTCGCAGAGGTAGCGGGTCTGGCCGTCGTCGAAGCTGTAGCACTCGGTGATGCAGGCGCCCGCCTCGCAGGCGAAGCTGTTGCGATCCGGGCAGCCCTCGATGCCGGCGATACTGAAGGCGCCGTAGTCGGTCACCGTGTCGCGGCACTCGATGCAGGTGGAGGTCTCGACGTCGCAGAAGCGGCAGGGGCCGTTGAGGCACTCCTTGGTGAAGCACTCACGGTCGACGGTGCAGTCCGCGGCGCAGACCCACTCGAAGACGGTGGCGCCGCCGCGGCCGGCCCGGCCGCCGAACTCCTGCTCGACCGAGGTCGGGCGCGCGCTGCACTTCCCGCCGTGGGCGAGGCAGGCGTAGGGGTCCTCCGGGTTGCAGGAGACCATCCGGCACTCCGAGTCCACGCAGAGGTGGAAGGGCGGGCACTCGGCGTGGGAGGCACCGCATGACGGGAGGCGCGAGGGACGCGGGCCTTCACGGCCCTCGACCTCCAGGCGCTCGCGGCCCCGCTCGGCCTCGGAGCGGATGGCGTCGGGGTCGCGCACGCCCGCGTAGACCTTCAAGTCGTCGAGGGCGCCGCGGAGGCCGTCGATGACGAGCTTCGACTGGGGGTGCAGGTAGCCGCCGACCCAGTTGCAGGGGTAGTAGCGCTCCTGGCGGACCCAGCTCATGCCCCTGATGCGCATGGGCGTGCTGGAGATGCGCTCGGCACCGGAAGCGGTGACGAGGTTCTGTGTGAGCAGGAGGGTCGGCCGGGCCTTCGTGATGGCGCCGAGCAGCAGGCGGTCGCCGTCGGGGGAGAAGGCGGCCCTCTCGAGCTCCTCGAAGCGCCGCGCGGGCTCCAGCGCCGCCGGCGGCTCCACCGACGCCAGGTCCTTGACCATGTACTCCTCGCGCAGCTCGCGGAAGAGCGGCGTGAAGGCCACCTCGGGGGATTCGGGGTTCTTCCTCTCGAAGCGCAGCAGGGCTATGACCCCACCGGGGATGGGCAGCGAGTTGTAGGGGCTCAGCACCTCGACGCGCACGAGAGAGAGGCCCATCGGGTACATCTCGCGGAGCTGGAGCTCCTTGGAGACGCCGCCGGCCTCGGTCGGGCCGAGCAGCGGGCCGGGCTCTACGTAGTTGCCGTCGTCGTCCTCGAGCACGGGCCGGAAGACGCCCGGGTCGTACTGCACGTAGAGGTTTCGGACGTCGTAGGGGTAGCAGTCCTGGAAGTCCCAGAAGCCGTCCTTGTTGCGATCCTCGTCGGCGTCTTCCAAGCCGTTGAGGTTGCGGTCCCAGCAGTGATCCTCGTAGGCGGAAGGGTCGTGGGTCACGGTGACCCACACGCTGTTGCCGTCCACCTCTTCTGAGAGCACGAACTGGGTCTCGGGCTCGTAGTCGGCCGAGGTGCGGCGGTAGAACAGGAGCTCGGTCAGGATTGGCGCCGGCACGGCCGCGCGCACGCTCCGGTGCGCGGCGAGCATGTCGAGCTCCTCCTCGAGGCCGCCCAGGCCTTCGACGGTCTCGGACTGGGAGGCGTAGATGTTCTGGGGCACCTCGATGCGTTCGACCTGGTGGCCCTCGAAGAGGAGGCCCGCGCGGTCGGCGAGCAGGGTGCCGCGGGCTGCACCGTGCTTGCCGACGAGCCAGTGCGCGTTGGTGTGGTTGTGCAACATGTCCCGCGTGGTCAGGCGGAAGCCGTTGATGGTCATGTCCGCCACGCGGGCTGCGTAGTCGAGCTGCACCGCCGTGCCGCCGCCCTCGAGCTTGACGGCCACGCTGTTGGTCACCGGGTCGTAGCCCACGTAGTAGAGGTGGTAGACGCGCGCGAAGTCGTTGTCGTGGGCCAGGACGTCGTAGACGTTGCTCTCGAAGACTATGGCCGTGCCGTCGGGGGCCCAGCGGGGCCGCCTCGCCATGATGCCCCGGTAGGAGTCGCCGAAGCCCACCGTGAGCTGGCGGCGCTCCGTGCCGTCGCCCTTGGCGATCCAGATCTCGAAGTTGCCGCTGGCGTTGGAGCTGTAGACGATGCGGTCGAGGATCGGGCTGTAGTCAGGATCCCGGTAGGAGTACTGGCCGTCGCCGATGACCGTCTTGCTCGAGAGACCGTGCAGGTCGCGGCGCTCGATGCGGTAGAGCCCGGAGCGGACGACGCCTACGTACAAGAACTCGGGCTTCTTGCCGCCCAAGACCTCGCCCTCCTCGTGGAGGCGCACGTCGGTGGCGTCGACGAGCTGCGGGCAGGCAACGGCCGCGGGGGGCTGGCCGATGCGGGTGTTGGCCACCTGCCGGCCGTCCAGGAACAGGCGGACTGCGCCGTCTTGGGCGTCGAGGGTCATGGCCGTGTGGTGCCAGGTGCGCTTCTCGATGCCGTGGGCGATCTCGACCTCTGTCGGCCGCGGCGACTTGGAGAGCAGGTCGCCGGTGAAGAAGACGAGGTCGAGGCCGCCCTCGTCGCCGGACTTCAGCGCGAGGCCCAGGCGCGTGCGCTCGTCGAAGCCGTTGTGTGAGAAGAGGACCTGGGGTGTGTCCTTGCGCTCGTTGAAGCTGTTGCCCTCCCCGTAGAACCAGGTCTGGAAGGTGAAGCTCTGGGCCGAGGGCTCGAGCGGCTCGACGAAGTGCACCGGCAGCCTCAGGGTGTCGCTGTTGCCGTCGAGGTAGACGCCGTTGGCCGTGACCCCGTCGATGAGCTCGCCGCCGTCGAGCTCGCCCGACTGCAGGGCCGCGAGCTTGGCCAAGAGCTTGGCCTTCTCCGCCTCGTCGGGCTCGTTGGCGCACTCGGCCACGAGGCCGCAGAGCTGCTCCGCGTTCGGCACGTTTCCGTAGGTCAGGGCGCCCTCGAAGCTCTCGAAACCGTAGTGCAGCAGCAGCCGCGTGTCGGCGAGGTCCCTGTCGGTACCGGTGACCGGGGCTCCCCATAGCGAGTCGTCGGCGAGCTCCGCCTGATCTTCGAGGTCACCCTGCATCGGCGCCATGGCCTCGACCTGGATCGGGTCCTCGGTGGAGAAGGCGACGGTGCCCGTCTTGTCCGCCGTGCGCCTGAAGATGAGCTCGGCGATGGGGCCGAAGGGGATGGCCTCGCTGCCGGCCGGGTCGTAGACCGAGACGCGCAAGGTGCCGTCGCTCATGTGGGTCGAGGCCAGGACCTTGTCGAAGACCTGCAGCGCGGGCAGCGGGCGTGCGTCCTCGAGGGTGAGCAGGTCGCGGTCGTACACCAGGTGCAGGTCCAAGACCCGGGCCGGCAGGGGCGAGTAGTCGTAGTGGAGCCAGACGACGATCTCCTGGTCGTCCTCGGCTACGAGCTCCAAGTGGAAGGCCGTGCAGCTCTCGCCGCAGCCGCGGTCAGCGCAGTCGCCTCCGGCCAGGGCCTCGTCGTACTCGCAGAGCATGCGGAAGCCGCAGGGCGAGGTGCCGCCGCAGAGCTCGGTGGCCATCTGGTCGGAGAAGCCGTGGTGCGCCTCGAGCCAGGCGGGCAGGCCGTCCTCGTCCTCGTCGGCACAGTCGGCCGGAGTGCGCGCAGGGTTTGCGGCGCAGACGACGTCCGGGCAGGCCGGCGGGCGCTCGGTCTCGGGCCACCAGCAGCGCGGCCCGCCGGGCTCCTCGTCGGTGCACTGGAGCTCGACCTCGGCATCGCGGCCGCACTCCTCCGTGGTGCACTGCGGCAGAGACTCGCAGAGCAGGCCGGGGCACAAGGCCGCGGGCACGACCACCTCGTCGTCCGGGCCGCGGTAGCAGACGAGCTCCAGGCCCGTGTCGAAGGTGGCCTGGGTCTCGAGAAGAGCCAACTCAAGGTCGTTCTGGTCGACCGGCGGGACGCCGTTCTTCTCCCAGAGGTGGGACTCCGGCCCGCAGGCCGCGATGCACTCGTAGTGGAAGCGCAGCTCGTCGTAGGACGGCGCCGCCGGGAGCTCGGGGCAGGCGGCCTTGCAGTCGAGCCACACGCCGAGGCGGTGCACCTCCTTCAGCTTGAGGGGAGTCGCCGCGGCCGGAGCGGCCAGGAGGACGGCGAGCAGGAGAGAGCCGGTGGTTGTCAGGATTCGGGAGGCGCTCATGGCTGCACCTCCCGCCAGACCACGACTCTGCCGTCGTAGCCCTCGCTCTGCAGGGCCAGGTCGGCCGCAGCCGGGGCGAAGAGCTCTTCTCTCTGCACGAGGGAGAAGACGGCAGGAGCCGTCGAGCCGGCCTGTGGCTCGTCGAATGCGAAGCGCAGGAGCAGCCAGCGGCCGGTGGGGATCTTCGTCTCTCGTCTACCGGTGCTCGAGATGAGCACGAAGCGGTGCACCCCGTTCTGGTCCACCTGGTAGCGTTTCCCGGTGTATGGGTGGCGGAGCAGGGTCTTGCCGGCGTTCAACAGATCCGGGGTGATGCCGACCCGCTCGAGCCTGACGCCGCCCTCCACTGCGAGGCGGAGGTCGGCCAGGGCGGGCGCCGGCGAGGACTCGGTGGGAGCGAAGTCCACGGCCAGCGTGACGCTGCTCGGTCCGGCGGGGCTCTCCTGGCGGTCCACTACGGACAAGATGAGCGCGCAGCCTTCGCAGCTCTGTGCAGACGGGCAGGGGCCGCAGGTGCCGCCGCAGCCGTCGTGCCCGCCGCAGCCGCCCGCGCTGCACGAGGGCTCGCAGACGCAAGCGCCGTCATCGCAGACGAGACCTCCCCCGCAGGCTCCGCAGGCCTCGCCGCAGACCTCGCCGCACTCGTAGCCGAGACCTTCGCAGGTGTCGCTGCAGCCGCCGGCGACCTCCGCGGTGCACCTACCGTCCGCCGAGCAGACCTCGCCGCTCGCGCACTCACCGCAGAGGCCGCCACAGGCGTCTTCTCCACACTGGCGACCGTCGCACTCGCGCTCGCACCCGGGCACCTCCCCGGGCACGACCTCCTGCGCCTCTTCCGGCGCCTCCTCGGGCGTCGTTCCCGGCGTCCGCCCCTCGTTACAGCCGAGGGCGAGAAGCACAGCCACGCAAAGGACCTGCCAGAGAAGATCTCTGCGCCTCTGCGTCTCTGCGCGAGAATCCCCACCACGTCGCCGGTTCATCGCTTGGCCCCTGAGTCCTGATCCCGACCTCATGGCGCCACCTCCCTCACCTCGACGACGTACTCGCCGGTGTCGGCTCCGTAAGCCTCGACGAGCACGAGGTACCGCCCCGCCACCGCCACGTTGGCTCCGCTGATGAGCGAGAGCTTCTTCGCGCCGCCGTCGTCGTCCTTCTTCAGCGGCGTCACTCCGTCCGCGGCGAGCAGCGTGAGGTGCGTGTCCAGCGTAGTCCCGCAGTAGCCGTGGGTCTCCACGTCGTAGCTGCCGGGCTCGAGGTCGACGTAGAAGTAGTCCACCTCGAAGGGCTCCGAGATGGCTCCGTGTTTTCGTGTGCCGAGCGCTGTCGGGCTCGCGCGGTCGGCCTCGTCGTTGGGCTCCGCCTCGGTCGAGCGCGGGAGGCACAAGCCCGCCTCGTCTCCTTCAGCGCCGCAACGCTGATCCGCGCACCCGCAGTCCGCGTCCGCGCCGCAGCGCAGGTCGCTCACCAGCAGGCGGTAGCGACCGGTGGCGCCGTCCTTTCCGCGCACGCGGACGACGTAGGCTCCCTCCGCCTCGGCCGTGAAGCTCCGGATGAGCGAGAGCACCGAGTCCTCTCCGGCGTCGTCGTTCGAGGCGAGCACGCTCGCCCCGCCGGGACCGAGGAGCTCGACCTCGGTGTCGGTCGCCGCCCCGCAGAAGTCCCTGGTCTCGACGGCCACCGGCACGCCGGCCGCCAGGCTCACCACGAAGCTGTCCACGTCGCCGAAGCTCGAGATGTCCCCGGCGACCTCGGCGTCCACCGCCGCCGGGCTCGCCTCTGACACGAGATCGTTGGGCTCCGACTCGGAGGGCATCGCCTCCACGCACTCACCGGGGGTCGTGGTGTCCCCGGTGCACACGTGCTCCGCGCACTCGCAGTCCGCGTTCGAGGTGCAGCCCGGGTCCGTCGTGATGTCGAGGGTCAGCAGGTATGTGCTTGCGCCCGCGCCCGCGTAAGTGGACACCCGGAGGTAGTAGGTGCCCCCCGACGGCGCACCCGCGAGCTGGACCCGGGACCAGGGGCCGCCCTCGTCGTCGTCGTTGAAGTCCAAGACGCTGTGGCCGTCGCTGTCGTAGAGCGCCAGCAAGGTGTCGGCACGGCTCCCGCAGTCGGCTCGGGTCTCCGCGAGAAGGATCTCGTCTTCGAGGAGCTCGACCGCGTACCAGTCGTCCTCGCCGAGCGGGTCCGCCTTGGCCCGCATGACTATCTGTGCCGCGCCGCGTTCGAGCACGACCGCCGTGGCCACGCCGTCGTTGTCATGGTCGGGCTCGCACACCGTCGGCGCCAGACCGCATACCGGCACCGGCGTGCCGGCGCAGGTGCCTGCCGTGCAGACGTCGCCCTCGGTGCAGTCGTCCCCGTCAACGCAGAGCGCCCCCTCCGAGGTGGCGACGGCCTTGCACTCGCCGCTCGCCGCGTCGCAAACGAATAGCGGATCAGCGGAACGGCCGCCGACGATGGTAGCGAGCACAGCGT
>CAZQPP010000490.1:0-6523 GCA_964594295.1 uncultured Myxococcales bacterium | reverse complement strand
AACGCACGGTTTACACCCGCCACCCCTGGGCTACAGCGGCGCCGCGCTTGGCTATTCCGAAGGTATCGGCGGCGCCGGGTTCGGCGCCGGGTACTCGTGCCGCGGCTCCGGCGCCGGCAGGCCCAAGAACTCGCGCCGAAGGTACTCGTGGGTGCGGTAGTCCCGCCGCTGCGGGTCCGGCACGTCGAGGTACTCGAAGGGCTTCGCGCTGTCGTGGGCCAGGATCGAGTGGCACAGGGTGCAGTGGCTCGCGACGGCGTGGCCGGAGTCGTCCACGAGGTCCGGGCTGTGGCAGCGGAGGCAGCCGCCGCCGTCGTCGTGGCCGAGGTGGTCCGGGTAGGTGTCCCAGCCGACCTTCATGCGCGGGTGGATGGCGCGCGTGTAGACCTCTTGCAGCGCGGCGACCGCCCTGTCGATGGCGGCGGTGTGGCTGGTGTGGGCCTCCGGGTGCTCGCGCGCGTAGAAGCCGCGGAAGTCGCGGTCGATGGCCTCGAGCGCGCCAGGTGTCCCTACGTAGCCGCCGGTCAGGGCCTCGAAGGCCTGGCGCTTGGCGAAGGGCAGGGTGCGGTCTATGGCGCCCGTCGCCATCAGCTCGTCGACGGCCTCTTCGGGGCTCGGGAAGATGTGGGTTGCGCGGTTGTGGCAGTCGACGCAGTCCATGCTGCGCACCTCGTCCTTTGCCGGGGCGGCGCCCGCGGGCGGGGAGCGGTTGGTGTAGCGCTTCCAGGTGCCGCCGGGCTGGCGGACCTCGACCCAGGCCATGGTCTCGCGCGCCTCGTCGGCCGCCTGGTAGCGGACCTCGTTCTCGGCTGCCACGTGCCAGTGGATCTCGCCCCGCCGGTCGCCCTTGCCGGAGCCGACCTTCATCGAGAGGGTCGTGAAGCGCGGCGTCGAGCCGCGGTCCATGGCGAAACGCTCGATGCGCGCGAGGCGGTCGCCGTAGAAGACCTCGGGCCAGTGGCACTGCTCGCAGGTCTCGCGGGCGGGGCGCAGGTTGTGCACCGGCGTGGGGATGGGGCGCTCGTAGAGGTCGAAGCTGACCGAGATCATCTGCCAGATGCCGTTGAGCTTGGCGTCGACGGCGGCCTCGGCGCCCTGCCCGACGTGGCAGTCGACGCACTTCACGCGGGCGTGGGGGGAGCCCTGGTAGGCGATCCACTCGGGGTGCATCACGCTGTGGCAGGCCGTGCCGCAGAACTCGGGCTGGTCCATGAAGTGCAGCATCCGGGCTCCGCCCGCGGCGAGGAAGAGCAGGTTCAGCACCGTGAAGAGCCCGATGGTCACGAAGATGGGCCGGCCGGTCGGCCGGGTCTCGACCATCTCCTCGTCGAAGCGCGAGAGCAGGAGCTCGCGTGAGCTCAGGCCGGTCCTCCTCTTGAGCAGCCACCAGCCGACGGGGATCAGCAGCAGGCCGAAGACGAAGAGGGCCGGCAGGGTCAGGTAGGTGATGAGCCCGATGTAGGTGTTGGTGATGAAGCCCGCGAGGCGCAGGCCCTCGAAGATCAAGAAGAGCAGGAAGGAGCTCGTCGTGAGCACCACACCCGCCGCTCCCACGGCGTTGGTGGAGAGGCCTCGCCAGAGGCCCCAGAGGCGCCGGCTCATCGGCTCAGTCCAGCGGCTTGAAGTAGTCCTTGTAGAGCTCCTGGAGCTTGCCGGAGCGGATCTCCTTCTTGATCTCCTCGACCGGCCGCTTCAACCAGGAGTGCATCGGATCCTCAGTGATCATCTTGTCGATCGCGGCGTTGACCTCGGCGTCCCCGTACTTGCGCGCCTCGGGCAGGAACTTGAAGTAGAAGTGCTGGGCCACGTCGTAGATGCCGTGCCACCAGGTGTAGTCGGGGCCCATCATGGCCGCGCCGTGGCGTGCCCTCCGCCCCTCGTGGTGCCAGATCTCCCAGTAGATCCACTCGATCTTGTTCGAGAAGGCGCCCTTGTTCTTGAGCAGGCCCTTCTTCTTGATCAGCGCCAGGATCTTGCCCGCTGGCTTGGCGTACTTCTCGTTGTAGAGCTGGACGATGCCGTCGAGCTGGGCGTAGTGGCCCTCGGTGAAGCGCTGGCCGTGGCAGGCTGAGCAGATGTCCTGCATGTTCTTGCGCTTCTTCTTCCAGTCCTTCTTCATCTTCGAGACCGGCGGGCGCAGGGTCCAGGAGATGCGCTGGCCCACGTCGTGGGTCACCTTCTGCTTCGGGCCGGCCGACATGTGGCAGGTCGCGCAGGTGGGCGCCTCGTAGTAGTCCGTGCCCACTACCCAGCGCTTGGCGTCGATGTTCATGTCGTCGAGGTGGGTGTAGTAGGCGTTGCCGTGCTTGGACTCCTCGTAGACCTCCTTTTGCGGGTGGTCCGGGCCGAGGTGGCACTTGGAGCAGGCCTCGGGCTTGCGCGCCTGGCCGACGTCGAAGGAGTGCCGCGTGTGGCAGGCGTTGCAGGAGCCCTTGGAGCCGTCGGGGTTGAGGCGGCCGATGCCCGAGTTCGGCCACGAGAGGGTGTCGAGCTTGTTGGGTGCGTTGGGGTCGATCTTCACCTTGGTGCCGTGGCAGCTCTCGCAGCCGGCGATCGCCACAGGGTGTCCGCCCGCGGCGTGGGCGAGGTAGGCGTCCTTGGACTCCAGGATGAGCCCCGCCGTCGCGTGGTAGGAGGCGTCGACCTCCTTGAACTCGGCGAGGTGGCAGCGGCCGCAGTCGAGGGGGGTCACCAGGGTCGCGATGCTGGCGCCCTCGTGCTCGAAGGCGTCCGGATCGCTCTTCGCGGCCCGGTGGCAGTCGAGGCAGGTCACGTTGTGCTTGGCGTGCTCGGAGCCGTACCACTGGCGGTACAGACCCGGGCTCTTGTCCTTGTGGCAGGTCATGCAGCGTCCTGCCACGGCCGAGGCGTCGGCCGGGAGCGGCGGCGGGGTCGTGGGCGCGGACGGGCCCGCAGCCAGGACGACGGCCGGAAGCGCAATGGTGAACAGAGCTATGAGCGTGCGCATGAACCTCCCCAGTTTGTCGGCACAGCCGTGAGCCCCTGCCATACCTTCGCGTTCGGTAGGGCTCAAGCAGGACCCTGGAGGTCCGGTTAAGGCCGCGGGAGACCTATGGGCAGCCCGAGGCAGCGCGCAGCGCCTCGATCTCCTGCAAGACCTCCGGCGAGGTCGCCAGGGTCATGAGGGCCGCGTCGTCGATGCCGAGCTGAGAGATGCCTTCGGTGGCCTGCAAGAAGAGCCAGGCGCGGCCCCAGACCGTCAGGATAGCGTCGCGCCAGCACTCGTCCTGGCTCAGCAGGGCGTAGGTCTGGGGGTGCTCGGCGCGGGCGAGGCGGAGGTAACGGCCGACATACCACAAGAAGGTCAGGATTCCGTCGCGTTCGCTCATGCTGAAGCTGTAGTGGTCGTGGAAGGCGTAGCCCGTGGCCAGGGAGTTCACGTACTGGACGGCCTCCTCGAGCAAGGACCCGAAGCCCTGGTCGCCGCCGTCGAAGTTGCCGTCGTCGGGGTCCCCGTCGAGGTAGATGGCGGCGTAGCTGTCGCAGCCGAAGCCGGCCCCTCCTCCTCCACAGGGTGAGCGCCGGGAGGCCTGGTCGTCTCCGTTGAGCAGGCTGCGGGCGAAGGTCTTGCCGCCCTGCGTGGTCGAGTGACCGCCCTGGCAGGTGAAGCTCAGGTCGGGCGTGATGATGTACGCGAAGCCCGCGAACCCGCCCGCGCCTATGTCGAAGAAGTGCCCGCACTCGTGCACGAGGGTCGAGAGCTGGCGAATGACGTCTGAGGCCGACTGCTTGCTGCTCAAGAACATGTCCACGCAGCTCTGGCCGCCGAAGCCCTGGGAGCCGAGGCCGCCCTCGAGGATGTGCAGGCCGACGGGGTAGCGGGCCTGGAGCACCGACTTGATGAACTCCATGTAGCCCTGGGACGTGTAGCCCGAGATGGCCGAGTCGATGCTGACCTGGGGCGTTGGGAGCACCTCGCTGTACTTGCCGTCGGTGCAGGCCGGGTCCACGCGGTCTCCGGTCGGCAGGCTGGGGATCGAGTCGGGGGAGATGCCCGCGTCGGTGCCCGGTTGCGGTGTGTGTGTGTCCTGGCCCTTGCCCGCGTCCACGCCCGGGAGCCACGGGATGCCGCCCGTGTCGGTGCCCTGCGTGCCGGCCGCGTCCACGCCGCCAGGCTGAGCACCGCCGCTGTCTCTGCCGCCCAGGTAGCCTGCCCCCGGAAGCCCATAGCCCGTGTCGCCGCCTCCGGAGCCGCAGCCGAGCGCAGCCGCGAGGAGCACGGAGAGGAGCAGGGTGAGGGCAGGGCGCTTGATCATTCTCGAGCCTCCACGGGGGGCGCTAGATTAGTGTGCATCCTGAAACTCGGGTTTCAGGATGCAGCGATTAGCGGTTAGCGATTAGCGGTTAGCCGGAATGCAGTGATCTCAGGTGCCTGGCTAACGGCTAACAGCTAACGGCTAACAGCCCCCGTCCTGAAACGGGAGTTTCAGGACGGGAACTAGATTAAACATTCGAGTCTCGGACACAAGAGCGGAGACCGGAAGACCCCGTCCCGTGCCTGACAAAAATGTCAGACTTTGCCAAAAAAGCCTGACATCCATGTCACGATCTTGCTCGTCCGCGCGTGTCGCCCACCGAGCGATCGCTCGGGACACGACGTCACAAGGCTCCCGGAAACCGTGCGCAATTGAGACTCCGAGGGCCTGTCGGGCCAGGGTTGGCACGTTTCCTGCCACGCTTGGTCCGGACCGGAAAGAACCGGGAAACCCAAGCGGACGGAGGCAAGAATGGGTCAAACCTCGAGGGACAGGTCTGCCCTGATACGGGGGCGGCGGAACCTGCTGGCGGTGGCCTTCACGTTGGTCGTGGCGGTAGCTTGCTTCGGCGAGCCGCCCATGGATCGCGCAGCGACCGAGAACCAACAGCAGGCCGGCATGAAAGAGCGAGGCCGGGATCCGGGGAGCTACTCGGTGACGACCTCGCAGGGCAAGGGCGGCACCAACCCGAGCCTGTTCAGCTCTCCCCTCCGGGAGTGGCGCTACACGCTCCAATACAGCGAGGTGCTCCTCTCACCAGGAGGCAAGCACCTCCTGGCCATGGCGCCCCTGCCCGGCCCGGACAAGGGGTGGGACGAGCCGGGGCTCACCCTGGTGGTGCACGACCTCGACACGGGAGACGCGCGGGTCGTGCCGGAGGTCCGTGACGCCCGGCGCATCAACTTCGCCCCGGACGGGAGCGCGGCCTACGCGCTCGGGGAGGACGGCCGGACCCTGCTGAGCGTGGATCTCGGCACCGCCAGGGCGAAGACGCTCCGCGTGCTTGACGAGCCCTATCGGGTGCTCGACGTGTCGCCCGGGGGCCGTTACCTGGTTGCGAGCAACCTCCCCAAGACCGACGCCGAGGAGTGGTTCTTCGACAACGACTCCTGCGTCCAGCTCGCCTCGCGCTCGAGCAGGGACCAGGAGTCGGCCTGCGTGCTGACCATCATCGACCTCGAGACGAGGCTGGCGCGCCAGGTCACGCACGACCTGCCCGTGCGGGATCTCGACTTCTCGCCGGCCCACGACGAGCTGGTTCTGACGTCCTCGTTCTGGCCGTGGGACTCGGAGGCGCCCATCGCCACGCTCACCTTCGTCAGCCTCCCCGGCGGAGAGCTGCGAGAGCGCGTGGAGTTCCCGAACTGCGCGGACGAGCTGGTGGTGCAGCCGGAGGGCACGCTGGCCTTGCTCTCACCCACCAATTGCAGGTCGGCCGCCCGCCCGCCGCAGCCGGCGAGCCCCAAGACCGAGCCCGATGAGCCCAAGGAGAAGGAGCCGAAGGCGCCACCCCCGCCGCCGCGGAGGGACTACGACCCGATCAGCGTCTTGGACCTCGCCTCCAGGACCTTCATCCGAAACCTCCCCGGCTTCGGGCCGGTCGAGATGTCCGACGACGGGCGCCGGGCCGTCGGCTTCACGCGGCGCGCGGACATGCTGCAGGCGTGGGACTACAACCAGACCGCGGACGTGGGCCTGATCGTCGTTCACCTGCCCTCACTCCACTGGCGCGTCATCGAGTACGGGCGAGTCGAGCCCACGTACTATCTCGGGCCGCGAGGGCGCTGGCTCTACGCCGCCGAGTTCGACCTCGACTGCAGCCGCACGAGCCCCGAGTGCGGCTTCTACCCGGACGCGGCGAGGGTCTTCGACCTCGACGAGGTGCTGCCCCAGAGGACGGTGAGCGGCCACCGCTTCGACTTCTCCCACTTCAGCGCCACTGACGAGGGGCGCACGCTCTACTCGTTGAGCGACGCCGGCCTCGTGAAGCTCCGGCTCGGCGACGCGGAGACCGAGCTCATCCCCCTGTCCGTGGCGCCGGAGCTGGTCTCCGGCGAGCAGGACCGGCTCGTGCTCGGCGAGGACGACGCTCCGGTCTTCTACCTCTTCGACGCGGCCTCGGAGGAGGAGCCGGAGAGGCTGGATCTCGGGGCGGCGGTAGGGCGCTGACGCGTTGGAGGCCCAGTTGGCCCCGCCCCCCCCCCACAGCCCGCCGCCCACAACGGGCCGCGACCAGGCTACCCCCC
>CAZQPP010000489.1:0-6538 GCA_964594295.1 uncultured Myxococcales bacterium | reverse complement strand
GCAAGGCCAAGGGCTGCATGGCGGCCGGGCCGCAGTTCGACGCGCCAGGGCGGAAGTGCGCCTACGTCGTCGACGTGGCCAACGTCCCGACTGAAGGCACGACGCCGGACTACAACGCCTGCCTCGAGTACCTCTGCGACTCCAGCGGCAAGCCGGCCACCAAGGTCGACCGGGCGCGCATCAACACCCAGTGCGACGACAAGGCCGGCATCATCTACGCCTGCAACGAGCTCGGCGAGTGCTCGGAGGACTGGTGCGGGAACACGGTCACCGGGCACGCCGAGGAGTGCGACGACGGCAGCAACGGCGTCGAAGGCGACGGCTGCGAGGACGACTGCCAGTTCTCCTGCGACGGGGACGGGGACTGCGGCTCCCTGAACAAGGACCACGACTGCGTGCGCTGGACCTGCGAGGCCGTCGACGACGAGATCGGCAAGGGCCAGCGCTGCGTGCGCAGGGCCGACCCGGCCGACGTGCCCAACGAGGAGCAGTGCAAGACCTACGTGTGCCTCGACCCGCTGCCCGCCGACCCCAACGCCCAGGCCTACGACGTCAAGGCTTCACATACCCGCGCGGACAAGAAGATCGTCTGCGACAACGGATTGAACGAGCCCGACGAGGACATCTGCTGGTACGGCGAGTGCCTCAACCCGGGTCGCTTCTTCTGCGACCACGTCAGCGACTGCACCTGCGGCGCCAGCAACCCGCAGTGCTCCGACGAGCCGGACAACCCCGACTGCTGCCCCTACCTGCCCGAGAACGCCGGGTGCTGGGAGACCGCGTGCCCCGAGGTTGGAGCCGACCAGGACCGGAGCTGCACCGACACCAAGCTCCCGCTGAACACCGCCTGCACGAACGACAACGGCGCCGGCTGGTGCGACACGGACAACATCTGCGTCGAGAACACCTGCGGCGACGGCAGGTGGGCCGAGTCCGACGGCGAGCAGTGCGACGACGGCAACGACGTCGACGAGGACGGCTGCAAGGATGACTGCACCCTCTACTGCACCGAAGGAAACCTGGCCGTGCTCTGCACCGACGTCGAATACGACTGCGCAACGCCGGCCTGCGAGAGCTTCGTCATCGACGGAGCGGGGGGCCCGGAGCAGCACGGCTCACGCTGCGACAGCGACGGCACCCCCGACATCACCGACCACCGCCCCGACGAGCAGTGCCGCACCTTCACCTGCGAGCTGAAGGAGGACGGCATAAACTACCGCGAGGTCGAGAACCGCTCGGACGAGGGCGCGGCTTGCGAGATCGAGGTCGGCGGGCAGAAGGAGATAGGCTTCTGCCAGCTCGGCGAGTGCAAGCCGGCGCTCTGCGGCAACGGGGTGCTCGACGACCGCCTCGACCTGCCCGAGAACATCCGCGAGGAGTGCGACCACGGCGCGGCCAACGGCAACAAGGGAGAAGGCTGCACCATCGACTGCCGCTTCGAGTGCCACAAGGACACCGCCGAGACGGACTGCGCCGAGATCCTCGCCGAACCGCCGCCGTGCAAGAAGAAGGCCTGCGTCGCAGCGGATCCGGAGTTCGCTGCGACGGGTCAGATGTGCGCCTACACGGTCGACCTCGACAACATCCCGGACCCCGACGACCACACCCCGGCGGCCAACACCTGCCTGAAGTGGTTCTGCGACGCGGTCGGCAAGCCCGCCCACTCGGTGGACCGGGCCCGTGTCAACACACAGTGCGACGACAAGGACGGCGTCATCTACGCCTGCAACGACGTGGGCGAGTGCGTCGAGGACTACTGCGGCAACACCGTGACGGGCCACAACGAGCAGTGCGACGACGGCAAGAACGGCGACGACACGGACGGCTGCAAGGACACCTGCGTGTTCTCCTGCCAGGGCAGCTCGGAGTGCAGCAGCGTCAACAAGGAACACGACTGCGTCCGCTTCGTCTGCGAGGCCGTCGACGACGAGTACGGCAAGGGCCAGCGCTGCGTGGCCAAGGCGGACCCCGCGGACGTGCCCGACGAGGAGCAGTGCAGGATCTACGAGTGCCTCGACCCCCTGCCCGCCGACCCGGAGAAGCCCGCCTACACCACCGCAGAAGCCCACTCGAAGCCGGAGAAGGTCGTCCGCTGTGACAACGGCGTAAACGAGCCCGACGACGACCTCTGCTGGAAGGGTGAGTGCCTGAACCCGGGGCGCTTCTTCTGCACCGCCGACGTGGAGTGTGTGTGCGACGGGAGCAAGCCGCTCTGCGCGGAGGCGCCGGACAACCCGGACTGCTGCCCCTACCTGCCCAAGGACGCCACCTGCTGGGACACGAGCTGCCCCGAGGTGACGGGGGACGAGGACCGGAGCTGCACGGACCTGAAGAAGGACCTCGACTCCGGGTGCAAGAACGACCACGGCCCGGGCTGGTGCGACGCCGACGGCATCTGCATCGAGAACAGCTGCGGCGACGGCAAGTGGCAGGAGGACGACCGCGAGCAGTGCGACGACGCCAACGAAGTGGAGGACGACGGCTGCACGACCCTGTGCGAGTGGAACTGCACGGCCGAGACCGTCGCCGAGGTCTGCACCGACGAGCCCTTCGACTGCCGCGCGCCCTCATGTGACGAGGCGCCCATCGAGCCCGCGGGCCAGAGCCCGGCGCAGTCCGGACGGGTGTGCAACCCCAAGGGCGCCCCGGCACCAGAGGACAAGCAGCCCGACAAGCCTTGCATCACCTACTCCTGCGAGGAAGGCGCCGACGGCGGGCTGGTCGAGAAGGCTACCAACGCCGATGAGGGGAGCACGTGCAGCGACCCGGCCGCCAGCATCACCAACGGCTACTGCCAGGCAGGCGTGTGCAAGCCCAGCGTCTGCGGCAACGGCGTCAAGGACAACAACGGGGCCGACGGCGAGCCGCTCCCCGCGCCGGTCAAGGAGGACTGCGACCACGGCCCAACCAACGGCACCCTCGGCGAGGGCTGCACCAAGGACTGCAAGCTCGAGTGCACCGACCCCGAGACCGACTGCGACCACCTCGACGACATCCCGTGCAACGAGCCTGAGTGCCGTGAGGCCGACCCGCGCTTCCTGTACGGCGGGCGCCGCTGCGCCCAGGTCGCCGACGAGGACGACGTGCCCACGCCGGAGAACCACGAGGAGGCGAAGAACAAGTGCCGGGTGTTCGGCTGCGACGAGGCCGGCAACGTGGCCTCCAAGGCCGACCTCAACATGGTCGGCAAGCTCTGCGACCAGAACGACACCTTCGACTACGTCTGCACCAGCGAGGGCGTGTGCGCGCCCGACATCTGCGGCAACGGCTACGCCGGGCGCGGCGAGGAGTGTGACGACGGCAACACGGTGACCGGAGACGGCTGCGAGCCGAGCTGCGAGTTCTCCTGCAACACCGACGCCGACTGCACGCCGCTGAACGTAGAAGGGGACTGCAAGCAGTTCCTGTGCCGCCCGGTCGACGACGAGCTCGGAAAGGGCAAGCGCTGCACGGCAGTGCTGGACCGCAACGACCCGCCCACCGACGAGCAGTGCAGGAAGTTCGTCTGCAAGGACGAGCTGCCCGGCAACGAGGAGGTGGATGCCTACAAGGAGCTCATCGCCCACTCGACCAGCAGCGGCGTCGTCTCCTGCGACAACGATCGCAACGAGCCCGACAACGACCTCTGCATCCACGGCGAGTGCAAGGACCCCTCACGCTTCTTCTGCAACGAGCCCAAGGACTGCCTCTGCTACGGCCAGGACCCGAACTGCCCCTACGAGCCGGAAGACGCCAGCTGCTGGGATCCGCAGTGCCCCGACGTGGGTGACGGCGAGATCCGCAAGTGCGTCGACAAGATGGCCGACGAGGACACCATCTGCATCATCGCGTCGGTAGCCGGCGCGGGCTGGTGCACCCAGGGCAGGTGCATCGAGAACGTCTGCGGCGACGGCAAGATGATGCCGGGCTACGAGACCTGCGACGACGGAAACGACGACGAGGAGGACGGCTGCACCTCACTCTGCCAGCCCTCTTGCACCTCCATAAACATGCGCAACCTCTGCCCCGACACCCCCTACGACTGCCGCCAGCCGGCCTGTGAGCCGGTGGAGATCGTGGGCGCCGACGGGAGGAAGCAGACCGAGCTCTCCATCTGCAACCTCGAGGGGGTCTACGACGAGGACGACTACCAGCCCTGGGAGCCCTGCGTGCAGTACAGCTGCAACGACGGCGTCACTGACAGCAGCAACGAGATCCGCCTGGTGAAGCAGGTCCTCGACGACGGGGCACCCTGCGACGACCTGGAGAACGAGATCGACAACGGCTACTGCCAGGCCGGCGAGTGCCAGCCGCGCCTCTGCGGAAACGGCATCCTGGAGAACCACCTCGTGGACCCGAACCTGCCCGACAGCGTCGTCGAGGAGTGCGACCACGGGCCGCGCAATGGCATCAAGGGTGAGGGCTGCTCGCTCTCCTGCAAGCTCGAGTGCCACCCCGACACGGTCGAGGAGGACTGCGCCGACATGCCCATCGCGCCGGCCTGCCGGAAGAAGACCTGCGCCCCGGCCGACCCGAAGTTCGCCGCGGCCGCGGGCAAGTACTGCTCCTACGAGATCGACTGGACGAACCCCCCGACCCCCGAGAACTACGCCCCCGCCGCCAACGGCTGCCGCGAGTACACCTGCGACCCGGAGACCGGCTTCGTCATCGAGTCTCTGAAGCCGGCCATGATCAACGAGGTCTGCGACGAGCGGGAAGGCGTCACCTACGTCTGCGACAAGAACTCCGACTGCGTCGCCGACTGGTGCGGAAACGGCGTCGTAGGGAGCCTCGAGGACTGCGACGACGGCCAGAACCACCGCCAGAACGACGGCTGCACCGACGCCTGCGCCTTCTCCTGCAGGCGCGACCACGACTGCACCAAGCTGAACAACCCCGGGGACTGCAAACGCTACCTCTGCGAGAAGGTCATGGACGAGGGCAACCGGGGCATGAAGTGCGTCCCGACCCTCGACCGCACCGACCCGCCGGCCGACCTGCCCTGCAAGACCTACGAGTGCAAGGTCGCCCTGCCCGACGACGACACGCGCCCCGCCTTCATCGTTCACGTGGCCCACACCCGCGAGAACAGCGTGATGGCCTGCAGCGACCCGGCCAAGGACCTCGAGAACGGCATCTGCTACCTCGGCGAGTGCGTCGCCCCCGAGGTCTGCCCGGACTGCCCCGAGAGCTGCGTCTGCCTCAACGGCACCTGCCTCTGCGACGAGCCGGTCGGCGGCGGCCTCGGCGGCTGCCACGCCGGCCACGGCGGCAGCGCCGGCCACACCCACGGCGAGACCCCCGCGCCGTCACGGCGACGTCTGCCGGGCACCCTCCTCGTCGTACTCGGGCTGACCCTCGCCATCGTGCTGCGGCGACGGGCCGGCGTCCTCGTGCTGGCGGCTCTGCTGGCTTCGCCCGCGCTCCTCACCGCCGCTCCCGCGAGCGCCCAGGACACCGCGACACCGGCGGCCAACATCGACTTCTTCCAGCCCTCGCCGCACCTCTCGGACGACATCGTCATCGCGACCAACAAGACCTTGCGGCACCTCCAGGCGAGCTCCGGGGCCATGGCCTCGTGGGCCCTGACCACGCTTCAGATCAAGGGACCCACGGCGTCTCGCGTCATCGTGCGCCACCGCGTCAAGACCGACATGACCATGTCGCTCGGCCTCTTCGGATGGACGGAGGTCGGGATGGCCGTACCCGTCGTATTGGTCAACGACGTCATCGAGGACCGCTCCGCCCACCTCAGCCCGCGCTTCGCCGGCTTCGGCGATCTCGTGCTCTCCGGCAAGGCCAGGCTCATCAACGGCTGCGGCCAGTTCTTAGACAAGCACGAGCTCGGCTTCCCCATGCCCTGGCAGTCGAGCCTCGGCGCCCAGCTCTCGCTCTCATTGCCCACGGGCGACGAGGAGTCCCTCTTCGGCTCCAACGGCCTCGTGCTGCGCCCGCAAGTAGTCTACGCCGCCCTCGCCACCGACCGCCTGAGCCTCACCGCCAACTTCGGTGCCGCCCTGCGCACCGCCGAAGACCACGTGCTCGGCATCTCCATCGGCCAGGAGATCACCTGGGGCGCCGGCATCTCCTACGCGGTCCGCCACGGCCACGTCTACGTCCAGAGCGGCCTGCGCTCAGCCATCCCCATGGACTTCTCGCGCATCGGCAGCGCCGTGAGCAACCCCTACGAGCTCGACATCTGGGCCCGCTGGATCATCAAGGACACCATCCAGCTCTTCGCCGGCGCCGGGACCGGCCCCTTCCGCCCCGGCTACGGCACCCCAGACCTCCGCTTCCTGGCCGGAGTCGGCACGACCTTCCGCGTCACCGGCGAGCGCCTGCGCCGCGACATGGACCGCGACGGCATCGAGGACACCTGGGACCGCTGCGTGTGCAGCCCGAAGGTGTACTAGGAGGCTGTCTGCGCGTAGCGCACACAGCCTCCTCCCCTGCCCCTGCCCGTGCCCCTGCCCGTGCCCCTTTCCCTCCCGGCACACAGGGGTAGCGGGTGAAGACCGTGCGTTGAGCCGGTAGCCCTTTGCTTGCGGACGAGTGGCGA
>CAZQPP010000488.1:0-6548 GCA_964594295.1 uncultured Myxococcales bacterium | reverse complement strand
GTCCCGGTCGACATCATCCACAGCGACGGCGCAGGCGGCACGACGACCGACACCCCGGCCACGGGGTCCTCGACCTTCGTCTCCTCTTCGGGGGTCGCCGTCTCGGTCACCCCGCAGACGCCCTCGGCGACCTCCTGGGAGCAGCTGCCGTCCGCGCCGCAGATGTCGGTGGTGCAGGGGTTGTTGTCGTCGCAGGCCTCCTCGTCGACCGCGCCGTCGCAGTCGTCGTCGACGCCGTCGCAGGTCACGTCGACCTCGGCCGTGGCCAGGCAGCAGTCGATGGGGCAGGTCTCGTGGGACTCGTCGAAGTTGGGGCACTCGCTGCACGCGCCGTCGCCGCAGAAGCCGCAGTCGATGGGGCACTGCACCCAGCTCTCGCCCTTGTCGCAGGTGCAGTTGCCGCAGGTCGGGGAGCAGTCCCCGGCGCAGAGCACGGGCCCGCCGTCGGTGGGCTCGCAGACGCCGTTGCCGCACTCCCCGCGCTTGCAGTCCTCCGGGCACCCGAAGGGGTTCTCGCTGCGCTCGCACTCGCCGTTGCCGCAGTTGCGCCCGCAGTCCTCGGGGCAGTCGGTGGGGTTCTCGCCGCAGCCGTAGCCGAGGCAGTAGCCGTCTCCGCAGACGTTGGGTCCGGCGGGCGTCCGGCAGCAGTCCTCCGCGCAGCTCGACGGGTTCTCCCCGCAGGCAGAGCAGATGCCGTCGCCGCACTGCCTGCAGTCGCAGGGACAGAGATCCACGGTCTCTCCACCCTCCGCCGCGCAGGTCCCGTCGCCGCAGTCGCAGTTCACGAGATCTTCGTCCGTCTCGCCGTCACAGTCGTCGTCGATGGCGTTGCAGACCTCCTCGGCCGGCTCCTTGGCGGTGCAGGGCAGGAGGCCGCGCTCTCCGGCGCAGACGATCTCCCCGGCGCACACGCCGTGCTCGTTGGTGATGGTGCAGGTCTCGTTGTCCTCCTCCGTGCAGGGCGGGCCCACGATGAAGGTGTCTACGCCCTGAGCGTCCCAACCGGGGGGGCCGGGAAGATCCTCGGGGGCGGACTCGTCGGGCACGACCGGCACGTCGACGATGTCGGCTCCGGCGTCGCTCAAGCCCTTGTCCTCCGCCGGGGCGGCGTCGCCGGCGTCCGGCGTGCTCCCTGAGCCCGCTTCGGAGCAGCCGAGAGACAAGATCAATAGCGCTAAGGCTCCTACCTGGACCCGTTCGATGAGCATGAGCTTTCCCGAGTGCGGTGCTTCACTGAGATGGTGTCTATCCCGCGTACCTCCGTCAACATACCGCTATGCGGACGAAGCCGCATAGCGGGGGCGCAATGAAGCCGACCGCGCTTCGAGCTTCGCGTGCTGTGCCGAAGTTCGCGAGCGCGGCGGCTTATCGCGCCCGGCCGCAGCATGCCACTGGCGAGCACGGCCCTCTTACTGCGTCAGCTCCCCCACCTCGATCTGGCTCGGGTACACCGCCGATCGGTAGACGCGGTGTGTGGCCTTCACGAAGTCCTCTTCCTTGGCCTTGAAGATGTTCTCCACCCAGCTCTGCGGGTTCCGGTCGACGTAGGGGAACCACGAGCTCTGGACCTGCACCATGATGCGGTGGCCCCGCTTGAAGGTGTGGAGCACGTCCAAGAGCTCGACGGTGACGTCGGTGACCTCGCCCGGCACGAAGGGCTCGGGCTTCTCGAAGCCGTTGCGGTAGCGGCCCCTCAGCACCTCCGCCCGCACGAGGGTCTGGCGCCCTCCGAGGTCGGGCGGGTCACGCCACGGGTGGGGGCTCTTGGGCTTGCCGGGGAGCTCGCCGGGCCAGACGTCCACGAGCTTGACCACCCAGTCGGCGTCGCGCCCGGTCGTGGACACCTTGAGGCGCGCGCGCACCGGCCCGGCGAAGGTGAGGTCTTCTTCCAGCGGCGGCGTCTCGTAGACCAGGACGTCGGGCCTCATGGCGGCGAAGCGCTGGTCCTCCGCCAGGAAGGTCTTCGACCAGTATGGGGTCATCCTCGGCGTGTAGGGGACCGGCTTGCCCGGGTCGCTCAAGAAGGCGTCGTGGGCGGCCTCCTCGGTCTTGTCGGGCGGGGGCTCGAAGGCGAGGTTGCCGGCCTCGCGCAGGTAGATCCGGCGGAGCTTGGCGGCGCGCGGCGGCCAGGAGTCGAAGCGGCGCCAGCGGTTGGCGCCGGTCTCGAAGACGTAGGCCTCCGGGAGGCCAGGGTCCCTCGCCTTTTTTAGGTGGTGCAAGAAGAAGGGCAGGACGACCTCCGCCTCGAAGGGCGCCGACGTGGGAAACCCGAAGCTCAGGTCGCCGACCCTGTCTCCCTTCGTGCGCTCCCACCCGCCGTGGATCCAGGGCCCCATGACCAGGGAGTTCCTCGCGCGGGGGTTGTTCTTCTCGATGGCCTTGTAGGTCGCGAGCGGGCCGTAGAGGTCCTCCGAGTCGAACCACCCGCCCACGACGAGCACCGCGGCCTTCACCTTCTTCAGGTGAGGGATAATGCTCCGAGCTTGCCAGAAGGAGTCGTAGTCGGGGTGGGCGACGATCTGGTTCCAGAACTCCACCTCGCCCTTGAAGTAGCGCTTGTTGACGTTCTTCAGGGGACCGAGATCCATGTAGAAGCGGTAGCCGTCCGTCGTGCCGAAGTCGAATGGATCCGGCCACTTGGTGGTCAAGCCCGCGCGCTTCTTCTGCACGGCCTGGAAGAAGAAGGTCATGGGCAGGATGTAGGCGCCGTTGTGGTGGGCGTCGTCCCAGTACCAGTCGGCGATGGGGGCCTGGGGGGAGACGGCCTTCAAGGCCTTGTGGGAGCCGATCAGGGCGGCCGAGCAGTAGAAGCCCGGGTAGGAGATGCCCCACATGCCCACACGCCCGTTGTTTCGGGGCAGGTTCTTGACCAGCCAGTCCACGGTGTCCCAGGCGTCGGTGCTCTCGTCCACCTCGTTCTTCTTGCGCTTGCCCCCGTGCTGCGGGCGCATGTGCTCGAAGATACCCTCGGACATGAAGCGCCCGCGCACGTCCTGGAACACGAAGATGAAGCCCTCCTCCTCGAACTCCGGGCTCGGCCCCAGCGCGCTCGCGTAGCGGTCGGCGCCGTATGGGTCCACGCCGTAGGGCGTCCGCAGCAGGAGGATCGGCCACCTCTTCGAGACCTCGTTCGGCGTGTAGACGGCGGTGAACAGCCGCCTCCCGTCCCGCATGGGCACGCGGTGCTCGGTCTTGGTGTAGTTGGCGCGGATGTAGGCCGCCCGCGCGTCCTGCTTCTCGTCAGCCCCCCAGACAGCACCTGGCGCGAGCAGGCAGATCACGAGGAGAAGAGTCGAGATCCTCCACATGCCCGTTCCTCCATCTTGCGGCCGTGTGGCACCAAGACCACGGACGCGGCTCGGACGCAAGGCCCCAGGCCGGCCCGAATCCGCCACCTGTGTGTGTCGCGCAAAGACGCCAAGCCGCCAAGGAGGCTCGCTTCGTTCGCCCGAAGAGAGGTGCGGGGCAGCGCAGACCCTCTCTTGGCCAGCACCCCCGGGTGCTGGCCCCTTCGCGCCTTTGCGCCTTGGCGCGAGTGTTTTCCGACCACGATGCGAGAACCAGCCGTTGATCCGGGCCGGCGCGCGAGCACCTTGTTCGGGCTATTTGCCCTCGACCAGCTCTCGGTAGTGGGCGATGAAGTCGCCGAAGGTCATCTTCAAGGCGATCTCCAGCAGGCCGTTGGGGATGTGGATGCCGCCGGGGGCGTTGAGGCGGTGGGCCGAGTGGAAGGTGACCAGGGTCGAGGCCTCGTCGTACTTGCGGAAGTCGACGCTGCCCACGTCGGTCTCGGTGGAGTTGTTGTTGGAGTACATCACCCGCCAGTAGACGGTGGCCCGGTCCTCTTCGTAGACGATGACCTCCACCTTGGTCATGTCGTTGTTGGTGAGGTTGCTCTCCCAGTCGACGATGGGGAAGGGGCTCAGGACCATGCGCTCGAGCTGGCGGACGGCCCGGCCCTGCTCGTCGGTCTCGTAGACCTTGACCTCGCCGCCGAGGTAGTGGTCGAGCTTGATGCCCCAGTCCTGGGCCGGGAGGCGTCGCTGAAACTCGTCGTAGGGCACCTCCACGAGGCCCTTGGAGATGTGTACGGCCATCTCGCGCGCGGGCTGGCCGATGTACTCGACCACGTCCTGCTGCCAGGTGACCGAGGTCTGGGCGCGCAGCTCCTCGCGGGTGGCCGCCTCGCTCTTCGCCATCTCCTTTGCCGGCGCGCCGGCCTGAAGCGCCTCGATGACCGGGATGATGTCCCAGTCGGACTCCGCCTTGGGGAACCAGGTGATCACGTAGTCGTCGCAGCAGAAGAGCCAGCCGCAGACGTGCTCGCCCTCGTCACATCCTCCGAACGAGAACCAGTCGGCCTTGCCGGCCTTCTGCACCTCGTCGCAGGGCTTCTCAGCGAGGCCGAGCTCGTCGATTTGCTTCAGGGTGTCCTCGGTGCACCGCGCCTCGGTGGCCAGGTCCGGCTGGCAGACCGCCATGTTGGCGATGAAGGCCTCACAACGCTCGGCGGCGTTGGCCTGCTGCTCCTCTCCACCCTCGGTCCCGCAGCCCAACACCAGGCACACGGCGGCGAGGGCGAAGAGACACGGATGTGCGGCGCGAGTGATCATGTTCCACCTCCATGAGGCGTCTCGGCGACGAGACGCCTGCCCCGCCAATTGCGGCTCCGAAGACTCGGACGCGCCCAATAGCATATTCGGGGAAGTGGATCCTAGTCCTTGATCCAGCTGTTGGGCCCCCGACGACATCCGGCAACTCCGCGCTCACGTAGACGACAAGGCCACGAGCGACGCCGGGGTCTTGGCAAACGTCGCAACATCCAGTAGATGCTGCGCCACCACTGCCAAGGTGTCGACGAAGTGCGCACTCTGCTTGCATCCGTTGCGGTCCTCACCCTCCTCGTCCCGGCCGTCGCCGGCGCCCAGAGCCGCTGGACGGCCAAGGCCCCGGACGCCCCGGGCCTCCACGGCCTGCAGCGCGCTGCCGAAGCCCGCGGCTGCACCTTGCGCCACACGCTGCCCGGAGCTGTGAGCTTCGACTGCTCGGCACACGTGGTGCTCGGCCAGGGATTCCGCCGGGCCACGCGCATGTTCCCGACAGACACCACGACCAACGCCCTGGTCAACGCCGACGACGTGCACGGCCTGGCCGTGTTCGGCGGTCCCTACGACGGCACGGGCGTCGTCGTCGCGGTCGTGGACTCCGGTCTCGACACCGACCACACCGAAATCGCCGCGGCAATCGTCGGCTGTACGAACACCACCGGCGACCCGAACGCCTGTGAGGACCTCGACGGGCACGGCACGGCGGTCGCCGGCGTGATCACCGGAGACGGACTCGACTGCAGCGCCTCTACCGCGGACTGCTCGATCGGCACCGCTCCCGGGGCTTTGCTGGTCGGCGTCAAGGTCTTCCCGGACAACGGCGCGGCCATCTACGACGACGACCTCGCGGTCGCCATCGACGCAGCAGCCGCCTTCGGCCCCGACGTCATGAACATCAGCATCGGTGGCGGCAAGTCCACGGCGGTTCACTGCGACAACGACGGCGACCTCTCGGTGGACGCCGTCAACCGGGCCTTCGCCGCCGGAATCGCGGTCGCGGTCTCGGCCGGCAACGAGAAGTACAAGGACGGCATCGGCTACCCGGCCTGCGCCTCAGGCGCCCTCGCGGTGGGCGCCACCTACCAGCGCAACGAAGGCACGGTCCGCTGGTCTGGCTGCCGGGATCGCAGCGCCACGACCGACCTGGTCACGTGTTTCTCCAACGTCGGCCCGGCTCTGGACATCGTCGCCCCCGGCGCCTTCTTGTGGGCGTCGGCGGTCGGCGGCGGCTACGGCTGGTTCCACGGCACGAGCGCGGCCTCCCCGGCCGCCGCCGGCGCCCTCGCCCTGCTTGTCGAGCAAGGTGCCACGCCGGCCCAGGCCTACGAAACCCTCAACGCCACGGCCCTCGAGCTCGGCGCCAACAAGAACCAGTCTCGAAACGGCAACGGCCGCATCGACTCCTACCTCGCGGCCGAGTACTTCGCGAACAACTTCGGCGGCTGCGTGGGCGACGCCGAGTGCGACGACTCGAACCCCTGCACGGACGACGCTTGCGTCGGCGGCGCCTGCGCGCACACCAACAACACGGCGGCCTGCGACGACGGCAACGCCTGCACTGTCGGCGATGTCTGCTCCGCCGGCGCGTGCGAGGGCACGCCCAAGGACTGCACCCCGGCCGATCCCTGCCTCACCGACGAGTGCAACTCCAACACCGGCGCCTGCATCAACGAGCCGCTAGACTGCAACGACGGCGTCGCCTGCACTATCGACACCTGCCAGGCCGGCATCTGCCTGCACGACGACTCGCAGTGCCCCACCTGTGCCCCCCTCGGCGACTCGTGCAGCGCCAACTCCGACTGCTGTTCGAACAAGTGCAAGGGCAAGCCGGGCAACAAGACCTGCCGGTAGAGGTCAAGCTCGGGGGCAGGACAACACCCTGAACGGCTAGGCTCGTGTGCATCCTGAAACTCGCGTTTCAGGATGCAGCGATTAGCGGTT
>CAZQPP010000487.1:0-6551 GCA_964594295.1 uncultured Myxococcales bacterium | reverse complement strand
GGTGCCGGAGGCGCCGTCGCGCGCCGCCGCGGCCCGGCTCGCCAAGCTCGTCGAGGGGGCGCCGCCCGAGCGCGTCGACAGGCTCGCGAGCGCCTACCTGCCGCCCGGCGTGCCCGCTACGGCGGAGGCGGCGCAGCGCCTCCTTCGAGGCAAGCTGCGCGGCGACGGACCAGACGCGATGAACGTGCGCGAGCTCTTGGAGCTCCTCCGGGGGGACCGCCGGCGCACGAACCTGATGTCGCCCGCGAGACGCCGGCGGGTGTGGCGGAACCGCCTGGCGGCGAGCCCCCCCTCGCCGGGAGAAGCCGCTCGAGGGCGGAGCGACGGAGGTGCTCGATGATGCGCGGTGGTGCTCTACCCGGCCTGGCGACCGGCCTCCTGTACCTGGCCCTGGCGAGCCCACCCATGCTCGTCAAGCCTCCAAAGGGCGGGGACGCCCTCGCCTACTTCGAGTGGATCATGGCGCTGCTCGACGGGGCCGCGCCGGTGATCGTGCTGGTGCTCGTCGCCAGGATGATTCGCCGGCGCATCCACGACCCCTGGGTGCTCTGGACGGTGCTGCTCTGGCTCGCCGCGGGCACGGCCGTCGCGCCCCTGCACACCCTCGCCGAGGGCACCGGCGCCACCCTCCTGGGGCTGACCCTGCTCGCCCTGGCGGGGCTGGGCGACCTGGGGCTCGCCGGGGGCGGCGTCGGGACCGCGCTGGGGGCGGCCCTGCTGGCAGTGGGCACCCCCGCGGGAGCGGTCGCCGGGCTCCCGCTGCTGCTGCTGGCGCTCCTCGGCCAGCCCTGGAGAGGGAGGCGCTGGCTCGGGCTTGGGGCCGCTCTGCTGCCCTGCGCCTTCGGGGTGCTCTGGGTCTGGCGGGGGCGGCACGGCGACCTGATCGGGCCCTGGCCGGAGCTCGTGCCGAGAGGCTGGGCGCCCGCCCACCCCCTCGAGGCGATGAGGGCCCTGGCGCGGGACGCGACCCTGCTCCTCGCCGCGTTCGGCCTGGGCAGGATCGGCAGGATCGGGATTGGCGAGGGCTACAGGGTCGCGGTGGGAGCGGCTCTCCTGCTGGGCCTGGCGGCTGCGGCCTACCTCGGCGAGACCGGCGGCGCCCTCCTGGTGCCGAGCATGCTGGCTCCGGTGCTGGCCCTGTGCCTGGGCTCCTTCTTCGACTACGCCTCCATCCAGCGCTCGGCGTGGCTCGGCCCGCCCTTCTTCTCGGTCATGGCGGGCATGCACGTGGACGGCCTGTGCACCTTCTCCGCTCGGGTCGCGACGCCCTGGTGGTTGGTCGGGGAGATCCCCGCCTGGGCTGCGCTCGTGGCTCCCGCCGCCATCTGCGCGAGCCTGCTGGCGATCATGGTCCTCGCGCTGCAGCGCATCGCGGGCGCCGGCCTCCGCCTCTCCCACGCCGCCACCTCGCTACTCCTCTTCGGCGGAGCCTTGGCGGCCGCGCGCTGGGCCGCGGGCGCCCTGTGAGGCCGCTGCCCAGCGCGTACTTTGACAGGAACCCTTCCGCCGGATTGAATGCGCCCATCATGGAGGAGACCGGACCGGTCCCAGTCCTCGTCGTCGACGACGAGCCCGGCTACGCAGAGATTGTCGGCAAGTACCTCGGCAAGGCCTACAAGACCGACACGGCCTGCTGCGGGACCGAGGCCCTCACCAAGATCGAGGAGGGCCGCTACCGCTTCGTCCTGCTCGACGTGCAGATGCCCGACCTCAACGGCCTGCAGGTCTTGAACAAGGCGCGCGAGGAAGGGCTCGACGACGGCGTGACCTTCATCATGATCAGCGCCTTCGGCACCCACGACACCGTGATCGAGTGCCTGAAGGCCGGCGCCTACGACTACGTGGCCAAGCCCTTCAACAAGGACGAGATCCGCCTCGCCCTCGCGAAGGCCATGGAGCGGGAGCGCCTGCGGGGGCGGGTACACGAGCTCGAGGAGGCCCTCGGAGAGGCCTTCCACTTCGGGAACATCATCTCCCGCTCGCCGAGGATGCAGCGCGTCTTCGACGTGCTGAGGAAGGTCGCCGACTACTCGACCACGGTGCTCATCGGAGGAGAGTCGGGCACCGGCAAGGAGCTCGTCGCCCGGGCCCTCCACCACGCCTCGCACCGCAACGCGGAGCGCTTCGTCGGGGTCAACTGCGGGGCCATCCCGGAGAACCTGCTGGAGAGCGAGCTCTTCGGTCACGTGCGCGGCGCCTTCACCGACGCCCACCGGGACAAGAAGGGCCTCTTCGAGGAGGCCAACAAGGGCACCATCTTCCTGGACGAGGTGGGCGAGCTGCCCCAGTCGCTCCAGGTGAAGCTCCTGCGCGTGCTCCAGGAGCGCGAGGTGAGGCGGGTCGGAGACGTGAAGACCACGCCGGTGGAGGGGCGCGTCGTCGCCGCCTCGGTGCTCGACCTGGCCGAGGCCGTCAAGCTCGGGAGGTTCCGCGAGGACCTCTACTACCGCCTCAACGTGATCCCGATCCACCTCCCGCCCCTGCGCGAGCGGGCCGAGGACATCCCCCTCCTGCTCCAGCACTTCTTGCAGAAGGTGAACCAGCGCCACGGCACCCGGGTCACGAACCTGACCCAGGAGTGCATCCGCGCGCTCATCGCCTACCCGTGGCCGGGCAACGTGAGAGAGCTCGAGAACCTCGTCGAGCGCCTCGTGCTCCTGAGCGACAGCGAGGTCATCGACCACGACGCCCTGCCCCCGCAGATCCTCGGCCGCCGTGATCCCGCGCGCCTCGCCATCACCGGCGGCGACCTGTCGATCAAGCGCGCCATGCGGGTGGTCGAGTCTTCGCTCATCGAGCGCGCCCTGAAGCAGACGGGCGGCCACCGCGCCAAGGCGGCCGACCTGCTCGAGATCAGCCCGCGCACGCTGCTCTACAAGATCAAGGACTACGGGATCGAGGCCTGAGCACGGCCTGAAGCGTCCCTGGCACTTCCCACGACCCGTGCGGATTCGTTATCCTCCGCGCCCGGCATCGACGGCTCTGCCGCGGTGACCGTTCACAGGAGAGACACATATGGAGCGCAGAAAGATCACGGTGCCCGCCCTCCAGCGCAAGAAGGCCGCGGGGGAGCGAATCACCATGCTCACCTGCTACGACGCGACCTTCGCGCGGCTGCTCGACGCCACCGACGTCGACCTGCTGCTCGTGGGTGACTCCCTCGGCATGGTGATCTCAGGCCACGAGACGACCCTCCCGGTGACCGTCGACGAGATGGTCTACCACTGCCGCGCGGTGGTGCGCGGCACCCGCTACGCCCACGTGGTCGGCGACCTGCCCTTCATGAGCTACCAGCTCGGGCCCGAGCAGGCCCTCGAGAGCGCCGGCAGGCTCGTGAAGGAAGGCGGCGTCGGCTCGGTCAAGCTCGAAGGCGGCTCCTTCGTCGCCGAGGCGGTGCGGCGCTGCACGCGATCGGGGATTCCGGTCATGGGGCACCTCGGCCTGACACCCCAGAGCATCCACCAGATGGGCGGCTACAAGGTCCAGGGGCGCAAAGAGGAGCAGGCCGACTTCATCCTTGGCGAGGCCAAGGCCCTGGAGCAGGCGGGGGTCTACTCCCTGGTGCTCGAGGGAATCCCGGAGCCCCTCGGCGAGCGCATCACGAGCGAGCTGAGCGTCCCGACCATCGGCATCGGCGCCGGGCGCTACACCGACGGCCAGGTCCTCGTGATCTACGACCTGCTCGGCCTCGACCCCGAGTTCAAGCCCAAGTTCGTTCGCTGGTACGGCGAGATGGGCGCCCAGGTGAGAGACGCGGTCGGGCGTTACTGCAGCGACGTGCGCGACGGGAGCTTCCCGAGCCGCGAAGAGGTCTTCTGCCCCAAGCAAGGTGTTTCGCTTGCGAAACACCCCGCGTAGGGGAGCTTCGCCTGCGAAGCTCCCGCCCCGCCAAGCCATGAGGACCTTCACCGATCCCCTTGAGCTGCAGGCGCGCTGCCTCACCTGGAGGGCAGGGGGTCTGCGCGTGGGCTTCGTCCCGACCATGGGCGCCCTGCACGAGGGGCACCTCTCCCTCGTCAAGGAGGCCCGCAGGCGCTGCGATCGCGTCGTGGCCAGCATCTTCGTCAACCCCCTGCAGTTCGGCCCCAACGAGGACCTCGACGCCTACCCCCGCGACCTCGAGGGAGACAGCAGCCTGCTCGAAGACGCCGGCACCGACGCCTTGTTCTTCCCGAGCACGGAGACCCTCTACCCGGGCGAGCACCGCACCAGGGTGCGGGTGTCGGGCCTGACCGAGCCCCTCTGCGGGCGCAGCAGGCCGGTGCACTTCGAGGGCGTGACCACCGTCGTCACCATGCTGCTCCAGACAGCCCTGCCCCACCTGGCCTTCTTCGGGAAGAAGGACTACCAGCAGTGGCGTGTCCTCGAGCGCATGGCCACGGATCTGCTCATGCCGGTGGAGGTGGTGGGCCTGCCGACCGTCCGCGAGCCCGACGGCCTCGCCCTGTCGAGCCGCAACGCCTACCTCGACCCCGAGCAGCGCGCCCGCGCGACGGCCTTGAACCGCGGCCTCCTCGCCGCGAAGGCCCGCGTCGAGGGCGGCGAGCGGGACGCGCGCGCGGTCGAGGAGGCGGCGCGGGCGGTGATCGAGCCCGCGGTGGACCGCGTCGACTACCTCGAGGCCAGGGACGCCAGGAGCCTCGCGACCATCGAGCGCGTCGAGAGGCCGGCGGTGCTGGCGGTGGCGGCGTTCGTGGGGAAGACGCGGCTCATCGACAACGTCGAGCTGGGCTGAGCGAGCCCTACGGGGCCGAGAACGAGGCCCAGGCCTCCTCCCACGCCTCCCCGCCCATCCACGCCCGGAGCAGCTCGTTCAGCTCCGGGGGCGGGGGGCTCGTGAAGCTCATGGCTTCGCCGGTCGCCGGGTGCGGGAAGGAGAGCGAGGCGGCGTGCAGCGCCAGGCGCGGGGCCCGGGCGAGCAGGCGCGCCTCGTCGCGGGCGGAGAGGGAGTAGCCGGCGGGCTTGATCTGCCGGCCGTAGACGAGGTCGGCCACGATGGGGTGGCCGGTGTCGCCGAGGTGAACGCGGAGCTGGTGGCTGCGGCCGGTCTCGAGCCTGGCCTCGACGAGGGCGGCTACGCGCTCGCGCCACAGGACGCGCACGCGGGTGACAGCGCGACGGCTGCCCTGCCGGGACGTGAACTTCTTGCGGTCTTTGGGGTGGCGCCCGTAGGGGGTGTCAAGGAGGAGCTCGTCGTCGAGACGCGGGCCGAGACAGAGCGCGAGGTACCGCCGGCTAACGCTGCGCTCCTTGAAGCAGGCCTGGAGGCGGCGGAGGGCGGCGGCGCTGCGGGCGACAACGAGCAGGCCGCTGGTGTCGCGGTCGAGGCGGTGCACGAGCCCCGGCCTCTCGTCGGTACCGACGCCCCTGAGATCGGGCACGTGGTGGAGGAGGGCGTTGACCATGGTGCCGCTGCGGTGACCGGCGCCCGGGTGCACGACCATGCCGGCGGGCTTGTCCACCACGAGCACCTGCTCGTCGCGGTAGACGATGGACAGCGGGAGATCCTCCGGCTCGAGGTGGCTGGGCTCGGTGTCGGGGACCTCGAGCTCGAGCACGCTGCCCTCGACGAGGCGGTGGCGTCCCGGCCGCGGGCGCCCGTCGACGAGGAGCAGCTCCTGCCGAGCGAGGGCCTGGAGGCGGCTCCGGCTCCCGGCGGCCTCGACGAGGCCGGGGTGGGTGTCGAGGCGGCGGCCGGCTTCCCCCGGGGCTGTGGTGAAGCGGTGGCGGCTTGGCATCGTTGGCGGCGTAGCAGGGGCGTGCGGCGAAGGTCAATCGGAGAGGCTCGCCCAAATCCGCCGCCTCCACGCGGAACCGAAGAGGAAGGGCCGCGCGCAGAGGCGCAGAGGCGCAGAGGCGCAGAGAAGACCTGCTCTGAAGCAGCACCTATCCGATGCTGGCCGGCGTCGGCATACGGAGGCTGCCCAAAGCTGCGAGCGCGTGCGAAGCCAAATCCCTCTGCGGTCTCTGCGGCTCTGCGCGAGAATTGCAGGTGGCGGATTCTGGCTCGAGGACCGAGACCGGGACCGGGGCTGGTGCGGAAACTTTGCAGGAGCAGTGGATTCCGCTCTTATCCGGGCATGACCAATGCACCAGTCGAGATCATCGAAGACCATCGCGACCTGCCTCGAGTCGACGAGCTGCTCGACTCTTCGAGCTTCGCGCCCTACGCGAGCGTGTACGGGCGAAAGGCGACCAGGGAGGCGATCCGCTCTTCGCTGGATTGGGGCCGGCTCCAGCTCGGCGCGGGAGCGGTCGCGCGCACGGCCATCGTCGCGCGGGCCAAGGAGCTCCTGGACTACGAGCTCGGCCAGGGCTTGACCGCGGTCGTCAACGCGACCGGGGTGCTGCTGCACACGAACCTGGGCCGGGCGACGCTGTCGGAGCACGTCCTGCGCAGGGTCGCAGAGCTCGCGGCGCGCCCCTGCGACCTGGAGATCGACCTCGACACCGGCAAGAGGGGAGGACGCGGGGGAGGTATCCCGGTTATCCTGCGCCACCTGTGCGGGGTCGAGGACGCGCTCTGCGTCAACAACAACGCCGCTGCCGTG
>CAZQPP010000486.1:0-6566 GCA_964594295.1 uncultured Myxococcales bacterium | reverse complement strand
CGACGTCGAGAGCCCCAAGGGCTCCATCGACGGCAGCCAGGTCGCGCGCGTCTACCGCGAGGGTCGCATCGACGAGATCGGCGAGTACTGCCTCCGAGACGTCCGCGCGACCTCGGAGCTCTTCCGGCGCGTGGCCAAGACCTTGCTGCCGCTGATGCCGGGCTACCACAAGCTACGCCTCGACTGATCGCGCGAGGCCTCGCGTCTACGCAGAACGCACATGACCTGGTAGCTCGTGCTGCTGCGTCTCCACTCGCGCCTTCGCGTTTCAGGTGAGCTGCCCACTTCGCCGAAGCAACGGGAATGCTTGAGCTAATGGCTAACGGCTAACGGCTAATCGCTTGTTTTGGGGCTAGCAGCCGTCAGCTCCTTCGCCAGGATCTCCGCGAGTCTCTCGTTCAGCGGCGGCTTCGGGTGGAAGTCTCGCTCGTACCAGAAGCTGTTGCGGTACCCCGGGTAGCGCAGCTCCTCCGGCAGCTCGACCACGGTGGCCTCTTTCGGGATCAGCCTGCCGTGGTCCCGGGCAAGGTACTCCAGGATCACCAGGCGCGCGCCGTGGCGGGAGGCCGCCCGCCCGAGCGCCTCCATCAGCGAGTCGAAGTGGGTGTCCATGCGCGTGATCGATCCGACGCGCCAGAACAGCCGCATCGAGGTCTCATGCACGTACTGGCGCGCCCTGGCGTTCACTACCAGGCGCCTCAGGGCCTCCGACTCGGGGGTCAGGTCCACGAGGCGCTGCACGTCGAAGGGCTGATCGTCGCTGTCTCCGAGGTAGCCTACGACCACGACGTCCGGCTTCAGCACCGGGGCGAGCGTCTCGACGGTTCGCAGGTATCCGTAGAGCCCGTTCCCCTCCATGGCGGCGTTCATGACCTGCCAGGCACCGGGGGCGGCGGCGTCGAGCTTGCGCTGCAATGCCGCGGTGATGGTCTGCTCGAAGGTGGGGATGCCGTCGCCGAGCACGTAGGAGTCGCCGACGAGGAGCACGCGGCGCGCGCCGGGTCGCGGGGGCGGCGGCTCCCGGTCCCGGTAGCCGAGGGAGTTGTAGCGGCAGGTGTAGACCGGGTAGCCGTCCTTGGCGGGGTCGTCGCGAAAGTCTGCGAGGTAGGACGCGCCTGGGTCGTGTGACGCCAGCCCGTGGCGGTTCAGCGCATGGCCGAAGCGGTGCTCACCCCACAGGAGCAGGGCTCCCAGGACGGCCACGGCCAGGGCATAACGCCAGGCCAGGGCGCCGAGCTTGGTGACCGGCCGCCACAGGAGCGCCGCTTCCCGACGCCGGCGGGCCCCGGCGACTCGCCAGGCTAGCTCCGCGAGCAACAAGGCGGCCAAGGCTTTCAGCGCGATCTCCCGGCTGACCGGGTAGAGGATCTGCGAAGCCCCGAGCGCGGTGATGGCCAACACGACCAGCGCCAGCGCGGCCGTCCACAGGCGAGCCCACCACTCGGGCGCGCGGGTGCGGAGGATCAGAGGCAGAGCCGCGCCGCCCGCGGCCACTAGGGCCGGCTTGCCGAGCAGAGAGGCACACAGGATCGGATCGCAGCCCGACGCGGCCGGGAGGAGGAGCGCGGCCGTGGCGACCAGCATGAGCAGCCCATAGGCTGCCGTCAGCGCCGCGAGCACCAGGAGCATGGGTGGCTACGGACCGGTGGGGGTGGTGATCAGCTGATCGTGTCCCGGTTCGCCGCCGGGCTCCAGCCCTCGGGGGCGAGCTCGAAGCCGGCGAAGACGAAGGCCGGGCATGTCGTGCAGCCGACGAGGCTCCAGTCGCCGAGGGAGCGGGCGGTCTGCCAGGTCCCGGCGGGGACCACGACCTGAGGCACCTCCTCCTCCTCGAAGTCGCGGCCGAGCACGAAGGAGCGGATGGTCCGGCCGTCGGGGGAGATGTGGATGGAGAGCGGCGCGCCCGCGTAGAAGTGCCAGACCTCGACCGCGTCTATGCGGTGCCACAGGCTCGTCTCGCCGTCCCGGAGCAGGTAGTAGATGGCCGAGCCCTTGCCACGATCGGTGATAGGGACCTGGTCCCGCCACGTCTCGACGTAGTGGCCCCCCTCGGGGTGCGGCTGCATGTTGAGGCGCTTGATGACCTCGTCGGCGTCCATCATGGCTCGCTCCTTTTCGTGCCCTTGGGCGCGCGTCTCCTCCGCGCTTCCGCACCGGCGGGAGGGGGTCGCTCGGCGCGGACCCAGCCGCCGAGATCTTCCTCTAGCATGGCGGCCACCGAGATGCTCAAGAGGTCCTGCCCGGGCCCCGCGGCCACCTGGAGGCCGAGGGGCAGGCCCTTGCGGTCCAACCCGCAGGGCACCGACGTCGCAGGGAGCTCGAGCACGTTGAACAACCCCGTGTGGGCGAAGTGCAGGGGGGTGAGCAGGGCGGCCCCGTGGCGGGGCGCCACGCGGGAGTATGGCGGATTGAGCAGCACGCTGTCATCGCCGAGCAGCTCTTCGGTCTCCTGCTTCAGCACCGCGGCCTCCGCCTCGAGCCCTTCGAGCACGCCCGGCAGCAGGGGCTCCACACGCTCGCCGAGGACGGTCACGAGGGCTGCCAGGGTGTGGCGGCGGCGGCCGAGGGCGGCGCGCAGCAGCTCCCCGGTCACCGAGATGGGCTTGCCGTCACCCAGGATCTCGGCGTAGCTCTCTCCCGGATCACGCAGCAAGCGCGCTCCCCACAGCAGCGCTGCCCGGCGAAAACGCCTCGCGGGGGTTGGTACGATCTCGGCGCCCCTGCGCTCGAGGGCTGCCGCGGCACGTTTGACGACGCCGCGAAGATCCGCCGACGCGGGCGGCATGCCGGGTCCCTCCAAGAGGATGACTTTCAGGCGCCGCGGGTCGGCGGCCGCCGCCGGAGAAGCCAGCGGGAAGGGGTGGGCGACCGGGTCCTTGCCGTCCGGCCCTGCCATGATCCGAAGCAGCGGGGCGAGGTCCTTGACGCGGCGCCCGAGAGGGCCGACGCAGAGCAGGCCCAGGGCGTCCCCTGCCGGCGCCGGCCAGTGCCCGGTCGTCGGCACGAGGCGGCCGCTCGGCTTGTGGCCGACGATCCCGCAGAAGGCCGCGGGGATGCGGATGGAGCCGCCGATGTCGGCTGCGACCCCGAATGGAGAGGCGCCGGAGGCGATGAGGGCCGCCTCTCCGCCGCTCGAGCCGCCCGGCGAGCGTGACGGGTCCCAGGGGTTGAGGGTGAGGCCGCGGATGGGGTTGTCCGTCTCCATCCAGAGCCCGCCCTCGGCGGCGTTGGTCGTGGCCAGCACGATCGCGCCGGCGGCACGCAGGCGAGCCACGACGGTGGCGTCCGCGACGGCGCGGTGCGCTCTGCGGGCGAGGATGCCCCCGGTCTGAGGCATTCCCTCTACGGCGATGAAGTCCTTCACCGTGCAGGGGACGCCGTGCAGCGGACCGAGCGACCCCCTCTTCTTCTTCGCGAGAGCGTCGGTGGCGGCGGCGGCCTCTTCACGGGCGACCTCGAAGCGCGCCTCGAAGACCGCGTTGAGGAAGCCGTCGACCTGCTCTATTCGGGCGATGTGGGCCTCTGTGAGCTCGCTCGGCGAGATGTCGCCGCGGCGCACGAGGGCCGCGAGATCCGTAGCGGATGCCTCGAGAGCTCCCAGGTCTTCTCCCTTCACGGCCGCGCCATGCAAGCCCGAACGTGCCCGAGCTTGCAGGCCCTGCGGAAGAGCTTGCGGGCCCGCGCGGGATCACGCTTGACCCCACCTCCGCCGCGCGCAAGGAGCGCGGCCAGGTGGTGGCAGGAGGGCCCGTCCTCGGAGGTGCAGGCGAACTCCCAGGTCTCCTCGGCGCGCCCGCCGTCAGCGGGGACGCCCTCGCCCTTCTTGTACGCCAGCCCCAGCTCACGGCAGCCCTGCAGGTCCTCTCCCATGCAGGCCTTCTCGAAGAGCTTGGCGGCGCGGCCGAGGTCTGTCCTGACGCCTCTCCCTTCCCTGAGCATCAGCCCGAGGCCCGTGCACCCGCCGGCGTGACCGCCCTCGCAGGCCTGCTCGTAGAGACGGGCTGCCCTTCGCTCATCCGGCTCGACCTCCTCCCCTTCGGTGTAGAGCCCGGCCAGCGCCGCGCAAGCCACCGCGTCTTTGCCCTTGCAGCCGCGCTCGAAGAGGGCAGCGGCCTTCTTCTCGTCCTTCTTCACGCCGGTTCCGTGCACGTACATCTGGCCGAGGTCCCGGCAGCCGAGGGCAGCATCGGCGTTGCAGCCCTGCTCGAACAGGCTCGCCGCCCTCTGCTCGTCCTTGCGGACCCCCTGTCCATCGGCGTAGCGGAGGCCCAGCTCATAGCAGCCGGACGCGGCTCCGCCGGCGCAGGCCTGCTGATAGAGCTCCGCCGCCGCGAGCGCGTCCTGGGGCACCCCGCGGCCGGCGCTGGTCAGCGCACCGAGGCGGGAGCAGGCGTGGGGGTCCGCCGCCTTGCAGGCCTTCTGCAGCAACGCCACGGCAGCCTTCTTGGGCTTGGCGCGCGAGCCCTCGGGGAGCTTCTGGAAGGCGAGCACCCTGCAGCCGAGCCCGTCGCCGCTGTCGCAGGCGGACTTGTAGAGCTTCTGCGCCTTCCTCTTGTCCTTCTTCACGCCCACGCCGGCGGCGTGAAGGGATGCCAGCTCCGCGCATCCGCGTGGGTAGCGCGCCTTGCACGCCTTCTCGAAGAGCGCCGCCCCGCCCTTCGGGTCCTTCGCCCCGGCCGAGGGCAGCCCCCCGGGCCCGTGGGCCTTGGACCACCCCACCACGACACAGGCGAGGGCGTCTCCGGCCTCGCACAGCGGAGCAAAGACACGGGCGGCGACCGCAACGCTGGCCTCCTCACCCTGGTGCCAGCGTTTCCACTGGCAGGCGGGGATGTAGCGCCTCGAGCAAGCGTCCATGTACATGCCACGCACCACGTTGGGGTCGGGAGAGAGGCCGTCCCTGCGGAGGTCCATGGCCAGGGCCCCGACCATGGTCCGGGGCGCGCTGAGCAGCGCGGCCATGTCCCTGACGAGGGCCTCGACGTCGGGCCCCTGCTCTCCCGCCGATCGCGCCACGGTGAAGTCTCTGTCCACCTCTCGGGAGGCGGGCTTGTCGGAGGCGCGGAGGACCGAGTGGAGCACGTCCGAGACGTAGCCCCCGAGCTCCGCCGCGCTCACCTTTCCGTCTCCGTCCTTGTCGGCCCAGCCGCGCATCGCCCCGAGGGCGAGGTAGCTGACCGCCGGCCGCGCAGCGCCGGGCAGCTGACCGCCGTAAGCACCGCAGCGCCCGGCCATCACTGTCAGGATCTGCTTTCCCTTCGTCTGCAGCGACCAGCTCACGAGCGGCGCCTTCGAGCCCTCGTCGGGCAGGCAGGCGTCCACGATGAGGACCACCCTCTTCGCCTTGCTCTTGGCGATCTTCTGGCGGAGCTCCGTGATGGAGATGTTCGCCTTGGCGCTGCCGCGCTGCTCGGGCTTGGTGCCGAAGAGCTGAATCAGGAGCTCCCCGTCATCGGACGTGCTGCCCTGCCCGACGAAGACCAACCAGAGCGTGCCTCCCTCCTCGACCTTGCCCACGGCGCGGTCAATCTCGGCGCGGAGCCCGGCGGCGCTGGCGTCCACGTCGCGCACGAGGGCGGCCGTGCGCTGGGGCACGCCTATGGACTCGTTCAGGTAGTCGTGCCACATGCCGGCGCTGGAGCCCGCTCCCGGCACACCCACGAGGTGGGCATAGGCCTCCACGCCGACCACCACCGAGACGTCCTTGTCCCCGCCTCCGATGGCCTTGGCGGGCGTCCTAAGGTCGGGCCAACCGGCCCCGGCGAGGACGGGAGAGGTGAGCAGGAGGAAGAGGAGCGGGCGAAGTCGAGCCGGTAGCAGCATCTTGTCTCTTGGTCCCCGTCGTCGTGCGACGGAGGACCCTACCGCCCTCGCCCGACCGGGTCCACCGCGGGCATTGACAGCGAGGTCTGCGCTCGGCACAACCTGCCCATGTTTGGAGAGCTGCTCTTCCTCGCCCTCGCCGCCGCCGCCGTGGGCGGCTTCGTCTACTGGCGCCGCCGCGCGCGCGGCTCGAGCTCCAAGGTCTTGGAGAGAGGGCCGGCGACCGTCTGGAACATCGGCCCCGGAGACCTCATCGAGGTCGAGGGCACCATGATGGACGTAGAGCGCGCCCTCGACTGCAACGAGGGCGGCGTCACCTGGAGGGAGCTCCTCCTCGCCGACCGGGACCGCACCCAGAAGATCTGGCTGGCGGTGGAGGACGACGACGGCCTCGTGCTGACTCGCTCACACCCCGTCGACGACGTCGCTGACCTCTCGTCGGGCTACCCACGGACCGTCGAGCTCGGGGGCAAGACCTTCGAGCTCGAGGAGAAAGGGCGCGCCCGCGCGCGCGTCCGCGCCGTGGACGTGCCCGACCAGGACACGACCTTCGCCTACGCGGTGTGGCTGGGCCCGGGTGCGGAGCGCCTGACCGTGGAGCAGTGGGGCGGCGACGTGGACTGGTACCGCGGCGAGCCCATCGCTCGGGAGCTCGTCGAGGTCTACGGGGGAGCCTCGTAGCCTCTATCTAGTGTGCATCCTGAAACTCGCGTTTCAGGATGCAGCGATTAGCGGTTAGCGAT
>CAZQPP010000485.1:0-6566 GCA_964594295.1 uncultured Myxococcales bacterium | reverse complement strand
CCCCCCCCCCCCCCGCGCCCCCCCCCCCCCCCGCCCCCGCCCCGAGCCCGCGCCAGCCCCCGAGCCCACGCCGGCCCCCGAGCCCGCGGCCGAACACAAGCCCTTCGTGCCCTCGAGCGTCTTCGCCGTCAGCGGCGGCGAGGCCCTCGACATCGAGGAGCCCCTCTCTTCGGATCAGGCCCGCCGCGTCGCCGAGCAGCAAGCCCGCGCCCGCCAATCCGCGGCCGAGCTCGTAGAGCACCTCTCCGTCCCGGACCTCCGCGTCGCCACTTACAGGTTGCGCCGCTCCTCAGGCCAGATCTTCGGACCGGTCCCCTACTCGAACCTCGTCCAGCTCATCGCGAGGGGAGCCGTCTCCCCCGCCGAGCTCATCTCCATCGACCACCGCGACTGGGTGCCGGTCAACGTCGTCCCTCCCCTGCGCGAGCTCTTCAACAACCGCAACGTCGGCATCAAGGCGCGCCCGCCAGTCCTCGACGGCCCAATCTCCCTGCTGGCCCTCCCCTACGCCCTCTTCCAGATCGCCGGCAAGCGCCTCTCCGGCGTGCTCGACGCCGAGCGCGGTCGAGACCGCAAGGAGCTCTACTTCCGCAGCGGCCGCTGCCTCCTGATCGAGAGCAACATCAAGACCGAGCTCTTCGGCGCATTCCTCGTGAACCACCGCGAGATCACCGAAGAGCAGATGAACAGGGCCCTCTCCGAGCTCCATGACAAGGGCGGCCGCCTCGGCGACGTCCTCCTCGCCCAGAAGTGGATCCAGCCGGCCCGCCTCGCCGGCCTGCTCGAGGAGCACCAGCGCGACCGCTTCCGCACCCTGCTCGCCTGGGACAGCGGCGGCTACTCCTTCCACGAGGGAGACGACTTCGAGATAGATCCGCTCTCCGCGCCTCTGCCCACGGCCCAGCTCACCACCGACGGCCTCCGGGATCTCCTCGACAACCGCTTCCTGCTCAAGGTCTTCGCGGACTTCAACATCGCGCCGATCCGCCGCAACAAGCGCCCCCACGTGCGCCTCGAGGACCTCGGCCTCTCGCCCGTCGAGTTCCGAGCGGCCAACTACCTGCTCAACGCCAAGCACCTGCAGAACGCGGTCAAGCAGATCACCGACACCGGCGCGGACCGCGTCGACGCCTTGAGGACCGCATACATCCTCCTCCAGGCCGGCCTCCTCGAGTTCCCCGTCCGAAGCCCCCTCGCGGGCCGAACGCGGCGCTGAGCACAACGACCCCGACCCCTGCGGAGACCCGCGCCCTCCTCGACGAAGGGCTGTCGGCCCTCGGCCTCTCGGCATCCCCGGCAGCGCTCGACCGCCTCGAGCGCTACATCGCCCTGCTGGGCCACTGGTCTCGCTCGATCCGCCTGGTCGGTCGCTCGGACCCGGCCTCCCTCGTCGCCCACGCGCTCGAGTCCGCCTCCCTCCTCCGCCTGCCGCTGCCCGACGGCCTCCTCGCGGACCTGGGCTCCGGGGCGGGTCTCCCCGGCATCCCAATGGCCTGCCTCGACCCGGAGCGACCCGTCTGGCTCGTGGAGCCCCGTCTCCGGCGCAGCGTCTTCCTCGAGCGCGCCGTGTCCGCCCTCGACCTCCCCCGGGTCCGCGTCCTTCGCAAGCGCCTCGAGGAGCTTCCCGCGCCACCGCCCAAGCACGTCTGCGTCGCCCGGGCTCTCGCCCCCCCGGCGCGCTTGCTCCCCATGGTGGCCGCCGCCGCCTTCTCGCACCTCATAGTAATGACCACGTGCGCCGCAGAGCCTGAAGAGCTGCCCGCCCCATGGACGGTGGTGGCCCGCGACGAGCCCCCCGCCCCGATCTCCCCCGACCGGGTCAACCTGCTGTGCCGGCTTGCTCCCAGCGCCCATACCGAGCGCGACCGGGCGGCGGGTCCGCGGTCGGCCCCTCCGGGCTAAAGTCCCAACGCCGGCCGCCGATAGCAGCAAGAGCATTGGACTGAACTCTGGCGGGTTTTCGCGTGGACAGACATCTGCGCTATCGTGCGAGCGACCTAGACTCAACGTCGACTCAGACTCCTGATTTGATCGATAGGGCCCCTACAGAGGACGTGACGAGCCCGACCGCCCCCACGGTCTTGCAGGCACCGAAGCTCCAACACGCCCTCACCCGCCTCGGCATCGAGGCCCCCGTCTGCCGGCGCGTCCTCCTCGTGGACGACGAGCCGGACGTGCTCGTGGTGCTTGAGGCCTCTCTCGAGGACGAGTGGGAGATCCACACGGCCGACAGCGGCGACGAGGCCCTCGAGCGCTTGGACGAGCTCGACGGCGTAGACCTCGTCATCAGCGACCAACGCATGCCCGGCATGACCGGCGTGGACCTCCTCGCCGAGATCGCCAACCGCTCCCCGGACACCATCCGGATGGTCCTCACCGGATACAGCGACGTCGGCCCCATCGCGGACGCGGTCAACCGCGGCTCTGCCTATCGCTTCCTGCTCAAACCCTGGGACATCGAGGAGCTGCGCGCCGCCGTTGCCGACGGCCTCAAGCTCAAGGAGACCCGCACCACCTTGCAGCTGGTCGTCGAGGCCCTCGCCGAGCGCCGCCGCTCGCTGCGAAACACCTTGGAGGAGATGCGCCACGCCCAGGATCACCTGGTCGCGGCGGAACGGATCGGCACCCTCGGCCGGCTCACCTCCCAAATAGCCCACGACATCGGCAACCACCTCAACGCCATGGTCTCCCTGGTGGGGGCCGTGCAGCAACGCGTCAACGATCCCGAGGTGCTCAACGCCGCCGCCCTCGCGTGCCGGAGCGTCGAGGACTTCCACCGCCTCGTCAAGGACGTCAACGCCTTCGCCCGCTCGCGAACCTTCCGGCCCGTTCGCGAGCTGGTCGACACACGCGCCTTCGTAGACGACACCCTCCGCTTCCTCTCCCTCGAGCACCCCGCCCACGCCCCGAACGTCGAGGTGCGGGTGGAGCCGGAGAGCACCATCATCAACATCGACCCCCGGGGCGCCCGCCAGGGCCTCCTCACCCTCCTGCGCAACGCCGCGAATGCGACCGACAGCGGCGCCCCCATCCGCCTCTGGGTCCACGCCCAGGACGGCGGCCGGGTCGCCGTCGAGGTGATCGACGAGGGCATCGGCATGGACGCGAGCACGCTCGCACGCGCACGCGATCCATTCTTCAGCGCCTTCGACCCGCCCGGCCTGGGCATGGGCCTCGAGATTGCCCGCCTGGTAGCCGGCGCCCATGACGGCACGCTCGAGATCGAGAGCACCCCAGGCGAAGGGACGACCGCCCGCCTGATCCTGGAAGGCGCCCGCATGGAGGGGCTCTCGTGACCGAGCTCTCCCCGCTGCTCCACGCCTACCTCCAGGACACCCCGGCCCCGATGAGGATCTGGCTGGGCCCGGAGGCCGGAAAGCACCTCGCGCACGACCTCCGCCTCAAGGAGACGCTGGGCGTAGACGCGATCCCGGCGCCGACCAAGACGGCCGCCCCACCCCCGGGGCCCGCCACACTCCTGCTCCACGCCGACGATCTGGATGGGCCGGAGCGTCCGCTCCTGCTGTCCCTGGCCGCACACGCAAGGCCGGGCAGACCCGTGTTGATCGGCGGCCTGCATCACCGCGACACCCTCCTCGACGCCATCAACGTCTGGCGCGTCTTCCGGGTGCTCCCGGAGGACTCCTCCGCGAGAACCATCCGCGACACCCTGACCAAGGCCCACGGCGCCGCGAGCATGAAGGCGGCCCTGAACCGCGCCGCCCTCGAGCTCGGCCAGGACACCGCGCGCCTCAGTCAGGCAGTCGAGCAGCTCAGCGACACCCAGGACCGCCTCCTGCACACCGAGCGCGTCACCACCATGGGCCGCATGGCCGACGGCCTCAGAGCGGCCATGAAGAGCCACGTGGACGCCCTCGAGTCCTTCAAGGGCATGCTCGAGCACCTGCGCGAGGACAAGGACATCGGCCCCCTCCTGAACCTCGCCGAGGAAGGCATCGAGTCCCTCGACAGCCTCCTCGACGAGCTGCGCGCCTACGGAAACGAAGGCGACGCCCCCTACGACCTCCAGAAGCACGCCATAGACGACCTGGCCGCCCGGACCGTCACCTTCTGCCGCCTCGATCCCCTCGCTCACGGCCGCGACGTCAGCACCGACCTGAGCTGCGGCGCGAAGATCATGGCCGACCGCCACCGCTTCTACCAGGTCCTCATCAACCTGATCCGCAACGCCTTCCAGGCCACCGACCCCGGCGATCGCGTCGTCATCCGGAGCAGCCTCGAGGGTGACAGCGTAGTGCTCAACGTGCAGGACACCGGCTACGGAATGCCCGACGAGGTCCGAAAACACATCTTCGAGCCCTTCTTCTCCACCAAGGGCGAGCAGGGCATGGGCCTCGGCCTCGCGGTCGTCAAGTCCACGGTCGAGCGCCACGGCGGCACCATCGGCTGCAACAGCACCCTGGGCGTGGGCACCATCTTCAGCATCCGGTTGCCGGTCGCGCGCTGAGCTCAAGCGGCTTCGCGAGCAGGCAGGGAAGCCGGCGGGGCCGGCGCGCGGTGCTACATCCCGTGGAACCCGGGAGCAAAGGTGTCCGCCATGCGCTCCGGGCGCAAGATGCCTTCGGACTTCATCCAGGCGTCCGCCTCCGCGACGTGCCCGGAGATCAGGAGCTGCTCGGCGGCCCGGCCACGTGCGACGAGACCGCTCTCGCCCTGCATCGTGGACGCCGCCCGCAGGTAAGCCTCGGCGGACTCCGGCGCTCGGCCGGTGTTGGCCAGAGAGTCTGCGTAGTCAAGCCACGTCTGATGCGGCGCGTCGTGGTGCAGGAGGCGCAGATGCTCGTCGAAGAGCTGCGCCGCCCGGTCGAAGGCGAGCGCGCCCATCGCGAGGCGGGCCGCCTGCAGCACGAAAGGCGCGGCTCGCTCGGGAGCTCCGGCCCCCTTCCAGTGCCTGGCGATTCTGTTCGGATCTGCGCCCTCTTGGCCCTCCAAGGCCTCCGCAAGCATCCGATGAACCGCGCTGAGCCGATCGTATGGCAGGAGCGCGAGGAGGCGCTCCCGCAGACGGTCGTGGTAGGGAAGCAAGAGCTGGGAGTGCTCGCCCGGGGCGCGTCGCAGGACGTGGTGCACCCGCAACGCATTGGCAGCCCGAGCGCCCGCCTCCGCTTCCAGACCGCCCGCGCGCACGGCCACCGGGATCGAGATTGGGTCGCCGGCCACGGCTACGATGTCAGCCAGAGCACGTTGGCCTTCGGACAGGCCGTCGACGCGATTCTGAATGACGTCCTCGAGGTGCAGCTCGCCCCCGCTGCGCCCTGCCGAGTGGCCCAGGTAACGAGCGAGCTCGCCGACCCAGAACGGGTTTCCCCCGGACTCACGGGCCACGTCATCGACACGGTGTCTCAGAGGTCGATCCAAGAGCTGTCTTGCGAGGCTGCGCGCGTCTTCGGGCGGCAGGGGCGGAACGCTCAGCTCGCTCCAAAGAGCGCCGCCCGCGGTCAGCCAGTCAGTCGCGTCCGGCTCAGCTCTCTCGGCCGCCCGCTCCCAGGGGCCCCGCTCACACATGATCAGGAGAGCCCGCGGCGCATCTCCTACGAGCATCACCTCCTGCAGCAGCGCCCGCGTGTCCGAGTCAATCCACTGGACGTCATCCAACACCAGGACCAATGAGAAGCGCTGCGCGGCTCTCTGCAGCAACTCTCGAAAGGCGGCGATGGCGCGCTTCCGCCGCTCCTGCGGCTCAACGGGAGTCACCGGCCGCGGCAGCTCCGCGAGGGCAGGGACGCGCCCCAGGGTCGCGAAGGCCTCGCTGAGGAGCCCGGCCTCGCGGGGCATGAGGTAGAGCGCATCGGCGCTGGGCATGGCGCGCCAGGTATCGCCGAGCTCGTCGACGAGGCTGTCGAGGGCGTGGAAGGGCATGGCCTCGCGCTCGTAGCAGCGCCCGCGCAACAGCAGCAGCCGAGGTTCCCGGGCACGCAAGGACTCGATGAAGCGGCTCGCGAGCTCGGTCTTCCCGATGCCGGAGGGCCCGCGGATGAGCACGACGACAGCGCCTTCGGACTGGACTCGGCAGAAGTGAGCGTCGAGCTCGCCAAGCTCGGCCAGTCGGCCAGTGAAAGCGTCGGCCGCGCTGGCTGGCGCTGCATCGGGTCTCGGCTCCTGCCCGGCGAGCTCCTTCAGGCCCTCGATTCCCTCGACGCGGTCGCCTGGACGGCGGGCGAGCAGGTGGGCGCAGAGTTGCTCGAAGCCGGCGGGAGTGTGGGGCGCAAGGGCGCGAAGGGGCGGTGGCGGCCCGCTCTGCTTGTCTTCGAGGATGGTTACGATGGAGCCGGCGAAGGGCGGGTGACCGGCGAGGATCTCGTAGAGCATGGCCCCGACGGCGTACCAGTCACAGGCCGGGCCGAGGGAGCCAGCGAGACGAGTCTGCTCGGGGGCCATGTAGGCCGGGGTGCCGGCGAGGCGGGAGGTGATGGTGTCCGCCTCGTCGCCGCAGAATGCCGTGGCGAGGCCAAGATCCAAGATGACGACTCGAGCGTCGGGGGTGACGAGGACGTTGGAGGGTTTCAGGTCCCGGTGAACGAGGCCGGCGGCGTGGAGGGTCTCGA
>CAZQPP010000484.1:0-6595 GCA_964594295.1 uncultured Myxococcales bacterium | reverse complement strand
CACCTCGAAACACGCGGCAGCCGCCGCTGCGGGGGCCCGTAGGGTCTTGTTGGAAGCCGTCGTCGTAGTGATCCTGCCATCGATCCTGGCACCACTCCCAGACGTTGCCGTGCATGTCGTGGAGGCCCCAGGGGTTGGGCGGCTTCTCCCCCACCGCGTGCAAAAGGCCCTCCGAATTGGCGTCGAACCACCCCACCCTGGCGAGGTCCTCCTCAGCGTCCCCGGACCAGTAGCGCGTGGTGGTGCCCGCCCGGCACGCGTACTCCCACTCAGCCTCGGTTGGCAGCCGCCCGCCCGTCCACTCGCTGAACGCCACGGCCTCATGCCACGACACGCCGACCACCGGCTGATTCGGCTGGTTGTACTGTCGGTGGCTCCAATACATCGGCGCCCGCAATCCCGGGTTCGACTCCATGTAGGAACCATACTGGGCGTTGGTCACCGGCGTGCGCCCCAACAGGAACGCGGATACCGCCACCTCGCGAATCGGGCCTTCATCGTCGTATCGCTCCGCCTCGTCATCCGCTGAGCCCATCAGGAAGCTCCCAGCGGGGATGCGCACTAGCTCGACACCACCCCGCTCCGTCACCTGCGTCCCGAGCAGCACACGCGGCGAAAAGCGCTCGGCGATTTCGCGCATCGGGTGCCGGGTCAGCCGTTTCGAAAGAGCTGCAACACCCGCCCGGTCCAGTTTCTCCAACACCCGCAGCGCCGCCAGTTGTCTCGCCCAGAGCTCCCGGTCGTTGCCCGGTCTGCACTCCAGCAGCTCCCTGAAGGGGGCGGCCGACACCTGCAGGGCGTCGTCCAAGCACTCAGCCACGAGGTCCGGGTGCTTCGCAAAACCTGGCTGCTTCACCACCTCCCGCATCAACGCCTCGAAGATCGTCCTGTCCTCCAACGCCAGCAGCAGCAGCGTCACCTCCCGCCACCAGCTCTCCCCGAAATGGGCCGCCAGCTCCGACAGCGGGCCCGAATCACCCACCAACCGGCCACGCACCTCCCGCGCCGCCAGGTACTCCTGGAATCCGAGGTGCATGAAGCCCCACATCCGGTTGCTGTGGCCCGTCACAAGCCCGCTCTCATCGCGGATCGTTTCAAGGAACGCCTCAGGACTGCCTCCCTCCCAGCGCACCGCCTCCAACGCTGGCCCCAGGGTTTTGGAGAGCTCCTCCGCCGTCGCCTGCGTCCGCCCCTCGTGGCCGTGCAGCCACAGCGCCACCGGCTGCAGCACCTGCCTTGCCTGCCTCGCACCCATGCTCACCGGCAGCTTCTTGGCCTCCCGCCAACGGCCCAGCAGCACATTGACGCACTCCTCGTACAGGTCCGCCCGCCTGTTCGGCAGCCGCCCCCGGTCCCGGTGTACCAAGCAGATGGCCGTCAGCAGCAGTGGGTTCCGTGTCAGCTCGAAGACACGCCGCGCCCGAAAGTCGGGCTGGCGAAGATGCTCCACCAGCTCCGCGGCCCCCTCACGGGCCCGCAGCTCACCCCGCTCCCGGTTGGCCTCCAGGCTCGTCTCCACGATGCGGTACCAGTTGTGGATGAAGGTGTCGGCCTGCACACTGCTCAGAGGCTTGAGGTGAAGCTCCAGAAACCGGGAGTCCAGCTGCACCTCTGACGTGTAGCCCGCGTAGCGGCAGGTGACGAGGAAGCAGCTGTCCGGGTAACCGGTCATCGCCGCCTCGACCCATCGGGCTACCTCGGCCCGATCCCGTCCGCTCGCCACCTCGTCGAGCCCGTCGAGCAGGAAGAGCAGGCGACCCCGGCGCAGCAGCCGCCCCGCAAAGCCCGTTGGCAGGCGCAGGTGCGGGCTGTCGATCTCTTGTTCCAGCAGTGCCTCGAAGCCCTCGCCGATGTCACCCACCTTGCGCAGCGGCAGTAGCACCGGCACGGTGCCCGGTGGCAGCCCCAGCGTCTCGGCCGGACGGCGCACCAACCACAGCAACGCCCGCTTGAGGTGCGTTGTCTTGCCCGAGCCGGGGTCGCCCAGAAGCACCAGTCCCCGCCGCTCGCCGTATTGTCGGGCCCGCCGAAACGCTTCGCTCAGTGGCCAGTCCCGGCCCTCGCCGCACTGCGAGAGTGCCTTTGCGGCCTCCGCGGCGTCGCCGAAGCCGCCGCATCCGGCCGCCCGCATGTCCACGACCGCGTCCAGCGGCACGTACAGGTCTTCGAGCTGGATGGGCACCCGCAGCCGTGTCTCGAAGCCAGCCAGCGGCAACGTGGCGTGCAGCGCCTCAACGTGATTCAGGTAGGCGGCCAGCTCCTCGTCGAAGGAGGCGGGGCCGGCGGACTCCGCAGGTGTGGGATCGGAGGCGGGTTCCGGGCTGCGCTCGCGCTCGGCACGCCAGTTATGGAGCGAGTGCGACACTTTGCCGACGAGATCGGCGAGGTCCGTGAAGCGCACGGCCATGACGTCCTTGTCGATCTTCGCCTTGAACCGTTCGAGCTTGACGAACTTGAGTGCCCGGTCGGGGCCAGGGTCGAAGTCGACGGCCGGGTTCACCCGCGCCCGGTCGTCGATGACGAACATCAGCCGCTCTCTGGCAGCGTCGTACTCCAGCTCGGTGATGGAGCGTTCCCGGCCCTCGGGCTCCCAGCCGTAACGCCAGGCCACGATGCCCAGAAGTAGGTCCGCCTCAGCCGCAAGCTCCACGCACGTCTCCGGCGCCGGTTGGGGGCTCGCCGCGAAGCGCTCCATGCCCACCGGCAGCATCCCGGCGCGTAGCACTGCCTCCTCCACACGCCGGCGTCGCTCGATGTTGTCCAGGTAGGTCGACGAGATGAAGACGCGGTACTGCCTCGGTGTCGAACCCATGGGCCGTCCTGGTGGAAATGGCTCGGTCGCTGCCGGCGAAGTATAGCTCCGTCGCGACGGTGAGGGCATGGCCGCGGTGCAGCAAGAAATGTGGGAGATCGGCAGACCGTGGCAAGGACACGGAGGTCAGCTCCGCTTGCCCGAACATGGGAACTCCACGACAGCCCCACCATCATTCCGGGCACCAATCCGCTGTAGTCCCGCCCACGGTGGGCTGCCCCCCGCGCCACCGTCCACCCCAAACCGAGACAACCTTGCACGCCCTCGAGCCCCCCAACCGGCAGGCTCTCCTCGCTCACCTGCCGAAGACCACGAACACCGAGCTGCTGCGTCACGCCGTCAGCACCGGAGACCCGCCCCCGTGCGCCCAAGAAAGACAAGCTGATGGCGTGTTCGGGCCCAGACGAGAGGAAGCGTGGGTTTTAAGGGACGAGTGGCCGAGGAGCAGAACCTTGTGGGTCGAGGACCAGAGGGAGGGAACGAATTGGAGGCGTGTAGCGGGTGCGGGCGCCCGCTCGGCACCGGCAGAATGGTCGGTGGGCGCACCTTTCCGGCCCGACCGGAGAAGTAGGTCGACTACTTGGCTTCGCGAAGGGAAACGCGATGAGGGCGCGGTGGAGGCCTCGCCGGGGTTCCCGCGGTCTCGCGCAACGCAATGCCGGCGAGCACCACCTCGACAACATCGGGATTGAAGATGGCGGAGATGAAGCGGGAGCGGCCACCGCAGGGGCAGGCGAAGACGTGCAGGTCCCAAACCCGCTTGAGTAACTGCGCCCACCGCATTGAGGCGGGGCGCTCGGGGGCACGGGAGCGATGCTCCGCCGCGCTTCCTCGCACTGGCCCTCGCGTAGCAGCGCATGCGCGCCGCTTCGCTGCCCGCGGGCACGGGCAGGTGAAGAAGGCCAAAGCGCCGCGAGGGGCGGGAGCTGCCCCCCGCGGCGCCAGGAGGAGCGCCGCAGCCTGAGCGAAGGAGGGAGGCTACATAGGCTGCGGCATGGGGACGCGACAGTTGGGATCGGTGCTGTCACACTCGCAGGCGCCGATGCGGGCGACGTTCACCCCGGCGGCTGCGGCTTCACAGGCGTTTGAGTAGGTCTTCTGGTCGCACCCGCACACGGGGCTGTAGATCTCGCCGCAGGCCGTGGGGCGAGACTCGCAGGTGCCAGCGCCGTAGCAGGTGCTGGTGGTGGTCCCGGTCGAGTCGGCGCTTCCCTTGCGCGCGCAGTAGGCATCCGCGGCGCAGTCATCGTTGGTCTCGCACTTGTCGGGGAGCATGCACTGGTAGACCTCGTCCGGCATCGGGCCGCAGGACTCGACGCAGGTGCCCTCGGAGGAGCAGGTCCAGAAGTTGCCGCAGCTCATGCAGGCGAGCAGGCAGGGCTTGCTGAAGTCGATTAGCGAGTTGTCGTAGCAGTCGCAGGTGTCCTCGCAGGTCGCGAGGCAGGTGTCGTTGCAGCCGTCGCCGTCCGTGTCCACGGCCTTGAAGCCGCGGGCGCAGCGGATGGCGATGGTGCAGGCACACTCACCGTCGTGGTCCTTTCGGGCGCCGGCCATGAGGCGCTCGCAGTCGTTGCCGTAGGTCTTCTTGTCGCAGCCGCAGACCGGCTTGTAGATGTTGGGGCAGACCTCGGGCTTCGGCTGGCAGATGCCGGTGGCGTCCGAGGTGAAGCAGCTTCCCGGATCCGGGTCGCAGATCTCGCCGCGGTCGCAGGGGAGGCCGGCGAAGCCGCCGCAGACCTTGGGCACGCAGGAGTCGAGGCAGCAGTCCTGGTCCGTGTCGGCGGGCTTCTCGCCGGGGGGACACTCGATCTCCTCGTCGGGGCAGTAGTAGTCGGTGTCGGCGTCGCAGTCGATGGGCACGCACTTGTCGGCGCACCCGTCGCCGTCCACGTCGACGGGCTCGGTACCGGGGAGGCAGAGGATGCGCGGGCAGCCCTCGCAGACGTCGGCGCAGCCGTCGCCGTCCACGTCGACGGGCTCGGTGCCGCTCGGGCAGGCCAGAGGCGGGCAGATGTACACGCACTCGTCGTCACAGCCGTCGCCGTCCGAGTCCTTGGGGACCGCCGTGGGCGGGCACTCGAAGGGGGGACAGCCGCCGTCGCAGGTGTCGGGGCAGCAGTCGTGGTCGGTGTCTACCGGCTTGCTCCCGTCGGGGCACTCGAAGGGCGGGCAGGCGATGTCGATGAGCTCGCACTGGTCGATGCACTCGTCGTCGCAGCCGTCGCCGTCACGGTCGACGGGGATGAAGCCCGGGCCGCAGAGGATCTCGTAGCTGCACTTGCACTCACCGTCGTGGTCCTTCTGCACGCCGGCGGCGAGGCGCTCGCAGTCGCTGCCGTAGGTGCGCCCGTCGCAGCCGCAGACCGGCTTCCAGACCGCGAGGCAGGCCTCGGGCTTGGGCTTGCACTCGCCGGTCATGTCAGCCGTGTTGCAGTGGCCCGGCAGGATGTCGCAGATCTCGCCGTCCTTGCAGGCCCAGCCCGCGAAGCCGCCGCAGGCGATGGGCTCGCACTCGGTGGCGCAGCACGGGTTGTTGCCGAAGACGGGCTCCGTGCCGGGAGGACAGTCTATTTCGGGACACATCACGTCGCTGCAGTCGATGGGGATGCACTCATCGGGGCAGCAGTCGTAGTCGGTGTCCACGGGGGTGTGGAACCTGTCGCACTCGAAGGGCGGGCACGTGATGTTGGGGTCGGTGCCGGTGGTCGGGTCGCAGATGCTGATGCACTTGTCCTCGCAGCCGTCCCCGTCGGTGTCTATGGGCTCGAAGCCGGGGGCGCAGTCGATCGCCACCTCGCAGAGGCACGCGCCGTCGTGGGCCTTAGCCACACCCGCGACCTGGCGGGAGCAGTCGTTGGCGTAGGTCTTGCCGTCACAGCCGCAGACGGGCTTCCAGAGCTTGGGGCAGGCCTCGGGCTTGGGCACGCAGGTGCCCTCCATCGGCATCGCCGAGGTGTTGTCGGCGACGTCGAGGCAGAGGCCCGGCTCCGGGTCGCAGAAGGTGCCGTCGGGGCAGCCCGCGACGTTGCCCGCGGCGTCGAACCAGCCGCACTTGATGGGCTCGCACTCGACGGGGCAGCAGTGCATCTCCGGTATCACGGGGCGCTCTCCGAGGGGGCACTCGATCTCGGCGCAGAGGACCGTGGTGCAGTCCGGCGGCTCGCAGGCGTCGTCACAGCCGTCTCCGTCGAGGTCCACGGGCGTGCTCATGCCCGGACACTCAAGCTCCTTGCACGGGTCCTTGCAGGTGTCGGGGCAGCAGTCGCCGTCGGTGTCCACCGGCGGGGTGCCGTCCGGGCAGAGCTGCATCGCGTTGTCGCAGTTGGTCGGGTCGAAGACCGTGCAGTCCCTGACGCAGGTCTCGTCACAGCCGTCGCCGTCCTCGTCCGCGGGCACGTAGCCCTCCTTGCAGTCGACCATGGCGCAGGGGCACTCGCCGTGGTGGTCCTTTGCGACCTTGGCGGCGCGCCTGGAGCAGTCGTTGGAGTAGGTCTTGCCGTCGCAGCCGCAGACCGGGTCCCACAAGCGCGGGCAGCTCTCGTAGGCCGGGTAGCAGATACCCTTCCAGAGCTGGGCGTCGCACATGCCCTCGTCGGGGTCGCAGATCTCTCCGCGGTCGCAGCTCATGACGGTGGAGGTGGAGTCGTTGCCGGGGCCGACGCAGCGCTTGGGCTCGCAGCCGATGGGGCAGCAGCCGTTGGCGTCGTAGACCGGACGCTCGCCGTCGGGGCAGTAGATGTCGGGGCACACGATCTCGGTGCAGTCGATGGGAACGCAGGTGTC
>CAZQPP010000483.1:0-6598 GCA_964594295.1 uncultured Myxococcales bacterium | reverse complement strand
ACGGCAGGGACGACGACGGGGACGGCAAGCCCGCCTGCTGCGACGTCGTCTGCGCCGGCTCCGCGCTCTGCCGCGGGCCCGAGGACACCCTCGCGCGCTGCTTCGACGGCATGGACAACGACGGCAACGGCTTCACCGACTGCAACGACCACTCCTGCTCGAAGTCCAGCGACCAGCAGGTGCTCGCCCACTGCGCCGGCGTGAAGGAGGAGAGCCTCGAGGCCTGCTCCGACGGAAGGGACAACGACGGCAACGGACACACCGACTGCGACGACTGGTCCTGCTCGAAGTCCCTGGACAAGACCGTCACGGACTACTGCGACTCGCTGGCCGAGACCGGCCTCGAGCAGTGCAGCGACGGCGTGGACAACGACAACAACGGCTTCACCGACTGCGGGGACTTCTCCTGCTCGCGCGCGGACGACCCCGAGGTCGACAAGCACTGTGACCAGTTCAAGGAGAACACCCTCGACAAGTGCCGCGACGGCCTCGACAACGACGCCAACGGCTACACCGACTGCGGCGACTTCTCGTGCCTGCAGGCGGACGACGTGGTCGTGGCGCGCGCCTGCAAGGAGAGCGCCGCCATCAGCGGTACCGACGCCGACAACCAGTGCAGCAACGGCCTCGACGACGACAACGACGGCTTCACCGACTGCCGCGACTTCGACTGCAGCTGGAACCCGCTTGTGAGCGTGTGCGCAGGCAAACGCGTGTGCGAGTAGCTCAAGGAAGCACGAAGATGAGATCCAAGCTCCACCTCCTCGTCTTGGCCCTCGCGGCGCTCGCCTTTGCGCCCGCGGCGGCCCTCGCGGCCGGCCCCATGGGCAACGAGACCAACTGCGCCGACAGGCAAGACGACGACGGCGACGGCCTGCCCGACTGCGCCGACTCCGACTGCGAGGAGGACCCCGCATGCCAGCCCGACGGAGGCTCCGAGAGCAGCGAGGCGCGCTGCAGCGACTGGGTCGACAACGACAAGGACGGCTTCACAGACTGCGACGACATGGACTGCCAGGGCCCCGGCATCAAGACCTGCAAGGGCTCGTGGGTAGAGCCCGCCGGAGGCGGCGCTGCGGCCCCGGCCGGCGACCTCGGCGACATCCCCGAGCTCGGCGCCGGCATGTCGGTGGAGGACCTGCTCGGCAAGGGCGGTGACATCGACGGCGAGCGCAACGACAACATCTGCTCGGACGGCATCGACAACGACGGCGACGGCAAGACCGACTGCGCCGACTTCGGCTGCCGCTTCGGCCCGAGCGTGACCGTGTGCCGGGGCAACCCCGGCATGCGCTTCTCGGTGGTCGCCAACGTGGCCCAGATGTACGACGTCGAGGCGGACCAGTGGGACACCCGCTTCACCAAGCTCCAGCTCCGCGCCCTCGGCCCCATCAACCCGATCCAGGACTCCTTCTTCCTGCTGAGCATGCGCACCGAGAAGACCCCGCGCCTCACCTTCGCCATGTTCCAGGTGCCCGTGGGCGGCGGCCACTTCCTGAACATCAACAGCGGCGGCGGCGGGCTCTCGATGCAGCCGGTGCTCTCCGAGTCCAAGCAGCTCCTCTTGGACCGCGCCTACTACGTCTACTCGGCCTTCCAGCAGGGCAACGGCGCCGCCATCGAGCTCTTCGGCCCCCTGCCCTTCCTCAAGGGCGTGCAGTACCGCACCTACGCCGGCGGCGGCACCGGCCGCTTCACCGGGAACATCGGAGGGCAGTTCATCTCCGACGACGGCCGCAACTACACCTATTCCTTCGGCGGCCAGCTCACCTTCAACATCTTCGGCCACTACAGCCGGTGGGACACGCCCTTCCTCTACACGCCGGCGCCCCTGACCCTCGGCCTCGACGTGGGCGCCAAGTACGACCAGACCCCCTACGAGCGTTACCCCGCGACCAACGTGCGCCTCGTGCTGCGCTACAACCGCTTCGTCGTCATCGGCGAGAGCTACGCCAAGCGGGAGCTGGAGTTCGGCTCCTGGCAGAACGCCTACAACGTCCAGCTGGGCGTCCTGGTCTGGTCCAAGCGCCTCATGATCGCCGCCGACTTCGGGGAGTTCGTCGCCGGCAAGTTCGACGACCCACCAGCGAACCTGCCCAAGGACCTCGAGAAGCAGGTCGACACCCGCGAAGCCCGCGCTGCCATGCACTGGTACTTCTGGCGCAACATCGGCATGGTCTCGCTGCTCTTCACCTACCACCGTGAAGGATCGCGCAAGGACGACGGCGCGAGCACGGCCCGCGACGTCAAGGCGGTCGCGCAGTTCCGCTTCTGATGGCGGCCGCGCGCATCGCTCTCGCGCTGCTGCTCGTGCTCGGCGGCGGCTGCGCCGATCTCGGGGGCAGCACCACCGACGACGGCAGGAGCATCCCTTCTCCAGCCAGGGACGCCGCCGTCGCGCCAAGCGACGAGGACTTCCTCTACGCGCCCGCCGGCGAGTGCGACGACCAGCAGCGGACCTACGTCGTGCACTTCGTCAACGACGGGGACACGTTCGAGATCAAGGGCGGGGCGAAGGTACGGCTGCTCGGCGTCAACGCCAGCGAGGTCACCACGAACGAGTGCCACTCGGCGGCGGCCACGGACTTCTTGAAGACGCAGCTGCCCGAGGACACCCTCGTCTGCCTCCTGCCGGACCCCAACGCGGACGACATCGACAAGTACGACCGCTGGCTTCGATACGCCTACGTCCGCACGGCGTCCGGTCACGTCCAGCTCAACGCGCGGGTCCTCCGTCTCGGCCACGCCCGCATCTTCGAGGGCTTCGCGCAGGGCCTGCGCTTCGAGAGCCAGCTCCGCGACATGCAGGACCGGGCCCGCGCCGAGAAGCGCGGAGGATGGGGAAACTGCGGCTGGTGAGCCCGCTCGGCGTGCCTACGGCAGCGCCACCCCGTCGAAGACCAGATCGTATGGCGGCACGAATGCCGGCGCGCCCGTGCTGCCGTTGAAGGTGAAAGAGACGGCCCCGCCGGGCGCGATGGTCGAGGAGGCACCCTTCGGCAGGGCCTCGTAGCGCCCCTCTCCAAGATCGCTCACCGTGGCGCCGCCCCAGCCGTCCTGGATGGGGTGGTCGAAGCTGAATTGCAGGGTCCAGCCTTCGATGGGCTCCTCGAGCTGGCTCGTCAGGCGCACGACGCAGTTGAACCACCATTGGGTTCCCGTGCAGTCGCTGAGATCGGCGAGGACCGGGTGCTCCGGGGGCGCCTCCTCGCAGGCGTCGCCGATGCCGTCGACGTCGGCGTCGGCCTGGTCGGCGTTCGCGATGTCGGGGCAGTTGTCGTCGGGGTTGCAGACCCCGTCCGCGTCCGGGTCCTCGCAGTCGTCGCAGGCGTCTCCGAGGCCGTCACCGTCGGTGTCGGCCTGGTCGGCGTTCGCGACCTCGGGGCAGTTGTCCTCCGCTGCGCAGACCTCGTCCACGTCCGGATCCTCGCAGGCGTCGCAGGCGTCGCCCGCGCCGTCACCGTCCGTGTCCGTCTGGTCGGGGTTGGCGAGCTCGGGGCAGTTGTCCTGCTCGTCGCAGACCTCGTCGCCGTCGAAATCGGTGCAGGGGTCGCAGGCGTCGCCCAGCCCGTCGCCGTCGGTGTCGGCTTGGGCCGGGTTCGGCACGTGAGGGCACAGATCCTCCTCGACCGGGACCAGGTCGCCGTCCGGATCCCCCGAGCCGTCGGCCTCGCAGACGTAGGCCAGCTTGGCCGAGCAGCTCTGGTCGTTCCACGTGCCGTTGTTGTGCCAGAAGTGGGCGCAGTCTTCGCCGCCGGCGTCGTTGGGCTCGTTCCCGGCCCAGCTCAGGAACTCCGGCTCGCTCCCGTCGGCCCAGACGAACTTCCTCTCCTGCTCGCGGTCGTTGAGGCCCATCCAGGCGCTCCCGCCGAAAGTCTTGAGCTGCTCGACCAGGAACGCGTTCTCCTCGGCGTCGTCCACCTTCAAGAAGGCGTGACCGTTGACCTCGCACGCGGCGCGCGCGTCCGTCCACGATCTGCCCTGGGAGCAGATCATGTAGCCGTGCTCCCCGTACTGGGCGACCGTGCAGGGGCAGCCGGCCTCCTCGTCGATCTCGCCGTCGCAGTCGTCGTCCTGCCCGTTGCAGCGCTCCAACGCGACGTCCTCACAGCCACCGGGGTCGGTGACACCACAAGCCTCGCAGGGCTGATCTGCGGGCACCTCCACCGGCGGGAGGAAGCCCTCGATGAGCGTGAAGACCAGCTTGACGTGGCGCGCGAAGCTCAGCGGCTCGCCAGCCGCGAAGAAGGTGTCGAAGACCGCCGTCTCCAGGGCCGCCCAGTTGATCGCCGCCTCCTCGGGGTAGGAGTCTCGAAGGCCGGCCAGCAAGGGCTGGACGTGCTCGGCCCAGCCCAGGACGGGGTCGAAGGGCTCGGCGAGGGCGAAGACGCCGCAGTACTCCGCGACGCGCTTGATGTAATCCGGTCCTTCGCCGCAGAGGCCCTGCTCGAAGTCGGGGCCGTGCGCCTTGAGCGCGTCAAAGACGCCCCAGGCCCCGCAGTTGTAGGCGGCGGCTATGATCCTGTGAGCCTCCGCCTCGAGGTCGACGCCGGCGGCGGCGATCTCCTCGCTGCGCTGCCCGAAGTAGAAGTGCTCGGTCCACCGGAAGTAGAGACCCGACGCGACGGGGCCGAGGTCGAAGCGCGCCACCCAGCTCTGCTCCGGGTCCGTCGAGCCGTCCGCATAGGGCCAGTGGCCCAGTCGCGCCGCGTATGACTCGACGGCGAGCTGCTGCCAGCCTACGGGCGTTATCTGGAAGCAGCCCAGCGCCAGGGCGTGGCTGATGCTCGTGCAGTGCTCCCCGTCGTTCTCGTAGTTGGACTCCTTCTGGCCGATGCCGAGCAGGAAGTCGGGGTTGATGCCCGTGCGCCACGCGCTCCAGGCGACGGCCACGGCCACGGCGTCGGGCACCGGGTTGTTCTCCCCGCCCCAGACCTCCATCGAGCCCGCCTCCGGGAGGCCGAGGTGGAAGGGCGTCTCGAGGTCGCGCTCGGAGCGCCTGAAGCGGCACTCGGCGGAGCGGCAGGCGACCGTCAGGCAGCAGCCCTCGATGGACTCTCGAGCGCAGGTGTTCTCCTCACAGCGGTCGATCGTGCACGGGTCCTCGTCGTCGCAGTCCTGCTCGCTCTCGCAGCACTCCCAGTCGGCCGGCTCGTAGGCGCAGACGAGCTCCTCGCAGCGGTCTATCGTGCAGGGATCGCCGTCCTCGCACTCCGAGACATCAGCGCAGCAGGACTCGGCGACGCGCTCGTTGTTGCAGGCGCAGTCGGCGCAGCTGTCCACCGTGCAGGGGTTGTCGTCGTTGCACTGGTTGTCGTTCTGGCACTCGCAGCATGCGTCGGCCGTCGTGTGCACGCAGCCACCCTGCTCGGGGCTGCAGTAGTCGTCGGTGCAGGGGTCGCCGTCGTCGCAGTCCACGAAGCCCGAGGCGACGCACTCCCCGCCGAAGCATGACGCGCTCTCGACGCAGGGGTCCTCCATCTCGCAGGGCGCCCCGGACTCCGCCGTGCCGTGCAGGCACGAGCCGTCTGCCGTGTTGCAGCGGTCCGTGGAGCAGGGATCGCCGTCGTCGCACGTGCGAAGGCTCATGACCTCGCAGACCTGCTCGCGGCACTCGGCCTCCGCAGCGCATGGGTCGGCGGCGACGCAAGGTGTGCCTTCCGGCTCCCACAGCGGCTCGCACTCGCCCGTCTCACTGTCACACACCGCCGACGCGGCGCAGGCGGGCACCTCACACTCCAGCTCCGGCCCGCGCCGGCAGGCGCCGCCCACGCAGGCGTCGCCGACCGTGCAGGGATCGCCGTCCTCACACGGGCCCTCGGCCGGCTCCTGGATCACTGCGCCACCCTCGCAGCGACCGACCGTGCAGGGATCGCCGTCGTCGGTCTCGGCTGCGGGCCCGGCACTGCACACACCGCTCTGGCAGGTGTCGCCCTCCGTGCAGGCCTCCGGGTCGACCACGCACGGCGTGCCGTCCTCCACGGGCCTCAGGTTGCACTGGCACGCGCCGGCCCCACAGACGGACTCGACGGTGTTGCACTGGTCGCCACCTTCGCAGACGCAGCTGGCGCAGGGGTCGCTCACCTCGGGCTCCGAGCCCGGGTCTTCTCCCGCGCTCGTGTCACCGGTCCCGGGATCAGCGGCCCCGGGGTCGGCTCCGTTTGGCCCTTTGTCTGTCTTCAGCAGGACCGAGAGGTCGCCCGGGAGGCGCCCGCCCATGCCGTTGTCGGCGGCGGCCGGACCCGAGTCGCTCGTGTCGCCGCCGCAGGCGACAAATGCGGTTGGCACGAAGAGGAGGAGGAGGCAGAACGCGCGAAGAGACATCCTGGACGAAGAGATAGCATAATCCCCCGGCCAGGGCCTTTTCCCGACCCCCTACTTCAGGTCGCCGGCCACCTCGCGGAGCGCCTCGACCGCGGCGCGGAAACGCTTCAAGACGGCGCGATAGGGCATGTCCATCTGCACGGAGAGGGAGCGCAGGGTGTGTCCCTCGACGGCGTGGCCGATCAGGATCGCCCGAGTCTTGCTGTCCATCCGGCCTCTCGCACGGGCGAGCAGGGCACGCACCCTGTCGAGCTGGTCGGCGCGATCCTCGGGC
>CAZQPP010000482.1:0-6616 GCA_964594295.1 uncultured Myxococcales bacterium | reverse complement strand
AACGCGCGCAGCGAGCCGGAGGCGAGCGAGGGGCAGCATGCGCTGAAGCGGATGCGCCCTTCCCAAGCGGATCAGTTCCAAGCCTTCGGGGTTTTGCCCCGAAGGCGCGCTATCTGGGGGCCGCATCCGCAAAGGCGGATGCGCCATTGCCGAAGGCGAGCCCGACTTCGGACGGAGCTTCGCGTCAGCTGCCGAGCCTGGCGGCTGGGCCGGGTCAAGTGGGACACACCCACATTTTTAATGAGAACCCCATTGCACGGTAGGATCACCCCATGGATCCGCCCACGCTCGAGGTCGTCCCCGCCGAGGGGCCGGAGGGCTGGCAGCGGCTCAAGCTCCTTGGAGCGCTGACCCGCGAGACCGTGCCTCGCGCCGAGATCCAGGTGAAGCGAGCCTCCGGAGCGGGCGACCAGGTCGAGCTCGAGCTCAGCGCCGTAGACCGCATAGACAGCGCCGGAGCGGCCTTCCTCGACTCGATGCTGCGAAGGGCTGCGAAGGCCGGCGGCGCCGTGCGGGTAGCCGGCGCGGGGCCGGAGGTCAGGCACACGCTGGCGCTCTTCCGCTGGGAGCCCTCGCGCGAGGAGCCCGCTCCCCCGCTCGGCATGGCGGAGCGGGTCGGCGAGGGAGCCGTCGCCGCGTGGCGCGGCCTCTACGACTGGCTCGTGCTGACGGCGGACACCATCGCCTTGAGCGTCGCGGGGGCGCCGAGGACCCGGCGCGTGCGTCGCGGGGCCTGGATCTCGGAGGGCCTGCGCATCGGCGGCGACGCCCTGCCCATCGTCGCGCTCATCGCCTTCCTCGTGGGGCTCGTCGTCGCCCTCCAGTCGGCCTACCAGCTCCGCCAGTTCGGGGCGAACATCTACGTCGCCAACCTCATCGCCGTCTCCATGACCCGCGAGATGGGCCCGCTGATGACCGCCATCATCCTCGCAGGTCGAAGCGGCGCGGCCATCGCCGCCGAGATCGCCACCATGAAGGTCTCCGAGGAGGTGGACGCCTTGGAGACCATCGGCCTCAACCCGGTCCGCTACGCAGTCGTGCCCAAGTTCCAGGGCATCACCATCACCATGCCCGCCCTCGTGGTCTACGCCGACCTCGTCGGCATCGTCGGCGGCTTCCTCGTGGCGCTCTTCTACCTCGACATCTCGCTCGAGGCCTTCTGGAAGCAGGTCCACTCGGCGCTCCACCTGAAGGACCTGCTCACCGGGCTCCTGAAGAGCGTCGCCTTCGCCTGGATCATCGTGCTCATCGCAGCGCACAAGGGCTTCCAGGCGCGGGGAGGGGCCGAGAGCGTCGGGCGCGTGACGACCTCGTCGGTGGTCATGAGCATCTTCTGGGTCATCGTCGCCGACGCGGCGTTCAGCATGGTGTTCTACTTCGGAGACTAGGAGGCGCATTGGCTGCACCCGTCATAGAGATCGAGGACGTCGCCGCCGGCTACGTGCCGGGTCGCCTCATCCTCGACGGCGTGTCGGTGGCCATCCCGCCCCGCGCGGTCACCTGCATCATCGGCGGGAGCGGCTCGGGCAAGTCGACCCTGCTCCGCACGATGGTCGGGCTCTTGCAGCCGGAGCGTGGTGACGTGCGGGTGCTCGGCGAGGACCCTTACGAGAAGGACGAGGAGGAGCGCGCCGAGCTCTTGAGCCGCATCGGCCTGATGTTCCAGGACGGCGCCCTGCTCAACAGCATCTCCGTCGCCGAGAACCTGCAGATCCCGCTGCGCGCCCACACCGGCCTGAGCCAGGAGGTAATCGAGGGGATCGTGCGCATGAAGCTGGCCCTCGTGCACCTGCAGCACGCCCACGACCTGCTGCCCGGCGAGCTCTCCGGAGGGATGAGGAAGCGCGCCGGCCTCGCCCGCGCCCTCGCCCTCGACCCGGAGCTCCTGCTCTGCGACGAGCCCTCCGCGGGCCTCGATCCCCTGACCGCCGCGGACCTCGACCGCCTCATCCTGAGCCTACGCGACCTGCTCGGCCTCACCGTCATCGTCGTCACCCACGAGCTGAGCAGCATCCTGACCATCGCCGACCGCATCGTCATGCTGCGCCACGGGCGCATCCACTTCGACGGTCCCAAAGACGAGGCCGTCGCCTCTCAGGACCCGGCGCTGAAGACCTTCTTCGGGCGCGAAGCGTCTGGTCTGGGCGGCGACGGACCGTCACTGCTCGACGCCCTGTCCGAGGGGGTATCGCCATGAGCCGCGTCACGGCCGCACAACGCGCCCGCCTCGGCGCTTTCCTGATCATCGCAACGGCGATCTTGACCGTCGCCATGCTCGCCCTCATAGGGAGCGCCATCCTAGAGAAGCGCGACGAGTACTTCATCCGCTTCCAGGGCAGCGTCGCCGGCCTCGATGTCGGCGCCGTGGTCACCTACAACGGCATCCGCGTGGGCCGCATCGAGGACGTGAGGATCGATCCCGAGGACGTGGCGTCGGTCCGCGTGCGCATCAGCCTGCGGCCCGGCACCCCCGTCAAGAAGGACACCCTCGCCTCGGTCAACCTCCAGGGCATCACGGGCCTCAAGAACGTCGAGCTCAGCGGCGGCACGAACGCCGCCGAGGTCCTGGAGCCCGGTAGCTACATCACCTCGAGGGTGTCGACCTTCGACGAGCTCACCGACATGGCCGCCTCCATCGGCCGCAAGCTCGAGGTCTTGGGTCAGAACCTCGCCGAGATCACCGGAGGCGACACCGCGAAGAACCTCCAGGGCGTGCTCGCCGAGACCCGCGGCCTGGTCTCGGACCTGCGCTCCACCCTCGGCGAGAACCGCGGGCGCATCGCGACGGCCATCGAGGAGGCCACGCTCCTCGCCGAGGAGATCCGACTGACCATCGACGAGACACGCCCCAACGTCACGAGCATCATCGGCAACCTCGAGGTGGCCAGCGAGGAGGTCGGGCCGCTGCTCCAGCAGAGCCGCGAGTCCATCGCCAACGTGAGCCAGGCCGCCAACGTCATAAGCCTCTGGGTGACTCCCGACCAGGTCGCCAAGGTGGCCGGCGCCGTCGAGGGCGCCCTCCGGACCGCGGAGAAGCGCATGTCCAAGAAGGAGCTCGGCGCGCTGCTCGAGCGCCTGAACAAGCTGTCGGACCGAAGCACGACGCTCGTCGAGCACGCCGACATCACGCTCATGCGCGCCCGCGACGACCTGATCCGGGCCTTGGACGAGTTCGTTACCGGCGCCGAGAGCTTCGCTGAGTTCGCGGCCTACCTCAGAGACAACCCGTCAGCCTTGATCAGCGGGCGCACAGAGGAGGAGCGGAAGATCCAATGAGACGCCTCCTCTTGCTCCTCATCCCCCTCGCCTGCGCGACCACCCTCTCCTGCCCCATGGGCGGCAAGCAGATTCGCCGCACCTACTACTCCTTCGAGTACCCCACCGAGACCACGGTCCAGCGCTACGCCACTCCGCGCCACAACGTGCAGATCAGGGTGCGCCAGTTCGACGTGGCCAACGCCTACGACCGCGCCGAGATAGTCTACCGCAGCAGCGCCTTCGAGCTGCGCTACTACAACTACCGCCTGTGGGTGAGCAAGCCGCGCAAGCTCCTCGCCGAGCTGACGTCGAGCTACCTGCGGACCTCCAACGTGGTCTCGGACGTGGTCCAGCAGATCGGCGAGAAGCTCCCCGACTACACCCTCGAGAGCGACGTGGTAGCCATCGAGGAGCTCGACTCGACCCAGGACCAGTGGTTCGCCCACCTCGCCATGCGCTTCTCGCTGGTGCGATACGAGGACAAGACGGTCGTCTGGCAGTACGGCTTCGACGAGAAGAAGAGGGTCTACCAGCGCGACCCGACCTACGTGGTCAAGGCGCTCAGCGACATCTTCAGGGAGCAGATGCAGGTCGCCATATCTCAGCTCGACTCCTACTTCGAGTCCGTCCTCGACTCCCCGCTGCCGGCTCCGGGCCAGGCGGCGCGCAAAATGCCGGCCAGGGTCACGGGCCCGAAGGACGTCGACGCGCCCGAGGAGCCCGAAGAGAAACCACGCGTCAGGCTCATACGGTAGGCGGTGGGACCATGCGCAGCGTTATCATCTTCCCCTTCCTCCTCGCCGCCGCCCTCCCCGCCCTCGCCGAGCCGCCGGCCGAGGAGCCGGAAGGCGAGCTCTCCACCGCCACCCTCGCAATGACCGGCCCGGTCGAAGGAGACCCGCACGCCGGCCACCAGAGCTGGATCGCCGAGATCCCCGCCATTCAGATCGAGCAGGACCCCACCCTCCTCCCCCCGGCGGCTGGCGCCCTCTTCATCCCCGCGCTGACCGAGTCTTCTCTCGAGCCCCAGTGCGTGGTGACTCAGGACGGTGAGCTGATCGCGACCTCCGACCCGGGCAAGAAGATCATCTTGCCGCCGGGCACCTACCGCGTCCTGATCGGGAACGGCGCCCCGGAGGACGTCTTGGAGTTCGAGGCGGACGTGATGGAGGGGGAGATCACGATCATCCCGGTGGAGTGGAGCGGCCTGGTCGTCGAGGTGGTCAACGAGCGCGGCACCTCTTTCCGCGGCGCCTACGAGCTCATCACCATGCCCGCGAAGGACTACACCGGCTTCGGCCTCGGAGCGGTCCGGCAGGAGGGCGAGCGCCTGAAGACCTGGCTCCTCAGGCCCGGCAACTACATGCTCCTCGCGGCCGGCGAGAGCTACCAGGCTCGCCGGAACTTCTTCACCTTCCGGCTCGAGCCCGGAGAGCTCGTCCAGCTCACCGTGGTGATGGACGAGCTCAACGGCGACCTGCTCGGCGCCGGCGAGATCCCGGGCGGGACCGAGATCGCCGACGGCTGGAACGTGAACTGGACCGTCGGCGGCCACGCCCAGCTCAGCGACCTGAAGAACGTTGCGGGCAAGACCGACGGCCTGAACTTCGCGGCCTCGGCCTTCTCGGAGACCGAGGTGCACTTCGGACAGTTCGGGCACGACTTCTTCTTGCGCTTGAACCTCGAGGCCGGCGGCTCGGCCGACGTGCCCGACCGCGCCCTCGTGCCCGACGTCAACGAGGCGGACCTCGAGACCTCCTACACCTACTTCCTGCTCTCGTGGCTCGGCCCGTCGGTGCTCTTCAGCGCCGACACGCGCCTGCTCCCGAGCGTGCTCGACTTCGACGACCGCACCGACATCCTACGCCTGAACGCGGAGGGCGATGAGATAGGCCGCGACACCGGCGTGCTCGACGTCGAGACCGCCCGGCCATTCTCCCCGGTCAACCTCGAGTTCGGGGCCGGACTGCGCCTGAACATCTCGCCCGGCCCATGGTTCAACCTCACGAGCTTCATCGGCCCCGGCGGCCGCCAGCTCTTCGCCCTCGAGGCCTTCGACGAGGAGCGAAACGACCCGACCACCCCCGAGCTCGAGATCCAGCACATCCGAAACGCCACGCAGTTCGGCACCAAGGCCTCGCTCGTCGGGCAGCTCAACGCCACACGCTTCTTACTGCTCCGCGCCGACGCCGACGCCTTCTTCCCCTTCGACAGCGAAGACGCCCACAAGCTCGACTTCCGCGGCACAGTCACCCTGCGCCTGTCATCCTTCGCCTCGCTTAACTACACTGCGCGCATCACCGACGACGTGAAGGTCGCCGCTGAGACGCAAATCGACCAGCGCGTGCTGCTCCGCTTCAGCTACAAGCTGTTCTAGGGCGCCAGTGCCCGTCCTGCCCACGGCGCTCCTCCTCTTCGTCACGCTGCTCGCGGCGTCCTGTCGCTGCTCGGGCGACAGCAGCGGAGCGCCGGCGGGCATGGACAACGTCAGGTTGCCCGATTCGCGGCCGGGGCTCCCGAGCATCGACCTCGGCGTCTCTCCGGCCGACCGCGGTGCCGACGAGGGTGCGACCGCAGATCTCGGCGTCGAGGATCCGGGCCTCCCTGATCCCGGTCCTGAGGATCCGGGGCTCTTGGACCCGGGACCGCCGGACCCCGGTCTGCGGGACGCAGGTCCCACGGATTCCGGCCTGAGCGACCCGGCCCCTGCCTTGTGCGCCGAGTGTGACGAGGAGGAGGACTGCCCCTGGCCGACCGCGTGTACGGTGCCCCGCGAGGGCGAGGGCCCCGCCCGCTGCCTGAGGCTCTGCGATCCCTCGGACCCGATCTGCGCGGAGGGACGCACCTGCGCGCCGCGAGAGGACCTCGAGGGCGAGGAGATCCACGTCTGCGCACCCGAAGGAGAGGCCTGCTGCGCCGAGGCCACCCGCGGCCTCGAGGAGCCGTGCAAGATCACGAGCTTCCACGGCACCTGCGCAGGCCTGCGCCGCTGCGAGGGTGCAGCCGGCTTCGCTCCCTGCGATGCCCGCTTCCCCGCCGCCGAGACCTGCGACGACCAGGACAACGACTGCGACGGCGAGACCGACGAAGGCCTCGACACGCTGTGCTCCTGCGGCGACGGCAGCTGCGAGGCCGACGGCGGTGAGGACGCCCTCAACTGCCCCGCCGACTGCAGCGCGTGCGGAGACGGCGCCTGCTCCCCTGGGGAGGACCCCTCGGTCTGCCCCGAGGACTGCTGCGCCGGCCCGGACGGGGCCGCCGGCTGCGGCGACGGGCGCTGCATGGGCTACGCCTGCGGCGAAGACCCCGACGCCTGCCCGGAGGACTGCGGCACGCCCTGCGGCGACGGCACATGCCA
>CAZQPP010000481.1:0-6618 GCA_964594295.1 uncultured Myxococcales bacterium | reverse complement strand
CCGCGCCGGCCGACCACCCCGTCGGCTCCGGCGGCCGAGCCCACGCCCGAGCCGACCGCGCCGGCAGCTCGGGAGAGGCGTCGCGGCGTGCGCGATCTGCGCCGCGAGGACACCAAGCCCGAAGGCCGGCGCGCCGCGACCCTGCCGCCCGCCGCCCATGCCGCCAACGCCCAGCAGCCCCAGGCCCCGGGGGATCTGTCGCTCTTCCGGAGGGTCCCGCTCTTCGACGGCCTGAGCGTGGGGCAGATCCGCACGCTGATGGGCATCATGACGCCCCTGACCCTCCACGAGAACCAGACCCTCTTCGATCTCGGCGAGGACTCGGATCGCCTCTACGTGCTGACCAAGGGAGAGCTGGCGGTAGAAGGCCCGCAGTCGCGCCACGATCTGCGAGCGGGGGCCTCGATCGGAGACGAGGCCCTGATCGAGGGTAGCGTCCGGTGGCAGAGCGTGCGCTCCCTGACCCACTCGAGCCTCGCCGCCATCCGTACGGCCAAGCTCAGAGACACCTTGGACAAGGACCGCGACCTCGCGGCGCGCCTCTACCACAACGTGGCGCGCACCCTCCTCGGGGTCTGAAAAGGTGCTCTGGGCGGCCCAGAGCTGTCCTTCGGAGCGCTAGTCCCCCACCGCGCACGCGACGCGAGGCGGACCGACCAGGGTGTCCTCGGGCACCTCGGAGACTGCGACCTCCACCTCCTCGGGCTCCTCCTCCTCCAACACCTTGCCGACCGGCGTCAAGGGCACGACGCCGAAGTGATCGGTGGGCTCGTCGGAGAGGACGAGGCTCTCTCCCGGCGGGGGTGCCAGGGCCAGCGCCCCGAACATGTCGGTGGGCTCTTCCTCGTCGATGGCAAGCTCGGGCGGCATCTGAAGCGGCTTGGTCGCCTCGTCGGGCTCCACTTCGTCACGGTCGCACGCTACGACCACCAGGCGCGGTTGGCCGGGTGCCTCGTCTTGGGGCTGATCGTCGTCGTGGTTTTTGCGAGGTGACATGGCGTCCTCCCTCGTGAAGAAGGGGGTAGGTACGCACCTGAAGTCGGCGATCTGTCCGGGAACTTTAGTTTTTTGGGTCTTTCCTCAGATCCGGGCCCTTTCCCAGTCCGGATTCAGCCCGCTCAGGTCCACCTCGGCGTCCCGCAGCTCCGCGACCAGGTCGAGGTAGGTCTCCCGGGAGACCTCCGTAGCGCCCATGGAGCGCAGGTGGGGAGTAAGGAACTGGACGTCTATGAGGCGCACGCCGGCGCGGGCCAGAGTGCGGGCGAAGGCCACGAGGGCTATCTTCGACGCCCCCGAGCGCCGGTGGAACATGCTCTCGGCCGCGAACAGGGCCCCGACCTGCACGCCGTAGATGCCGCCGCTCAGCTCGCCTTCGTTCCACACCTCGAGGCTGTGCGCGCGCCCTGCTCGGTGAAGCGCGCGATAGGCGCGGATCATGGAGCGGGTGATCCACGTGCCCTCGGGGCGGAGATCTCCACAGGCCTGGATGACCGGCCCGAAGGCCGTGTTCCAGGTGAGCCGGAAGCCCCCTCTGCGGAGCTGCCGGCCGAGGCTCCTGGAGACATGCACCTCCTCGGGGCGCAGCACCCCGCGCGGATCGGGGCTCCACCATAGCGGCGGCTCCCCCGGCGAGAACCACGGGAAGATGCCGTGGCGGTAGGCCAGGATCAGGCGCGACATGGAGAGATCCGCGCCCACGGCCAACAACCCGTGAGATGCCGCCCGGCGCGGATCGGGGAAGACCAGGGAAGCGCCGGGGGGCAGCAGGATAGGACGGTGGGCGTGGGTGATCATCGCGTCGGATGCCTCATGCCATCCCTAACGCTATATTAACGTTGTGCGAAGCGCTGCATGCAAGAATTGGCGGTGTTGGGTCTTGGCCGCCGCGCTCTGGGCCGCGCTGCCGGCGCAGGCCCACGGGGCTGGATTCGTCCTGACCGGGCGCGGTGTGCGGGCCTTCTCACGCGGCGCGGCCGCCGTCGCAGCCGCGGACGACCTCAACGCCCAGTGGTCGAACCCGGCGCGGCTGGCGCTCCAGTCGGCGCCCCTGGCAGCCTACCTCGACCTCTCGATGGTGGACCGCGCCGTCGGCTTCCAGCGCAGCGAGAGCGCACTCGTGAAGCGCTACGACCCGGACGCCGAGGGGAGCTTCCCCGAGGTCCACGGGGGCGGCGCCCCGCAGGTCGTCCCGGCCCTCGCCGTCGGGAGCAACTTCGGCCTCCGGCGCTTCATGTTCACGCTGGGCGCCTACGCGCCCCAGGGCAGCCAGGCCGAGTGGCCCGAAGACGGCCCGCAGCGCTACAGCCTGACGAGGAACACCTCGGTAATGCTCATCTACCAGCTGTCGGCGGCGTGGCGGCCCTTGGACAACCTGGCGGTGGGCGCCGGCTTCCAGCTCCAGGACTTCCTGTTGCGCCAGGAGCTCGACGTCAGCGCCTACCCGGGGCTCTTCGGCTGGCAGGAGGACCCCTCCCTCGACGGACGCATCAGGACGGACGTGGTGCAGCGCCTCACCCCCTCCTTCGTGCTCGGCGTGTGGTGGCGCGCCGTCGCAGGCCTCGAGCTCGCGGCCTCTTTTCAGGCCGGCTTCGAGGTCGAGGCCGAAGGCGACCTCCTCTTCCGGCGGCCCTCGCACTACTACTTCAAGGACATGAAGGTCGAGGGCAGCGACATCGTGCTCGAGACGAGCTTCCCTTACACCGCCCGGGCCGCCGCGCGCTACGTCTTCACCGGCGGTCACGACGTGGAGGCCGCGTGGGTCTTCACGCGCTGGTCCGTCCACGACGACGTGGTCGTGAGCCCCACACCGGCCGGGAACGTGCGCTTCACCAACCTGCCGGGCCTCGGCAGCTACGTCGTGCGCCCCTTCACCGTGCGCGAGGACTTCGACGACACCCACTCCCTGCACCTCGGCGGCGCCGTGAAGCTCTACGGAGGGCGCCTCGAGCTGCGGGCGGGAGGCTACGTGGAGAGCTCGGCGGTGCCCACCGAGACCCTGAACGTCTCGGTGGTGGACGCCGGCAAGGTCCTGGTCGCGGCCGGGGCCTCCTACGACTTCGGCGAATTCCGCCTGAACGCCGGCCTCGGCCGGCTCTTCTTCGCGTCGCGCACGGTCTCGGACAGCACCAAGACCCAGGTGAACCCGCTCTTCAGCGAGGACATCGGCCCCTACGGCGAGGGCGGCCCCTCCACGGTCGGGAACGGGCGCTACACCTCGGCGGCCACCCTGCTCGGGCTCTCGCTGGACTACCGGATGGGCGGGGGCTTCTGATGGGGCGCACCGCTGCCACGCTCCTCCTCGCGGCCAGCCTCCTCAGCACCGGCTGCATGCCCGACGAGCCCTTCGAGACCGAGCCCAGGGCCGAGCACGGCAGCTTCGGGGAGGAGGCCTTCGAGATCCTGCGCGAGGAGTCCCGAATCTCGGAGCACTCGCCGGCCGCCCGGGTCGCGGCCCTCGACGCCCGGCGCGACGACCTCGTCTGGGCCCTCGACCGCCTGGTCAGAGACGGCGTCGGCGAGCGCATGCTGGACGTGCTCGAGGCCTATGTGCCGCTCTACGAGGACGCGCCGGACGGCTCCCCCGCGCCTATCCCCTCCCTGACGAAGGACCTGGCGCGCGTCGTCGACGGCGCCCTCTCGGGCCCGGGTGTGGTGGCGGCCCTCGCGGAGCTCGAGGCCGCGTTCGACCCGGTCCCGCCCTCGGTCTACAGGCTCTTGAGGCGCGTCGTCTTGAGCCCCGCGGACGTGCTCGCCCCGCTGAGCGAGTTCCTCACGGCGAGGGAGGCGCCGATCCAGGACATGCAGGCCGACCTCGCCGCGCGCCTGCTGGCCTTCGAGCCCTCGAAGCACGCCCTGGCGGAGAGGCTGCTCGCCGCCCTGCTCGAGCCCGCCCCGGCTCCCCTTCCCGATCTGGGCGCGCCGGCCTGGTCGGTCGAGATCGACGACGACGGCCTGCCGAAGATGGTCGACGGCCTGGTGCCCCCTCCCCTCGTCGACGCGGACGCCGACGGGAGGCCCGACAGGGCACCGGACGGGCGCATGCTCCGAGTCGACGGCGGGGTCGGAGCCCCTTCGGCCTTCTCCTGGCGCTCGGAGCACGGCGAGAACCGGGACACCGAGGGCCGCGCGATCTCCATGGGCGGCAGCCCCCTCTACCGATACGTGGATCTGCGCCACACCACCCTCGGGTACGGGCTCATCTCGGCCCACGGCTACGCGCAGAGCGGAGCGCTTCACGACCTGCTCCGCGCGCTGCACCCCCTGCTCGGGCCGCTCTGGGAGAAGGCCGACGGCAGCGGGAGCTACCTCGGCTACCAGGTGGAGGGCTCGCCGCTGGACATGTGGCTCCGCATCGCCATCGAGGTACTGAGCTACGAGCGCCTGCCCGAGGCCCTCGCCGCCCTCGCCGCCGTCGACCGCGCTCGCCCGGACCTGCTCCCGGGCCTGCTCGAGGACGTGGCTCGGGTCCGCGCGCGTTTCGCGGGACGCACGATCCTCACCCCCGGCAACACCCTCGCCGACGATCTGCTCGTGCACGCCGCCTCCCTGGCCGAGGGCGGCGTCCTCAGGGCCGTGCTGGCCGCCCTCGGCGACAACCGCAGCCTCGGCCTGAAGACCGCCCTGCCCGACATGCTGACCTACACCGGGCTCATCATCCCGGACGTCTCCAAGATCACCGAGCCCGAGCAGGTCGACCACCTGACCTACGCCCCTCCGGTCGACCGCAGCCTCGGCGACGGCGCCCCCGCCAACCAGTCGATCATGCAGCGCGTCGCCGAGCTCGTGAACGACACCGACGGCGCCCGCTACGTGGCCACCATCCTCGGGCAGAGCTACGAGCAGCTCCTGGTCACCGAGAGCCTGGCCTACCTCTACGTGGAGTCCATGGCCGGTTACGGCAGGCTCGGCATCGGCGACATCCCCGACTACGTGGTGGAGGCCCTGCTCGGGGCCGCGCCCGAGTTCGACGATCTCACGCCGACCGCGGAGCAGCTCAACCTCTTCATCGCCCACGACCAGGCCCTGCTCGGCAACCCCATGTGCAACCAGGGCTTCCCGGTCCGCGAGCACCGCGGCTACGCCCTCATGGAGTTCCAGCGGACCGGCGGCCTCGCGGCCTTCCGCCCCCTCGCCGAGGCCCACGTCTCCATGGGCCACACCCAGGACTTCGTCGACCTGATGGGGATCCTGCACGAGCACTACTCCGCGGAGCCGCACCAGAGGACGGGCTCCCTGAGCCGCGGAACGGGCATCCGAAACGCCGAGGTGGATCTCATCGACCTCGTCGGCACGACCCACATAATCGAGAACGTCTCGGCCCTGTCCTCCACCCTCTCCGAGGTTAAGCTTCACTTCAGGGGTGAGCAGCTCTCGGCCATAGACGAGGTGGCCGGCCTGCTCACCTTCCTGCTCCAGCCGGCCCCGGAGCTCATCGGCCTCCTCCCGGAGGTCCCCCTCAAGGGAGACGGCAGCCTCGCTGTTCAGGACAAGCTCTCCCTGCTCGGAGTCCTGCTATACGCGGCGCGCGAGACGGAGCGGGCGATCGAGGCCGATCCCGTCGCCGACGCGGCCTGGGAGGCCGCAGACCTCCTCGGCCCCATCCTCGACCTCGACGGGGAGAGCCTAAAGAACCCCGCCGCGGCGCCCCTCGCCCGAGCTGCTATATCGTCCCTGGCCTCCTTCGCCGAGAAGCGCGTCACCGACCAGACCAGGTGGCGCGCCGACCTCGCGGAGATCCGAGCCGACGTCATAGACCTGCTCGGGAGCCGCACCGCCCGCCGCCTCCTCGTCATCGCCGCCGAGCTGCGCGAGGAGGAGGCCCTGCGCGCCGAGATCGACACCTTCCTCGCCAACCTGCTCTCCCACACCGAGCCCGGCCCCGGCGCCGACGGCCACGCCGCCCTCGTCGGCGCCCTCGCCTGGCTCTCGCAGTGCCGCATCGAGCACGACGCCCTCGCCGAGGTCGCGCACTGGGCCGGCGCCGTGCTCGCCCAGAACCCCGCCATCATCACCCGCCTGCTCAGGGCGGTGGACCGGGTGCAGCAGAGGGACCCGGGCCGGGTGCTCAACGAGCTCCTCGCAAACGCCACCGAAGAGCCCGAGCCCGCACGAATCCCCCTCCGCCTCCTGAGCTCGGCCTTCAAGTCCCTGCTCAGGGTGGACCCGGCCGAGGACGGCCCCTTCACGACCCCGGACATGTACCGCACGCTGGAGAGCCTGAGGGACTACCTCGTCGACGACCAGCGCGGCATGGAGAGGCTCTACGAGGTGGCGCGGAACAGGAAGTGAGGGGGCGGCCTCAGGGGCAGCCCTCGTCCACGCGACCGTCGCAGTCGTTGTCCGCGCCGTCGCAGATCTCCAGGTTGCGGTCGACGGCCGGGATGCCGTCCAGCAGAGCTGTGACCTCCCCGGGTGTCAGGGCGTGGGCATACCAGGCGAAGTCGTCGATGCGGCCCACGAATGCCTGGCCTTCGCTGAAGCCGCCGTCGACCGCGTCGGCCTCCTGGCCCAGCCAGATGTCGCTGCTCCACTCGAGGTCCGCGCCTGGGCGCTCGACTGAGTAGACCCTCTGGTTGCATAGAACGGGTGCTATGACGGTGATGTAGGCACTTGCAGTGC
>CAZQPP010000480.1:0-6628 GCA_964594295.1 uncultured Myxococcales bacterium | reverse complement strand
GTCCTCCCCTCACCCCCGAAGGGCTTGGCGCAAGGCGGCGAGAAACGCCCCGCGAGGGCGCGGCGGTGCTCCTTCGCCAGGAAGCCCTCCGCGAGGCCGACGTCGATGTGATCCCAGGGCAGCCTCGCCTCGACGGCGATCTCGCGCAGGTAGGTCGAGGGGTCGATCCCGGCCGCCTCGAAGGCCGCCTGCCAGCGATCAAAGGAGAAATGCTCGTCCCAGCCGTCCAGGATGCAGCCCAGCTCGTATGCAACCTCGAGGGCGGCGGCGACCCGGTGGTCGCCGCGCGCGAGCACGCCCTCGACAACGGAGGGCTCGGCTCCGTGGGTGCGGAGCTCGAGGCGCAGGGCCTTCGCCTCTTGCCGGAGCATGGCTCTCTTGCGCGCGCTCTCTTCGAGCGAGTCCATCGCACACCACTGGAAGGGTGTGTGCGGCTTCGGCACGTGCACCGCCACGGTCACGTTGACCGAGGCCTTGGGCCCGGCGAGGCGGCGGCCTATTCCCCGCACCCTCCGAGCCACGTCGACGATGGCGGCGAGGTCCTCGTCGGTCTCGGTGGGCAGGCCTACCATGAAGTAGAGCTTCAAGCGTCGCCAGCCGCGCTCGAAGACCCGCTCGGCCGTGTCGAGGAGCTCCTCCTCGCTGACGTTCTTGTTGATGACGTCCCTGAGGCGCTGCGTGCCGGCCTCGGGGGCGAAGGTCAGCCCGGCCGCCCGCACCTCGCGGAGGGAGTCGAGGGTGCGCGCGGGCAGCCCATAGGCCCTCAGGCTGGAGACCGACAGGGCGACGCGGTCCTCCCGGAAGCTCGCCGCCACTCTGTCGACGAGCGGCACGATGGCGCTGTAGTCGGCGGTGGAGAGGCTGGTCAGCGAGACCTCGTCGTGCCCGGCGACCTCGACGCTCGCGCGCATGGTCTCGAGCACGCTGCTCGGGCTGCGCTCCCGGGCGGGGCGGTAGATCATGCCGGCCTGGCAGAAGCGGCAGCCCTCGGTGCAACCCCGGGCGATCTCCACGCCCGCCCGGTCGAAGACGGCCTCGGCGAGGGGCTCCGGTCCGGTCGCCGGGAAGGGGTGGGCGTCGAGGTCGTCGACGAAGGTCCGCTGCACCGGGGAGGGGAGGCCGCGCTCATCGGAGGCGGGCCCGCTCACGACCTCGAGGCCGCTCGTCCGGTCGAGCTCCCGCTCGTACAGCGCGGGCACGTAGAGGTGATAGGGCCCGGCCATGCGGCGCAGGCGCTCGAGGCGGGGCACGCCGTCTTCACGGAGCCTCACCCAGGTCCTCAGCAGCTCGGGGAGCAGCGCCTCGGCCTCTCCGACGAAGAAGGCGTCGAAGAAAGGAGCGAGGGGCTCCGGGTGGGTCGCGTTCGGCCCCCCGCCGAGGACCATGGGGGAGCCCTCCTCCCTCTCGGCGGCGTGCCGGGGGAGGCGGCCGAGATCGAGCATCGCCAGCACGTTCGTGTAGCTCAGCTCGGACTGCAGCGAGAAGCCCACCACGTCGAAATCCACCAGCGGCCGGGTGTGCTCGAGGGACACGAGGGGCAGGTCGCGGGCCCTCAGCTGCTCGATGGCGTCGGTCCACGGCATCATGCAGCGATCGGCGAGCAGGCCCTCCTCGTTGCTCAAGATCTCGTAGAGGATGCGCGTGCCCATGTGGCTCATCCCGACCTCGTAGACGTCGGGGAAGCACAGGAGCATGCGGCCGCCTTCGGCCTGCTCCCAGGGCTTGCAGCGCGCGCCGTGCTCCGCGCCGAGGTAGCGCCCGGGGCGCTGGACCTCGCCGAGGAAGGCGGCGTAGGGGTGGGTCGTGGAGGACCGAGCCTCGGGGGGCGAAGCCGGCCTTGTAGGTGATCCGATCAAGGGTCGGGTCGCGTAGCCTTGCGGGCCCCATATGTCAACGGAAAGGGCACGTACCTGTTGACCTCCGCGGGTTGCTCACGTAGTAGCCCGCGCTTCCAGACAGTACGAGGGTGGAGCTTATGGCCCGATTCCGGTGGTCCCGCGTCCTTTTGCCTGCTTTGTTCCTGATGCTCGCAGCCCCTGCCTGCTCGTCCGCGGACGATCCGGCGGGAGGCGCCGCGGACGCGACAGCCGGTGACGGCGCCGGCGTCACGCCCGACGGCTTCACGCCGAGCGCCGACAAGGGCGGGCCGACCCTCCCCGACGTGTCCAACGTCAAGCCGGACTACGGCTTCCCCACGGCGGACCCCGGGCGGCCGCCGAACATCGCCAAGGACCCCGGCCTGAACCTCCACGAGCTCCCCAGCAACCCGGACACGGGTGAGGCCACAGAGGATCCGGGGCGCTTCGTGCCCTTCGACTTCGGCTGGCAAGACGAGGGCAGCGCGGTGACGGATGACCCGGACACCACGACGACTCCCCCCGAGGACACCTACGTCGACCCGGACGCTCCCTGCGTGCCCGACTGCACCGGCCGCGTCTGCGGCGACGACGGCTGCGGCGGCTCCTGCGGCGAGTGCGAGAACGCCGAGGACGTGTGCGACCTCGACGGCCAGTGCGTGCCCTACAGCGTGCCCTGCTCGAGCGTCGACGACTGCCCCAACCCCCTCGAGCTGGTCTGCGACCCCACGACCGCCATGTGCATCCTCGGCTCGGAGAGCTGCGACGGCTTCTTCACCCCCTGCCCCGAGGGCCAGGTCTGTCTCGGCCAGGCCGACGGCGCCTGGTACGGCGCCTGCTACGAGGACTGCCTGCCCTTCCTGCCGAGCTCCTGCCCGGCGGGCCACGAGTGCGTGCAGATAGACTTCTCGGGCCAGATGGGCGTGTGCCAGCGGGCCACCAACGCCACGGCCGGCTCGGTCTGCGAGCCGAGCGACATCTCGACCATGTGCGGCGTCGGCCTCGTCTGCACGCCCCAGGGCGAGAACGCTCCCCCCGTCTGCCGCGCCATGTGCCACACCTTCGCGGCCGAGCCGGGCTGTGTCGAGGGCCTCGTCTGCCACCTCGGCGGCACCTGCGGGCCGCCCGCCATCGCGGAGGAGGCGAAGATCGGCGAGCCCTGCTCCGGGCCCGAGTCCGAGTTCGGCAGCCTCTGCGGCATGACCGCGAAGGCCGTCAAGGGAGTGTGCGTCGAGCAGAAGGAGACTCTCGTCTGCACCGCCCTCTGCCGCCTCGACGGCCTCCACGACGACTGCGAGGCCGGCCAGATCTGCGCCGACGCCTTCGGGCTCGACGTGGGCATCTGCGTCTCCACCGGCGGGGAGTGCCAGAGCGCGACCGACTGCCCGGCCCCGAGCGCGATGATGTGCGACCCCGACACCGCGACCTGCGAGGTCAGCGAGTGTGACGGCTGGATGACCACCTGCCCCGAGGGCCAGCAGTGCCAGACGATGAGCGACGTCTCCAACGCCGGCGCCTGCTACACGAGCTGCATCGCGGCGGACCCCGCGTCCTGCCCCGAGGGCTTCACCTGCGAGACCACCGACCTCACCGGCAGCGCCGGCATCTGCCGCCGCGTCGGCCCCGCGGGCACCGGTGACCCCTGCGAGCTGAGCGACATCAGCACCGGCTGCAAGCCGGGCCTCTCCTGCCTCGCCGACCCCGAGCCGGTCTGCCGCGAGTCCTGCGACTTCTTCGCCCCGGAGCCGGGCTGCAGCGAGGGCCTGATCTGCGCCCTCGGCGGCATCTGCCTCAAGGAGCTCCCCTTCGACCCCTCCGCCCTCGGCGAGCCCTGCAACCCCGAGGAGGCCCGCTACGGCCAGACCTGCGGCAGCGACGGCAAGGCGGTCAGGGGCTTCTGCGACGAGCTCGAAGACGGCACGCTGATCTGCACCAAGCTCTGCCGGCCGACGGTCGCCGAAGACTGCGCCGAGGGCGAGGTCTGCAACGCCTTCTACTTCGATCCCGCCATGGGAAGCTGCGTGAAGGCCGAGCCGGAGGAGCCGACGGACCCGACGGACCCGACGGACCCCGAGGATCCCGAGAACCCGACGGAGTAAGATAGCTCCCCAAATCGAAACGGGACTGTCCCCAAATCGAAACGGGACTGTCCCCGAATCGACGCCAAATCGAAACGGGACTGTCCCCGAATCGAAACGGGACTGTCCCCGAATCGACGCCAAATCGAAACGGGACTGTCCCCGAATCGACGTAGAGCGGCCAATCGAGGTGGGGGGGTGTGCATCGCCTGGGGCGAAGAGCTATCCTCCGCCGATGCTCACCTCCCCGACCGAACACATCCGCTCCTTCGACGGCACAAGCATCGCGGTCTACGACCTCGGCAAGAAGGACGGGCCTCCGATCCTGCTGACCAACGGGCTCGGCGGCAACGTCGACACCTGGCGCTACCTCCGCGAGCACTTCGAGGGGCGCCACCGCATCGTCACCTGGGACTACCGCGGCCTCTACCGCTCCGGAAAGCCCCGGGGGCGCGGTGCCTATCGAATGGAGGACCACGTCCTGGACCTGATCACGGTCCTCGACCACCTCGAGGTCGAGCGCGTGGTGGCCGTCGGCTGGAGCATGGGCGTCCAGCTGAACTTCGAGGTGTGCCGCTTCCACCCGGACCGCCTCGCGGCCATCGTCGCCTTGAACGGGACCTTCGGAAACCCATTCAAGACGGCCTTCAACAGCCCCCTCATCGAGCCCCTCGTGCCCCTCATGGTCGGCGGCATGAAGGCGTCGGCGCCGGTGATGCCCCTGCTCGCTCCTTTCGCGGAGCGCGTCGACGCGGTCCTCCCGCTCGCGCGCATCGCCGGCCTCGTGGGACCGGGGCTGAGGGAGGAGGTCTTCTACGACCTCGTCGCGGACTTCGTGCGCCTCGACTTCGGGGCCTACGCGCAGATCTTCGCCCACCTCGGCGACCACGACGCCTCCGACTACCTCCCCCGCGTGAACATCCCGACGCTGATCCTGACCGGAGAGAGGGACCTCTTCACACCCCCGCGCTGCTCGAAGCGCATGGCCGAGCTCGTACCCGACGCGGAGCTCCGCATCCTCCCGAAGGCGACCCACTACGCCCCTGTCGAGTGCCCCGAGATCATCAACGAGGCCCTCGAGGGCTTCCTCAGAGACAAGGTCGAAGCTCCCTGGAGCAAGAAGCGACCGCGGACGCGAAAGAAGCGTAAGTCGGCGAGCTGAACGGGGAATCGACAAAAACAAAAACGCCGAAAGCCCCAAGTCCCCGAAGCTTTGAACGATCTGAGCGACGTAGGGGCTGCGGAGGCGCCCCGGTGGACACCGGCAGACCTTGGGGCAGGGTGCGCCCCTCAACCTCCCGCCCTTGCACCGCCATGAGGCTGTGTCCGGCTTGCACCCTGACGCGGGCTCGTGCAGAGTCCTGGTTGCTCGACGGCAGGTCGTGGGCCGGGTGCGACGACGGCGCGAGCGCGCAAAGGTGGTGATTGCGCACGCATGCGCTTGTTATCAGGCGCAATTCGTGGAGGTGTGAAAGGTATGACCGAGTTCTGGTCCTGTGTGCTCGCCGACGTCCAGAGCCAGTTGAGGCCCGACGTCTACAAGACCTGGTTCTTGCCGATCGACTGCACCCGCGTCGAGTCCGACCAGGTCGAGCTCTCCGTCCCCGAGGACTTCTGGCTCTCCTGGTTCGAGGACAACTACTCTCCGATGCTCTCGGAGATAATGGAGCGCCACCTCGGCGCCAAGCCCCGGCTGGAGTTCCGCACGAGCACGGACGCCCGCTCGCGCAGGCAGAAGCAGCACCAGGCCCCGAGCGGGATAGAGGGCAAGTACACCTTCAACACCTTCGTCGTCGGCGACTGCAACAAGTTCGCCGCCGAGACCGCGAAGGGCGTCTCCGCGAGGCCCGGCTTCTCCTACAACCCGCTGTTCATCTACGGGAAGGTCGGCCTCGGCAAGACTCACCTCCTGCACGCGATCGGCAACGAGATCGCGAGGCACAAGCCCGAGATGCGGGTCCGCTACGTCACCTGCGAGCAGTTCATCTCGGACGTGGTGAAGATGCTGCGCACCGGCCAGCACGCCGACGCCTTCCGCAGCCTCTACCGGGACGACTGCGAGGTCCTGCTCGTCGACGACGTGCAGTTCCTGACCAACAAGGAGAAGACGCAGACCGAGTTCTTCAACGTCTTCAACTCGCTCTACGGCATGAACCGCCAGATCGTGCTCTCCTGCGACCGCTACCCGCGGGAGATCCCCGGCCTCGAGGAGCGCCTCCAGAGCCGCTTCCAGTGGGGCCTCGTGGTCGACATCGAGGCTCCCGACCTCGAGACCAGGGTCGCGATCCTCCAGCGCAAGGCCCTCGCTCTCGACCTCCAGCTCCCCATCGAGGTGGCGATGCTCATCGCCACCCACATCAAGAGCAACGTGCGAGAGCTCGAGGGCGCCCTCCAGCGCCTCAAGGCCTACGTCGAGATGCAGAACGTCGACGTTGGCATGGACACGGTCCGCGCGGCGCTTGGAAACCTCCTGCAGGAAGGCAACCGCCGCCTGAGCGTTCAGGCGATTATCCAGGCGGTCGCGAGCTATTACAGCGTCAGCCTGAGCGACATGAAGGGCAAGGGGCGCAGGCGCACCATCACGACCCCCCGCCACGTCGCCATGTACCTGGCCAAGGTCCTCACCGGCGCCTCCTACCCGACCCTCGGGGAGGCCTTCGGCGGCAGAGACCACTCCACGGTCATCTCGGCGGT
>CAZQPP010000479.1:0-6634 GCA_964594295.1 uncultured Myxococcales bacterium | reverse complement strand
CGGCACGAAACTCCCCGCGTAGGGGCGTTTCGCCTGCGAAACGCCCGCCCCGCAAACAAGGAGTTTCGGCACGGAACGAGGTGTTTCGCTCGCGAAACGCCTGCCCCGCTGGCTCCCGCGGTAGGGGCGTTCTGCTTCAGAACGACCGCCCCCGCCGACTCGGCACAGCCACGGCGCTGCTCGCGCTCGCCCTGCTGGCTCCAGCCGCCGCTTGGGCCGAGGACGTCAAGGTCTGCGTAGACGTCCAGCTCCGCTGGCACGGCCAGGCCGAAGACGGCGCCCAGCCGCCGGAGAGCACCGAAGGGCAGGCCGGCTTCTTCGTTCACCCGCCCCGCCCCTTCCTGAAGCGCCTCGTGGAGCACCACGTCACCCACGAGCCCGGCTTCGCGGCGGTCGAGTCCGGCTGCGACGAGCGCATCGACGTCGAGCTCTACCCGGTGGGCGACGGCTGGACCATCTTCGGCCGCTACAGCGGCTTCCAGCGCGAGGAGAAGGTGGACCGCGTGGTCTACGAGGAGCTGCAAAAGCTCGCCGAGCGTCTCGTGCTCGCGCTCCTCTACGACCGCTCCATCGACGACACCATCCGTCGCACGACGGTGCTCGAGGCGGACTCGGTCGAGGACATCGAGCAGATCAGAGGCAAGAGCCACTTCGCGATGCAGGTCGGCAGCACCATGGCCGTGCCCCTGCCCGGGATCGACACGGCCACCGGGAGCGAGCAGCTGGTCGAGGAGACCCTCCGCGTGATCGCGCCCGTCAACCTGCAGATCGGCTACCGCGGCAACTTCCGCGCCTGGGGCGTCGACGCCTTCGCGCGCCTCGGCCTCGGGGCGGGCAACAAGGCGCCCCGCAACAACGTGCTGGGCGGTCACGTGGATCACACGGTGGACGTGCGCCTCGGTATGAGCCTGCTCTTCTACCTGAGCCCCGACACCGTGAACTCCTGGTACCTCGGGACCGGGGCGACCTTCGACCTGTCCTGGTACGACGTCATCAAACCCCGCACCTACGCGGACGATCTCGAAGAGGACAGCCTGCTCTTCGGAGGCGGGCTGAGCGCCACGGCCATCATCGGCTACGAGTTCCTGCGGACCAGCGAGGTCCGGCCCATGATCCAGCTCGAGCTCCACGCCCCTGCCTATCTCTTCTCCACCGAGAACGACTTCGGCGCCCTGAACGCCTGGGTCCCCGCCGCCTCGCTCATGGCCGGCGTGATGTTCTGAGGCCGAAGATGTCCGGGCCCATTCAGAAGCTGACTCTCCCGGGTCTCCTGGCAGCTGTGGCGCTCTGCCCGGCGACCCTCCTCGCCGCCGCTCCGGCGGACACGGACGTTCCGCCGGCGGCGGCGCGCGGGGACGGGGTCGACGGGGACAGGGCCGCAGAGCAGGCGGCCGACAGTGACGCGCCGGAGCGGAAGACCAGGACCCTGCTGCGCGGCCCCATGCTGTTCGGGGCGGAGGCTCACCAGGTTGTCATGCGCACGGGCGACGGGGCGGCCTTCCTGCCCGCCCTCGCGCTGCGCGCCCGTCGCGAGATAGGCATGGTGACCGTGGGCGCGCGGGTCGATGCCGCGTTGAGCCCCGGAGGGTGCTCGTCGGCGGCTTCGGCGCCGTGCCGCAGCGCTACCCTGCTGGCCACCGGCCAGCCGGAGATCATGTTCTCTCTCGCCCCCGACGCGTTGACCTCAGCCTACGTGTCCGCCTCCGGCGGCGTCGCCGTCGTACGCTTCGACGGCCGCATCTCCCCGGGGGACGAGCGCGAGGCCTTGAGCAAGTGGGGCTACATCATGGGGCTGCGCTTCGGGGTCGAGTGGCTCCGTCACGCGACAGTGCGCTTCGACGCCTTCGTGCAGGCGGACATCCCCTTCTTCACGACCTCCTCGAACGAGTCCTACCTGATGGAGGCCTACACTCCGTCGGCCAGGGCGGGGGTGGGGGTGAGCTTCTGACGGGTCGCTGGGGTAGTCTGGGGCGCCACCCACCCGGGAGCATCGATGGACGGCGTCGCTCACCGCTTCATCTCCACAAACGGAGTCAAGCTGCACGTTGCCGAGGCGGGCCCACAGGAGGGGCCCCTGGTCGTGCTCCTGCACGGCTTCCCCGAGCTCTGGTACGGGTGGCGGCGGCAGATCCCTGCCCTCGCGGCTGCCGGCTTTCGGGTCCTCGTCCCTGACCAGCGCGGTTACAACCTGTCGGACAAGCCGCCCCGGGTGCGCGACTACGCGACCCACGTCCTCGCCGAGGATGTCGTCGGCCTCTTCGACGCCCTGGGCTGCGAGCGCGCCCTGCTGGTCGGCCACGACTGGGGCGGCGGCGTCGCGTGGACCTTGGCCGAGCAGCACCCGGAGCGCTTGAAGGCCCTCGCGGTGCTGAACTGCCCTCACGGGCGAGCCTTCCAAGAGGTGCTCCGGCGCAGCCCGCGCCAGCTCCTGCGCAGCTGGTACATGGGCTTCTTCCAGCTGCCATGGCTGCCGGAGGCCACGCTCGGGGCTGGCGGCGCCGCCCGTCTCGAGCGGGCGATGACCGGGTCGGCTTCTCGCCCGGACGTCCTTTCCCAAGAGGATCTCGCCGTCTACCGCGAGGCCTGGAGCCAGCCTGGCGCTCTCCGGGCGATGCTCAACTGGTATCGCGCGGGCCTGCGCCACCCTCCGCCGTCGCCGCAGGGAGAGATGATCGAGACCCCGACCCTGTTGATCTGGGGCGAGAAGGACACGGCCCTCGGCGCCGAGCTCATCGAGCCCATCGCTCGCCACTGCTCGGAGATCCGCGTCGAGCGCCTGGCCGAGGCTTCACACTGGGTGCAGCACGAGGAGCACGAGCGGGTGAACGAGCTGCTCGCCGCCTTCTTGGGCGAGCACCGCGCTACATGAACCTGTAGCCCAGAGACAGGCTGACCACCGGCGTGTGCACGAAGGTCGTGTACATGTCGTTCAGGGCGGCGCCCGCCTGGCTCGTGAACTCGTCGATGGCGGCCTTCGCAGTCGGCAGCCGCACGTTGAACCTCGGCGAGATGTCGGTCGTGGCCCCGAGGGTGAAGGCGCCGCCCACGGCCGCGCGGAGGGTGAGGCGCTCCGCGAGCACCCACTCCCAGCCCACCTCGGCGTCGATCATGTGCAGGGTCGACACGATGTCGTAGCCCCTCTTGTCCGGCAGCGAGCCTTCGGGCGGCGGCTGATTCTTGGAGTCGACGATCTCGAGCTCCGTCGCGGCGATCAGCAGCTCCTCGCCGCCCGCGTCCCCGCCGAAGGTGACGAGCCCGTAGCCGGTGGAGAAGTAGAAGCCCGCCCCCGAGAAGGGCCGCCAGCCGATGTGTGTGCGCCAGATCAGCGAGTTGTCGAGGCCCACCTTGACGAGCGTGGCGACGTCCTCGTTGTACTGGGGCGCCGCCTTGAGGATCTCGTTCATCGCGTCGAGGTAGAAGCTCGGGAAGTAGCCTATCGAGCTGTCGATGCGGATGCGGTAGGGGGCCTCGATCGCGAGGCGGGCCCCCATGTGCACGGGGACCTCGGTCAGGGCCTCCGCGGCGACGTGCCAGCCCGAGCCGGCCGCGGCAGGGGAGGGCGCGGTCGCGAGGAGCAGGAGGAGGAGGATCGTGACGGTGGCGCGCATGGGTTGGAGCGTACCACCGAGTCGCGGAGGCCGGGAAAAACCGGCCGTCTCGGGGCAGGCGACTGGCGGGGCGCTTCGCGAGAGAAGCGCCTTGTTTTGCGGTCTTATTGGCTGGCGGGCATCCCGGCACACTCCTCGAAGGCCGGGTTGCAGTTCGTCTCCCGGCAGGACGCGCACTCCGGGGTGTCGCCGCCCATACACTGGAACATGCACTGCGAGGTCGCGCAGGTGATGATGTCGCCGAAGCACTGCGCGCAGGGGTCGGAGAGGCCAGTCTTCTCGATGACGCAGTCCTTCGCGCAGGTGCCGCCGGTCATGATGCAGCTCATCGCGCAGTCGGTGATGGTGGTCGAGATGTCCGCGCCCTGGAGCGCCTGCAGGTCCGCCGGGTTCGTGCAGGCGCCGCTGCCGAGGCCGTCGATGGAGGGCATCGAGTCGATGATGCCGCCGAGGTCGACCGGCACGCCGCCGTCGATGATGCCGCCGAGGTCGACCGGCATGCCGCCGTCAGGTGTGGGCATGGAGTCGATGAGGCCGCCGACGTCCACGGGCACACCGCCGAAGTCGAATCCGGGGCTGCCGCCGTCGGTGCCGCCGGGCCTGGAGACGTCGAGGTTCGAGCGGGTGTCGAGGGCGGCGCCCGGGGAAGCCGCGTCTCCGGTCCTGCCGCTGCCCTGGGCGTCCTGACCCGTGCCGTACCCCGGCGCGAGCACACCGGTGCCGCCGCCGGAGTCGGAGGAGCACGCGGGAGCGGCGGCCAGCAGGAGGGCCGCCATGGAGGTGCAGAAGAAGGAGCGCAGCATCGCCAACCTCGCGTTTTACGGGGCAGGCGTTTCGTCACCGAAACGCCACTACCGCGGGGCGCTTCCTTAAGTGAAACGCCGTGTACAGGCGCGGGCTTCTTATAGGGAGTGCGCCTCGGGATCAAGCTCGAAACCATGGAGTGGCGACAGGATCGAGCAGCACCGGTCTGGGTGCCCGTTCGGCGTCTTCGTGTTAGCTTCGCACGCCCATGGCCTTCCGCGACTCACCCCTCGTCCCCTTCGTCGTCGTGACCCGGCGCAACAGGGCCTGCGTGGCCCTCGACAAGCTCCCGCCGGGCCTGCCCGAACCCCACATCGCCGACCCGCAGCGCGTCGAGCACGCGGACTTCGTGCGCCTCATCCAGCGCATGGACGACCTCACCTTCGGCCCCATCGGCCTCGAGATGCCGGGTTGGGTCTTCTACGACTGCGGGGCCATGCCCGGCATCATCTTCGGCCTCGGCATGCCGGCCCCGCAGGTGCGCCCCTGGCTCAAGCGCGTGCTGCGTGTGCCGGAGGACTACGAGGGCCTGGTCCCTTTGACCCTCTTCATCGCCATCGCCACGGTCCGCCCCGAGGCCTGGCTCGTCTACTCGCTGACCGGCATGAACCTCGTCGCTCCCGGAGCGACACGGGAAGGAGCCATCCGCGAGACCTTCGGCGCCGGGCTCGCCCTGCTCCCGGCCAAGACCCTCTACGCGACGCTGCAATGGCGCAGCCGCGTCTTCGCGGACTTCACCGCCCTGGGCCCCCTCGAGGTCTTGACCGCGTGGACCCCCGCCCACGACATCCTCGCGACCCTGACCTGCCGCGTCGACGTGCCCGAAGACGCCTCCTCCATCCTCCTCGGCAGCGTAGCCGAGATCCACCCAGCCGCGCCCGCCCCCAACCGGGCCATCGACGTCGACCGACCCGAGGACCTGCAGGAGCTGCAGTCCTTCGTCGAGAGCGGGCAGCGCGCCTGGGTGGTCGCGCCGCCCACCATGGTCGGTCGCTACACGGTCGGCCTCATCCGGACCGGTGAGCTGGGCGAGGCTGCGGAGGTGATGCCCACATGAGCGTCTCGAAGGAGCTTGTCGGCAGCCGCGCCGAGCCCATCCTTGACCGTCTCTGCCCCTTTCTCGTGGCTCCGGCCTTCAATCTCGAGCTGCTGAACACCTCACCCTTCGGCCTCGAGATAGACGAAGAGCACCACATAGATCCGCTACGCGCCTCCTCCGAGACCTTCTTGGACATCCTCCAGGCGATGGACGCCATCACCTTCGGCCCCGAAGGCATGCCCATGGCCCGCTGGGTCTTCTACGACGGCAGCGAGCTGCCCGGGGGCATCTTCGGCTTCGGCATGCCCGCCCGCGAGGCACCCGAGGTGGTCAGCATCGACCTGCCCGTCCCCGACGACTACGACGGCATCATACCCCTCGCCATGTTCATTGCCGTCCCGACCCCCGAGCCCGGCACCTTCTTCGGGCACAACCTAGCGTCGACCAACCGCGTCTTCCCGAGCCTCGGCCTCAAGGGCCTCGGCACCGTCACCAAGGCCGTGGGCCTCGAGGTGTACCGCGCGGAGCGCCAGGTCGGCGCCACCCAGTGGGACAGCCTCGCGCTCTTCATCCACACCCGCTTCGGCCCCCTCGAGCTCGAGACCGCCTTCACCCCCGCCCACGGCGAGCTCAACACTCTTACCTACACCTGCCCCTGCACCGAGGACTCCCTCCTCGCCGCCCTAGCCGTCCCCGGGGTCACCCTCGCCCGCCCCGAGCCCACCCTCCACGTGAGCAGCGAAGACGCCCGCACCATCCTGGATCTCCACGACCAGATCGAGGCCGGCACCCGCTTCTGCATCCCCGGCCCCCCCCGCGTCCTCAAAGACGGCGAGCCCGGCGAACGGGTCCTCGAGGTCCCCGTCACGCGCCTGGGATGACGGGAACGTCGCCCCCACCCCGTCCCAAGTGTCAAGTGGGGACACCTGACCCCTGATCGGTGACCCCGTAGATAAGTGTCAAGTGGGGATACCTGACCCCCAATCGGGGAGCTGGCGCCCGGAATTGCCGTCGCGTAGGGCGTGACCCCCAATCGGGGAGCTGGCGCCCGGAATTGCCGTCGCGTAGCGCGCGAGGGGCGATAGCCCCGAGCGTGTTGCGCAGCGACACCAATTCCGGGCGCCAAAAACAGGTCAGGGGCCCCCCAAACCGGCCCCCGACCACAGAGTGGAGGCGCCCCGCA
>CAZQPP010000478.1:0-6674 GCA_964594295.1 uncultured Myxococcales bacterium | reverse complement strand
GGAGTCGCAAGTGCTCACGGTTTCAGGCTAAGGGCTAACAGCTAAGGGCTAACAGCTAGATCCAGGGCTGGCACATGGCGGGCCTCGTTCGTCGCCCCGTGATGGTGGCCTTTCTGGTACGAAGCACCTGCCCCGCCAACAAGGCGTCTCGCTCGCGAAACGTCTGTCCCGCCAAGCCAGCACTCTCGGAGGACAAAGCCATGTTGTGGACGGCCAGGAAAGGGCTCTACAGGGCTCAGCAGAGGGTCATGAAGACCGCGGCGGTGGTCCTGCCGTTTCCGACCCCAGCGCTGCTGACGGGTCCGGGAAGCGTCGAGCAGCTCGCCGAGAACATCGCCGTTCGCGGGCTCGGGCACGTCCTGGTGGTGACGGACAAGGTGCTGATGGACCTGAAGCTCCCCCGGACGCTGCTGGACGCGCTGGCGGCGCGGGGGATCGAGCACACGGTCTTCGACGACGTGGAGCCCAACCCGACCATCGGGAACGTCGAGAGCGGGCGCGCGGTGTACGACGACCGGCGCTGCGACTCGATCATCGGCTTCGGAGGTGGCTCCCCCATCGACTGCGCCAAGATCATCGGGGCCAGGGTGGCGAACCCCCTCATCCCCGTGCGCCGGATGAAGGGCCTGTTCAGGGTCGTCCTGCCGATCCCCCCCTTCTTCTGCGTGCCCACGACGGCCGGGACCGGCTCGGAGGCCACCATCGTCGGTGTGATCACGGACCCCGCTACGCACGAGAAGTTCGCGATCAACGATCTGAAGCTGATCCCCAAGATCGCGGTGCTCGACGCCGAGCTGATGGCGGGGATGCCGCCGTCGCTCACCGCCGCCACGGGCATGGACGCGCTCACCCACGCCGTCGAAGCCTACATCGGGCTGAACGGCACCCCCTTCTCCGACTCCCACGCCGAGATCGCCACCCGCCTGATCTTCCAGAACCTCGAGACCGCCTACGTGGACGGCAAGAACCTCGACGCACGCCACCAGATGGCCCTCGCGTCATACCGAGCCGGCGCCGCGTTCACGCGGGCCTACGTCGGCTACGTGCACGCCGTCGCCCACAACATGGGCGGCCTCTACGGGGTGCCCCACGGCCTCGCCAACGCCGTGATCCTGCCGCACGTGCTGCGCTTCTGCCGGGAGGCGGCCGAGGCGAAGCTGGCGTCGCTGGCCGTCGTCGCGGGGCTCGGCGCCCGGGGTGAATCGGAGGCGGCGCTCTCCACTCGCTTCATCGAGCGCATCGAGGAGATGAACGAGCGCATGGGCATCCCCACGACCATCGCCGAGCTGCGCAGAGAGGACGTCCCCTTCATCGCGAAGCGCGCCCTCGCCGAAGCCCACCCGGACTACCCCGTTCCACGGATAATGACGCTCCGCGAGTGCGAGAAGCTGGTCGGGCAGCTGCTCAAGGGAGGGGGATAGCCGGCCCGGGTCAGCTCACGGAGCGCTTCGGCCCGCAGGTCAGGATCTGCGGCGCGATCGTTTTTTTTTATTATTTGGGGACCACCTTGATCTTCACACGGCTGCTCCGTCCACGCTGAGATCAGGGACCCCGCATCGCCTCCCTGATGCGCTCCCTGGCCTCCTCGCAGAGGCAGGCCTCCGAGCGCTCGGGGGCTGACCGTCCGAGGTCCTGCGCGAGCGCCCGGAGCTTCTCGAGGCGCGCCTCCTGCACCCGGCACATCCGGCACATGGCTCGGTGCATCGCCTGGCGCCAGCGCTCCGTGCGCGTCAGCTCTCTCTCGTTGGCCTCCGAGGCGAGCAGCACGAAGGCGCGGCAGCTCATGTGCAGCCAGCTGTCGAAGAGGCCCAGGAAGGCCATCATGACCCGGTAGATCAGGCCCGGCCGGCGCGGGCTTCGTGTCGCCTGCCCGCTCACGCGGCCCCCCAGCTCTTCTGCAGGCAGGCGCGCAGGGCCTGGCGGGCCCGGTACAAGAAGACGGCCACGCTGCCGCGCGCGATGGAGGTCGCCTCGCAGACCTCGTCGGGGTCCAGGCCTTCGAGCTCCCTGAGCACGAACACTCGGTGCAAGCCTTTGGGCAGGCGGTCGATGCAGCCTTGGAGGGCCGCGCGCAGCTCGGTGCGTTGGAGGAGCTCGGCCGGGTCGGCGTCCAAGACCTCGAGCCCCGCGTTGGGGTCCGTGCGCCATGCGCCGAGCGCGGTGAACCAGGGCTCCTCCGAGGCCTCGGCGTCGGGCGGCGCGTGCTGCGGTTGGTCGCCCGGGTGGCGCCGGCGCCAGCGGAAGTGATCGAGGATCTTGTGGCGCAGGATGCCGATGAGCCAGGTCCGCAAGGAGGAGCGGCCGGCGAAGTCGTCGAGCTTGGAGACGGCGGTCACGAGGGTGTCCTGCACGAGGTCCTCGCAGGTCTGCAGGTGGCCGACGCGCGCCAGGGCATAGCGGAGCAGGGCGTCTCCGTGGGCCAGCAGCTCTTCGTGCCGATCCTCGGGAGACTCATCGTGACGGTGCCGGCCCATGGCTCAGACATAACCTCGGTGCGCGTTGGGCTCAAGGGAGGAGGGTTACGAGCGGAGCCGGTCCCAGAGCGAGCGGATCCAGGTGTCCAAGGAGAGCTTGCCGGCTCCGAAGGCCAGCAGGACCACGGTGGCCAGGAGGTACGGCGCCGGGGCCTCGCCGACGAAGGCGTCGAGGCTTTGGAAGCCCTCCGTGTGGGCCGTGAAGTATGCGCCGACCATGATCACGGCCAGCCCGGCGGAGGCGGCGCGGGTGGCGAAGCCCACGAGGAGGGCGACGCCGCCGAGCAGCTCGCCGCCGCCGATGACGTAGACCATCGCCTCGGGTGCCCAGAGGCCGAGGTGCTCGTAGAAGCCGGTGACGCGCTCGACGTTTTGGAGCTTGCCCCAGCCGGCCTGGGCCATCAGGAACCCGAAGAGCAGGCGAAAGGAGAGCAGCACCACGGACTGGCCGTAGGGCCCGACCCGGGAGAAGAAGCGCAAGACGGCATCTACGCCATGGCGCCAGGAGGGGAGGGAGGCCTCCTCGGTGACGGGGTTTGCGACGTTGCCGGGGTTCACGGTGGTCGTGTTCATCGTCCATTCCTTTGGCGCTCAGGTGGGAGGTCTTTGGGCTCGGCCGAACGGAAGAAGCCCCGGCTGACCCAGGTCGCGAACCAACCCCGTACACGCGCGGCATCTCGCGCGCGCAGGCGCCAGGGCCCGCGGCTGACGCGCTCCATGGCGGCGTCGACCGATCCCGTCTCCTCGACGGCCTCCAGCATCTTGAAGGCCGCGCGCGGCAGGCGCTCGACCCGGACGGAGGCACCATCGCGGAAGGCGACGGCGAAGCGCCGCGGCACGCGGATCGAGGGTGCGCGGACTCGGCCGCGAGGGCGCTCTTCCTCGGCCCGGTGCCAGAGCTCGTCTGCCGGCGTCCTCAGGGCGAAGAGCGCCACGTGGGGCTGGAGCGCCACGGGCGCCGTGAGGATCTCGGCACCCGTAAGGGGAGCCCTGTCGGCGGCCTCTATCGCCTCGAACACGGCGACCTCGAGCCTGGCTATCTCCTCGGCGTGAACCGGGTGGGGCACGAGAGAGGGGTTGGCGGCCACGAAGGCCGGGAGCCGGCGCCCGAGGTGGCGAAGGGTGAAGCTCGTCGACGGCACCGCCTCGAGGTAGGCTTCCATCAGGCGCCAGAAGGCACGATCGCCGAGGAGCAGGCGCAGGCCGGGGAAGTCCTCGGCGATGGAGTCGAGGAGGCGGTACCAGTACTGGCGGTGGTAGAGCTCGAGGCGCTCGATCGGCTCGAGGGAGGCGGAGGGCGAGATCAGGTCGCGGGCCGTCTCTCGGAAGGTCTGTGAGACCTCACCTTCGCGCGGAGGGAGCTCCGTGCGTGTACGGCCCTCGCCGAAGAGCGGCTCTCGCAGCGCGCCCATGAAGCGACGCTGGAGCTCGACGATCTCCTCGGGCGCGCCGTCCGGGTGCGCCGCGGGCCTCCGGCTTGGCTCAAGCGGCATGTCGCACCCCCTCTCCGGCCGCACCCTCCCAGTAGCGCGTGGCCTTCATCGCCTCCGCGTGCACCTCCTCGAAGGGTGGGATGCGGGCGTCCCACTCGAGCAGGGTCGGGGTGGGACCGCAGAGCTCGACGGCCTTCGCGTAGAGCTCCCAGACCGGGTCCACCACCGGGTGGTCGTGGGTGTCTATCAGGAAGCGCTCGTAGCGCGAGTGCCCGGCGATGTGTATCTGGGCGACCCTCTCGTGGGGCACGTTCTCGATGTAAACGAGCGGGTCGAAGCCGTGGTTCAGCGCGGAGACGTAGACGTTGTTGACGTCGAGCAGGAGACCGCAGTCGGCCTGCTCGAGCACCTCGCTTACAAGCTCCCACTCCGTCATCGTGGATTCGTGAAACTCGACGTAGGAGCTCAGGTTCTCCACGGCGAAGGGCACCTCGAGGAAGTCTCGGACCTCGCGGATGCGCGAGGCGAAGTGCCGCGCCGTCTCGCTCGTGTAGGGCAGGGGGAGCAGGTCGTGGCTGACCGTGCCGTCGACGCTGCCCCAGCAGAGGTGGTCAGTGACCCACGGCGTGCCGGTGCGGCGCACCAGCTGCTTGAGGCGCCGGAGGTAGTCGGGTGACGGACGCTCGGCCGACCCGAGGTAGAGCCCGACCCCGTGCTGAACCACCGGGTAGCGCTCCAGGATGCGGTCGAGCACGTAGAGCGGCCGGCCGCCGTCGAGCATGCAGTTCTCGGAGATCACCTCGAACCAGCTCACCTCGGGCTGCTCTCTGAGGATGGTGTCGACGTGGGGCGCGCGAAGCCCCACGCCAATCCCGAGCTCGGAGCGTGCGTTGAAGCGGTTAGCGGACACTGTGTCCTCCCGGCGGGGCGTTGCCGTGGGTGCAGAGCTTGGGGGAGCGGGCAGGGCGGCCCTGCCCGCTCCCCAGGGGGGCCATCCGGTCTGTCTACTTGCCGCCGCAGCCGTCCTTGCCGGCGCAGGCGTTCTTGTCCTTCTTCTTCTTGTCCTTGTCCTCGCCCTTGTCGTGACCCTTGCAGCCGTCCTTTCCGCCGCACGCTTCCTTGCTGGCGGAGACGCTCGTGTCGTCGAGAGGGCTGGCCGCGTGGGAGGCGACGGGGTAGGCGGCGAGGGCTCCGATGACAGCCGCGGCGGTGAGCAGGTTCTTGGTCTTCATGGCGAGAGTCCTTCTCATTCGTTGGGTTGGTCTTGCCGCGGCCAGGGCCTGTCCGACCGCTTTCGCGGCCGCGGTGTCGTTCTGCCCCGTATGTCGCCGCCCCCTCGCGACGATGAACAAGACTTCTTCGGCCGCTGCCGGCAGACGCCTCCCCGCCCTCGTCGACAGGATCGGGTTTCTACCCCGTTCGGAGCGATTCCCCGTTGGCGCCGGCAAGCTCAAGCACGTAGACCTCCCCGTCCTGTGTCCCGGCGAGCAGGCACCGTCCCGACGGCATCCAGGAGAGCCGAGCACCGGCGGCCGACAGAGGGTACGCGGCCACCGTGCGGGCGCCGATGCCGCCGCCGTCCTCCGCTTCGAGCAGATCGTGGACGAGGACGGCGTTGTCCGCTGCGGTCGTGGCCAACCGGCAGCCCGACGGAGCAAAGGCGCAAGATCTCACAGGGGCATGGTGAAGGAGGACCGACTCTCCTCGTCCGGCCTCGCTCTGTGAGGCGATCCCCACACCCCCGCTTCGCGTTCCCCAAGCGAGCATGCCCTGCACGGACACCGCGCAAGCAGTGATTGCGGCGCTGTCGTCACGCAGCAAGAGCTCGAGGCTGTCGCCCTCCTCGCGCCAGAGCAACACCTCCCCGTTCTCTCGACCGAGGAGCACCCGGGCTCGGTCTCGGTCCCAGTAGGCGGCGGCACTCGTCACGTCCTTCGGGATCACGCGGCGGGGGAGCTCGCCAGGGCCGTCACGAACGTAGGCTTCTCCCTCCATGCACACCGAGCCCTTGTAGGTGTCACTCGCGGAGCCGGAGCGCACGAGCTTGTCGACATCCTCCGCAGCGACCTCGCCGCGCGCGTCGGCCCAGACCAATCGGCTACCGTCCGGTGAGAAAGAACACGCGAGCACCGGCACGTCCACAACGCCTGGCAACAGCGCCTTCCTCTCCAGCTCCGCCCGGGACACCAGCAGCAAGCCACCCGATTGCAGCCCCACCGCGAGAAGGGAGGCTCCCGGCGACAACGCCGCGCAGCTCAATCCAACCAACCCCTTGGCCTCTCGCAGGTGGGGCAAGAGAGTATCGCTGCTCTGCAATTGCGCCGGCGTCACCACGGACCGGGTTGCCAGGCGGCCCCCCTGTTCCACGCTGAGAAACAGCTCGTTGTCCAGTGCGCTCAGGTGGACGACGGGGCCCGTGCCCGTCACCCAGTCAATCCAGCTCCCCGGAGCCGGAGCTGCACCCGACGGACGAGTGCGCCACTCCTCGGTCGCCCAGATGAAGGCGTCTCCCGTGCTGCTCCCGGAGAGCGCGAGGCACCCGTCTGGCGTGATCGAGAGCGCCGAGGGCGGCCCACCGGGGCAAAGCACTGCCCCGACATACTCCTCCTTCGTCACCCGCGTGGCCACGATGGCCTTTTCATGCAACGGGGCGTTCGTTGTCGCCAGCAGCAGGTCTCGGGCCACCGCTGCCTTTCGTATGCTCCCGGGCAACACGGGCGTTTCCTCCCGGGTGACGCGGGGGGGATCGAAGGCGAGCCAGGCCACC
>CAZQPP010000477.1:0-6676 GCA_964594295.1 uncultured Myxococcales bacterium | reverse complement strand
CTACGAGCCCTCCCCCGAGGTGAGCTGCGACGGCAAGGACAACGACTGCGACGGAAAGACCGACGAGGACATCGTCATCGAGGACAGCTCGTGCTGCAGAGACAAGGGTGTGTGCGAGTTTCAGTCTGCGCTCATCAGCAAGGACTGCGTGCTCGTCGAGGTCGAGGGAAGCGTCGAGCACCAGGAGCGGTGCAACTACTCGCAGGTCCCCAGCTACGAAGGCCCCGACGAGCAAAGCTGCGACAGCAAGGACAACGACTGCGACGGCAAGACGGACGAGCTGCTGACCAACGTCGAGGCCCCGTCGGGCTGCAAGACCGAGGGGCTCTGCACGGGAAAGGTGAAGGGGCAGTGCGTCGAGGGCGAATGGAAGTGCGACTACTCGCTGGTGGGCCCGGCCTTCGAGCGCCCCGACACAGGCGGCGAGACGCTCTGCGACGGCATCGACAACGACTGCGACGGGGTGACCGACAGGGACGCCGCCGGCCTCGCGCTCCAAGACATCGAGAACAGCGACTGCAAGCGCGAGGGCCTGTGCGCCGCCGGCGTGGTCGCCACCTGCAACAGCGGCAAGTGGGACTGCAACTACCAACAGGTCGCCGGCTACGAGGCCGAAGAGGTGAGCTGCGACGGTCAGGACAACGACTGCGACGGGCAGACAGACGAGAGCCTCACCAACGTCGACCTGAGCAACTGCAAGCGCACGGGCGTGTGCATCTTCGACGTGCTCGCGGCCTGCGCCAACGGCGGGTGGCTGTGCGACTACCGGGACGTCGACGACTACCAGGGAGACAACGAGGACCGCTGCGATCAGCTCGACAACGACTGCGACGGCTTCACCGACGAGGAGTCCTGCGACATCGGCGATCCCTGCACGATATACACGGACCCGCTCAGGCCGCCCCAGTGCGCCGAGGGTCTGTGCAGGGAGGCCTTCGCAGGTGGCTCCACGTTCTGCGCGAACCAGGGCGACTGCATCGCCCCGAAGGACGACGGCACGGCCGACGTGGTGCCGCGCGGCACGCAGACCTGCATGAGCGACAACCAGATCGCCGACTGCGGAGAGGACGGCGTGCTCGAGGCGGGCATGGTCTGCCCCGAGGAGAAGCCCAGGTGCTTCAGGGGCGCCTGCCGGATATGCGCCCCGGACGAGCGCTTCTGCCAGGCCGACGCCATCATGCGCTGCGCCGCCACCGGGGACACGGCGGAGGTCGACACGACCTGCCCCACCGGCCAGCAGTGTTTCGCCGACGGGGTCTGCGCCCTCAAGGGCGAGACCATCGCCAACCTCCTCACCCAGAACGGCCAGAGCAGGCCCTCGGTGGCCGTCTTCGCCGACGACCGCTTCTTGATCGCCTGGTCTACCGAGGAAGCCGCCGGAGCCCACAACTTCGGCGTCATCAACGACCAGGACGATGCGGTCGTGGCGCGCCACTTCGACGCGGCCGGCGAGCCGGCCGCCGACGTGGAGTTCCTCGTGAACTCCTTCGTCGCGGGCAAGCAGAGCGAGCCGGCGGCGACCGCGAGCGCGGACGGCACCGTCTTCATCGCGTGGAGGACCGCCCGCCACAACATCGACAACGGTGACGGCATCGCCGGGCGCCTCTTCAAGGACGGCGCCCCGGTCGGTGACGACTTCCTCATCAACCAGACCATCGAGCAGCGGCAGGTGACGCCCTCGGTCGCGGCGCTCAAGAACAACAGCTTCGTCGTCGCCTGGGCCACCGATATCGTGCCCTACGCGCAAGACGTGGCTTTCCGCGTGCTCGGTCCGGACGGCACGATGCTCTCGGACGAGGGCTTCGCCAACTCCCACCGGACCAGCTACCAGTACGACGCCACCGTCGCCGCGCTGGAGAGCGGCGACTTCGTGGTGGCCTGGTCGTCTCTGAACCAGGAGGATCCCGGGGCTCAGGACTTCGGCATCTACGCCCAGATCTTCTCCAACACCGGCGCCGCCATCGGCAACGAGATCCGCATCAACGACGCCATCGAGGGCAACCAGGAGGAGCCCTCCTGCGCGCCCATCAACAACGCCTCGTTCGCCTGCGCGTGGAAGAGCCAGGGGATGACGGGCGCCGACATCGGCACCGAGGTCTACTACCGTCGCTTCGCCAACGACGGCAAGGCCCTCGACGAGGACGACATCCGGGTCAACAGCTACGCCGCCGGAGACCAGGGCGCTCCGGCGGTCTTCTCGCTCCGAGGCTCCGGCCTCGGCATCGCCTGGGAGGCGAGCGGCATCGAGGCCAGCGGCAAGGCCGTCTACCTGCGCAGCTTCACCTCGGACGGCAGCCCCCACGACAACGAGCGGCAGATCAACCTGAAGGAGACCGGCGATCAGTCGGAGGTCTCATGCGGCTCCTTCTCGGCCGGACACTTCATCTGCTCCTGGACCGACGCCGACAAGGACGGCTCGGACGACGGCGTGGTCTTCCGTTTCTGGAACCGGTAGGCGAGCTGCCCGAATCCACCACCTGCTCGAAGATGAGCCGCTGAGCGCCTCGAGCACCAGGTGGAGGAAGGGTAGGGGTAGGAGTTTGTGCACGTGCACGTGCACGAGGACGTGGACGTGGACGCGGACGTGGGCGTGCTGCTAGGCTGCCCGACCTGTCTGCGGCTACCCGTTGGAGAACGCTATGGGCATGACCCTAACCGAGAAGATCCTTGCCCGGGCGGCCGGGCGTGAGCAGGTGAAGCCGGGAGAGATTGTCTCGTGCGAGCTGGACCTCGTGATGGCACACGAGGCGACCGGCCCGCTGGCCATCGAGGTGATGAAGGAGATGGGCGCGGAGACGGTCTGGGACCGGACGAAGGTCGCCCTAGTCAACGACCACTTCGTGCCGGCCAAGGACATCGAGGCCGCCGAGCTCTCCAAGAGCATTCGCCGTTTCGCCCGCGAGGCCGGGATCAAGCACTACTTCGAGATCGGGCGCTCGGGCGTCTGCCACGCCCTGCTCCCGGAGAAGGGGCTGGTCTGCCCCGGTGACGTCATCGTCGGTGCCGACAGCCACAGCTGCACCTACGGCGCGCTCGGCGCCTTCGCGACCGGGCTCGGCAGCACCGACCTCGCAGGCGCCCTGGCCCTCGGGCGCACCTGGTTCCGGGTGCCCGAGAGCATCAAGGTGAGCTACGAAGGTGACCTCGGCCCCTGGATCATGGGCAAAGACCTGGTGCTGAAGCTGATCGGAGACATCGGCGTGGACGGCGCCCGCTACAAGGCTCTCGAGATCGGTGGGAGCGCCCTCAAGAAGGTCCGCGTATCCGACCGGCTCACCATCGCCAACATGGCCATCGAGGCCGGCGCCAAGAACGGCGTGATGGAGGCCGACGAGCTCACCCTCGAGTACGTCAAGGAGCGCTGCGAGCGCGAGCCGAGGCTCTTCAAGGCGGACCCGGACGCCCTCTACACCCGAGAGGTCACCGTCGACCTCGACGGCCTCGGGCCCCAGGTCGCGGCGCCCTACTCCCCGGGCAATGTGAAGCCCGTGGAGGAGTACGACGACGTGCGCGTCGACCAGGTGGTCGTCGGATCGTGCACGAACGGGCGCATCGAGGACTTCCGGGTGGCCGCGCGCGTGCTCGGCGACCAGAGCGTGCATCCCGACGTGCGCTTCCTGTGCGTGCCCGCGACCATGGAGGTCTACATCCAGATGGCCAGGGAGGGCCTGCTCGAGCACTTCGCCTCGCGCGGCGCCATCGTCTCCGCCCCCACCTGCGGGCCCTGCCTCGGCGGGCACATGGGAGTGCTCGGCATAGAGGAGGTGGGCGTCTACACCACCAACCGGAACTTCCCCGGCCGCGCCGGCCACAAGAGCTGCCAGGTCTACCTGGCTTCTCCGGCGGTGGCGGCGGCCACGGCTATCACCGGCCGGATCACACACCCCAGCGACGTCGCCGACGAGGCGATCTGGGAAGGCGCGGCGGAGGCAGCATGAGCGATCCAAAGAACACGATTCGCGGTCGAGCGCACTGCTTCGGCGACAACATCGACACCGACCAGATCATCCCGGCCCGCTACTGCACGTCTTTCGACGAGGAGGTCTTGGGCCCTCACTGCATGGAAGACATCGACGAGGGCTTCGCCTCCCGGGTCACGGCCGGTGACGTGTTGGTGGCCGGCGAGAACTTCGGCTGCGGCAGCAGCCGCGAGAACGCCCCGCTCACCCTGAGGGGCGCCGGCATCAGGCTGGTCGTCGCCCGCTCCTTCGCGCGCATCTTCTACCGGAACTCCATCAACATCGCCCTGCCGATCCTGGAGTGCCCCGAGGCGGTGGAGGGCATCGAGGAGGGACACGAGGTCGAGGCCGACCTCCTGGAAGGCGTCGTCAGGAACCTGAGCACCGGCGAGAGCTTCCCGGCTCGTCCCTTCCCGCCCTTCGTGCAGCAGATCATCGACGAGGGGGGCCTGGTCCCCTGGGTCCGCACTCAGCTCGCAGCGCGAGGCTGATGGGGACTCCTGGCGGAAGACCGCTCGGAGCCGTCGCCGCAGGCCATCCGCAGACCGCCGAGGCCGCCGCGGAGGTGCTCCGAGAGGGCGGCAACGCCATAGACGCCGCGATCGCCGGCGCCTTCGCCGCCTCCATCGCCGAAGCTCCGCTGACCGGCCTCGGCTCCGGGGGCATCGCCACCTACCGCCTCAAAGACGGCACCATCCGCTCCCTGGACTTCTTCACGGCGACCCCCGGCCTCGGCAGAGAGATCGATGGGGACCTCCGCAGGCGCGGCTTCCGCTCGGTTTACGTGGACTTCGGCGACAAGCAGCAGGAGTTCCACGTCGGCGGAGGGTCGGTGGGCGTGCCGGGCCTGCCCGCGGGCATCGAGCACCTGCACCGCAACTACGGCACCCTGCCCCTGCGCCGCCTCGTAGAGCCGGCGCGCCGCCTGTCCGAAGACGGAGTGCTCGTCACGCCGGCGCTCGAGTTCATGTTCCACATCCTGGAGCCCATCTGCTGCGACAGCCCAACGGGCGACAAGATGTACAGGCCCGAGGGCCGGCTCCTGAGGGAGGGCGAGCGGCTCTGGCACCCGGGCGCCGACGACTACCTCGCAGACTTCGCGGAGAACGGCGCTGCTCCCTTCTACGAGGGCGCCATCGCGAGACGGATCGTCGAGGAGGTGGAACGCACCGGCGGCTACCTGACCATGGAGGACCTCGCCTCCTACCGAGCCGTCGAGTGCCCGGCGCTCTGCGCGAGCATACCGGGGGCGGGTGTTCTGAAGCAGAACGCCCCTACCGCGGGAGTTTCGTCCCGAAACTCCTCCATAGGAGACCTTCGCGTCCACATGCCCACCGGGCCCAGCCTCGGTGGCTCGCTCATAGCTTTCACCCTCGGAGTGCTCGGTGACGACGCGGCCGAGCTGGGCGGGGCGCTCGACGCCCACGGCATGGTGCAGCTCGCCGCCGCCATGGCGGTGACCGATGCCTTCCGCCACGAGGAGGTCGACCCTCACCTCCTCGGAGAGTACCGCAAGGAGAGCCACACCGACCCGGCGATCATCTCCCGCCACCGCAAGAGCTACGACGCCTTCCTGGCCGAGCCCGCCCTGCTGGCCCAGCCGGTCCGGAAGAGCGCCGTCGGCAGCACCACCCACGTCTCGGTCGTGGCGGCCGACGGCTCCGTCTGCTCCATCACGACGAGCAACGGAGAGGGCTCGACGGTGTGGATTCCCGAGATGGGCATCCACTTGAACAACATGCTCGGCGAGGAGGACCTGCACCCGGTCGCCTTCCACCGCTACCCACCGGGCGTGCGGCTGCCGTCCATGGTGGCGCCTTCGGTGGCCACGGCGCCTGACGGCGCGCTCGTCGCCCTCGGTAGCGGCGGCAGCAACCGCCTGCGCTCGGCGATCCTCCAGGTCGTCCTGCACCACCTCGCCCAGGGCATGCCCCTCGACGAGGCCACCAGGCACCCGCGGATACACTGGGAGCACGGCGTGCTCGACGTGGAGCCCGGCATCGATCCTGCCGAGTTGGCCCGCCTCGAGGAGCTCGGCATGAAGCTGCACCGCTTCAGCGACCTCAACCTCTACTTCGGCGGGGTGCACGCGGCGGCACGGGACGCGGCCGGCGCGATGCACGCGGCCGGCGACCCGCGAAGAGGGGGCGTGGGGGTGGTGGTCGAGGCAGAGTAGCGGAGCGCGCTACGGACAGGTGTCACCCACCTCGCAGCTTCCGGCGCAGCAGACTCCACTTCCTCCGCTGCAGCTCGTCCCATCGGGAAGCGGGAAGTCACCGCAGATCGCGCTCTGATCGTTGCAGGCGTCGCGGCACTCTCCGTCGCCGCCGCACTCACCTTCCCCGGCGCAGGCCTTGCGGATGGGCAGGCGCTCGTCGAGGTAGGCGAGCTTGCCGAGGTCGGCGCTGTCGCTCCCGCCGATTCGGAAGGGCTGGGTCTCGCTCACCTTCTGGAGGATGCTCGGGCTCACGCGCAGGCTCCCCGACAAGGAGTGCACGCTGCCCGCGGGGACGCCGCCCGCCTCGAATGGCGCGTCCTCGCCCCAGGCCGGGAGGCTCACGTAGGCCTTCCAGACTCCCGCGAGGGAGTACCGGATCTTCAGCACCGCCTCTGCGAGGGCGTAGCCGAGCTCGACCTTCGCGTTCGGGAGCTGGGAGGAGTTGACGAAGAGATACTGGCCCAGGGTCAGGCAGGCGATCTCCCACTGCCGCGCGTCG
>CAZQPP010000476.1:0-6693 GCA_964594295.1 uncultured Myxococcales bacterium | reverse complement strand
CCTCGCCGTTGCAGAACTCGCCGTCGTCGCAGTCGGTGGGCTCGCCGGCGTTGCACACGCCGTTGCCGCAGGTGTCGCCGGTCGTGCAGAAATCCTCGTCGTCGCAGGGCTCGGTGTTGGGCGTGAACACGCAGCCCGCTCCCGGCTCGCAGGCGTCGTCGGTGCAGGGGTTCTCGTCGAAGCAGAGCTCCGGGTTGGGCTCGTGCACGACCTCGTCGGCCTCCTCGTCGCAGCTGTCGTCGGTGCACTCGATGCCGTCGTCAATCGGCACCTCTTCGCCGGGCTGGCAGCCCTGGTCCGGGTCGCACCACTCCTCGCCGTCGCAGAACTCGCCGTTGCTGCAGTCCTTCTTGGTGCCGCTGCAGGAGCCGTAGCGGCACTCGTCATTCTCGGTGCAGGCGTTGCTGTCGTCGCAGCCGGTGCCGCGCGCCACGTCCGTGTAGACGCAGCCGCCCGTCTCCGGGTCGCAGGCGTCGTCGGTGCAGATCTCGCCGTCGTCGCAGTCGATGGTCTGGCCGCCGCCGCACTCGCCGCCCTCGCATGCCGAGGCCTCGGTGCAGGGGTTGAAGTCGTCGCAGCCGGTGCCGTCAGGCGCCGGGCCGCTCACGCAGCCCGCGTCGGCGTCGCAGGTGTCGACCGTGCAGGGGTCGCCGTCGTTGCAGTCGAGGGGCGCGCCTTCGCAGCCGTTGTCGCCGCAGAAGACGGCCTCGGTGCAGGCGTCGATGTCGTCGCAGCAGGCGCCGGCTGAGGCCTGGTGTGGGGTCGCGGGTGCAGCCGCTGTCCGCGTCGCAGGCGTCGTCGGTGCAGGGGTCGCTGTCGTCGCAGTCGGCCGTCGCGCAGGGGTCCTCACCCTCCTCGCACTGGCCCGCCTCGTTGCACTTCTCGCCTTCGGCGCAGAGGCCGCAGAGGTCGCCGCAGCCGTCGTCGCCGCAGACCTTGCCGTCGCAAACGGGCTCGCAGGCGCCTTCGTCGCAGAGGTCGCCGATGCCGTCGCCGTCCGTGTCGGCCTGGCTCGGGTTGGGCACCTCCGGGCAGTTGTCGTCCTCGTCGGGGATCGTGTCCTGGTCGGTGTCCTCACCGCCGCCGGTGTCGCACGGGACGGTGGTGCCGTCGGGGCCGGGGAACTCGTCGACGAGGCCGTCACAGTTGTTGTCGATCTGGTCGTCGCAGATCTCGTCGGCGGCCGGGTTCACGGTCGGGTCGGTGTCGTCGCAGTCGTCGAGCTCGCCGTCGCCCGCGGGGAAGGTGTCCCCGTCCTCATCGACGGCCACGGGATCGGGCTCGGGCTGGACGGTGACGGTGGCGTGCGCCGTGAGCGGCGGGTTGACGCCGTCGTCGACCTTGACGGTGAGCGCGAAGATGCCGGTGTTCGTCGTGTCGATGGTCGCCTCGCTCTTCTCCGGCGTGTCGAAGACGTCCAAGATGAGCTCGCTGGGGGACCACACGAAGTTGAGGGGGTCGCCGTCCGGGTCGAAGGAGCTCGCGGTGAGCACGACCGGGTCGCCGACGGTGACCTGTACGCCCGCGGGCACGAGGAAGAGGTGCTCGGGGGGCAGGTTGACGTCGGGCTCGACCACCTCGACGAGGCCCTGGCCGACGGGGCCGTACTCCAAGCCGTCGTGGGCGACGCAGCCGACCTTGTAGACCTTCGGCATGAAGGCCGCGAAGGAGTTGTCCGGGCCCTCGAGGGCGGAGAAGAAAGGCGAGGGGATGAGCGAGCCGTCGGCCGCCACCATGCCCCACTCGATCCTGAGCTCCGAGGGGTCGGTCTCCGCGTCGTAGGCGCTCGCGAAGAGGCCCGCCACCTCGCCGACCTCGACGATGGGGTCGAGGACCGAGATGTCGCAGGTCGGCGGTGTGTTCACCGCGGGCGGCTCGGAGATGTCGACGGCGAAGGTGTGGTCGACGATGGTGCCCTCGTCGTCGATGGCGCAGGTGACGAGGTGGAGCCCGATCTCGGTGGCGACGAGGGCCACGCCGAAGTCACCGGCGGGGGTGAGCACGTCGGAGTCGACACCGGAGGTCCACGTGAGGGGCGCGTCGCTCCCGGTCACCTCGCAGCTCAGCTCGAGCTCGATCCCTACGAGACCGGCCACGGAGCCGTCGGGGCTCGGCGTGATCTCCGGGCGGGTCGTGTCGACCTCGGGGTCGATGCCGTCCATGATCTCGTCGCAGTCGACGTCGTGCCGGGCGGGGTCCTCGTCGGTCGAGCCGATCTCGGCTCCCTGGCCCTCGCCGGCGGAGGTGAAGCGGGTGAGCGAGCTCGCCGTGATGGGCGTGCTGGTGCCGTCGCCGAAGTAGTAGCGCAGGTAGATCTCGGAGCTGATGTCGACGAGCGTGCCGAGGGGGCCGGCAAAGCGAGCCACGTAGCCCTCGCCGCGGAGGAAGGGCTCTATGTCGCTCTCGAGGGAGTCGAGGAGCACGGGGTAGTCCATCTCGTAGAGCACGTTGCCGGTGCCGTCGGCGAGGACCGCGCGCGCACTGCCGTCGCCGGGCAGGAGCACGGAGGCCGCGAGGAAGCGCGTGCCGAGGTCCGAGGTGCCGTCCGAGGTGATGAGGTGGACCTTCCAGATCGAGCGCAGCGTGCCGATGAACTGCGGGTGCTGCAGCAGGCCGCGCACGTCGCCGACGCCCGCTCCCTCGATGATGTTGGTCTCGATGAAGGGCGTCAGGCCCTGCACGGCGCTGGCCGCGACCTCGGAGAGGGGGTTGGCGAGGATCGACTCGATTGCGATTGGGCGCGGGCACTCACCGCCGGCCGGGTGCACGGCCGTGTTGACCTCGAGCTCGGGCGCGCCGGCGGCGAAGACCGAGAAGTGCGGGGTCTCGACGAGCAGCACGCGGTGCTCGAGGTCGCGGTCGACGACCTTGGCGCGGGACCAGGTCCCGGTGCTCTCGCTGTAGACCATGGCCTGCAGGGTCGCCGCCACGTCGTCGAAGGCCGAGCTGTAGGGGAGCTGGATGATGACCGGCTTCTTGAAGGTCGTGCCGGGCGGGCCGAGCACGATGGCCTTGATGTTCTCGGTGTTCTGGACCCCCGGGAGCTTCGGGGTCTCCTCGAGGGTGCCGATCTCGATCTTGGTGTCGTCGGCCACGGCGCCCGGGGGCACGACCACGGCGAGGCCCTCGACGCCTTCCTCCGAGCTCGAGGCCTGGATGCTGCCGCCGTTGGTGCCGACGTCGCCCTCGGCCACCTTGTCCACCTTCATCACGTCGAGGCTGTACTCCTGCACGGCTTCCAGATCGCCGAGGGTAGCCTTGACGCCGACCGCGAAGGTGCCCACGGCGCTCTCATCAGGCGTCCACGTGACGGCCCCCTCGGTCAGGGTCATGCCGGCCGGGCCTTCGACCAACTCGAGCTGCACGTCGCCCGAGTTGGCGACGCGCACACGGTATCGGTACTCGCTGCCGACCAGCGCCAGCTCCGCGGGGGCCGACATGAAGCTCATCTCTTCCTTCTCGGTAGTCCCCGTGTCGGCGGGCACGTCCGGCGGTCCCACGTCGGGCATGACGATGTCTTCCGCCACGTCGACCTTGCCCGGGTCTTCGTCTGCCTTGCCCGGATCTTCCTCCGCTTTGCCCGGATCTTCCTCCGCTTTTCCGGGATCTTCCTCTACCTTGCCTTCGTCCTCGGCCACGCCGGGATCGCTGACCGCGTCCTCGGGTGTCACCTCTGAAGCCGTCTTGCCACATCCAAAGGCAAGGGCCATGAGGAATGCAAGGATGCCTACCCGCAGGATGAGATGGTAGCGCATTGTCGTCCTCCCAAATCTCGACTTTTCGAGCTTTCTTCCGTCCGAGAGCCGTGCCGGAACCCGTGCTGGGCAGGCGCACTCTAGGATTCGTCGCTCGCCGGGTCAATGTTTGCGCAAGAAGCCTTGAATGGCCGGATCCAGTGGGCGCTATGGCCTCCCCGGTCCACATCTGTTTTGTTCCCTGATATCGGCGTCATGCCTCTGTTCACACGCCCAAGAGAGGACCTCGAGATGCCCCTGATCGACCCAGCAGAGCGTCGCCGAGTCGCTCCGGCTGGATCCGGTATAGCGTCGCGACGGGGCAGCGCCTCGGAAGCACAACACACGGTGCCGTCATGGCCAGAGCCAAGATCCTCTTCGCGATCGCCGCCGCCCTCCTGTGCTCCTGCGCCGGGGGCGGAGGCGGGGGCTACTGGGCCCCGCCGTCGAGCAGCTCGGGCGCCTGCCTCGACGGGGTCCAGGGGGGCGACGAGACCGGCGTCGACTGCGGCGGCTCCTGCAAGCCGTGCGGGCCCGGCGGGGGCTGCAACGTGCCGGCCGATTGCAGCACGGGCGCGTGCAGCCCGGGAGGGGTCTGCCTCGACACCGCGTGCGCGGACGGTGTGCAGAGCGGCGGCGAGACCGGGATCGACTGTGGGGGCGGCTGCCCGGCTTGCACGGGCGAGCCGTGCTCCAGCCACGCCGAGTGCGTCACGGGGTTCTGCGCGTCGGGCACCTGCGAGGCCGCCTCGTGCACCGACGGCCAGAAGAACGGGGTCGAGACCGGTGTCGACTGCGGCGCCGGCGACTGCCCTCTCTGTCCCCTCGGCCAGGGCTGCCGGACGGACGCGAACTGCATCAGCGGCTGGTGCGGCAACGGCCACTGCGGGGAGCCCGGCTGCGCGGACGGCATCAAGAACGGCGGCGAGAGCGACGTCGACTGCGGCGGGCCCTGCGGCGGCTGCGCCGACTCGAGTGGCTGCAAGAAGAACGCGGACTGTCGCTCGGGGCGCTGCGACGCCGGCCTCTGCGCCACGGTCGAGCCCGCCTGCGACGACGGCATCGCCAACGGCGGGGAGACCGGCACGGACTGCGGCGGACCCTGCGCCGGCTGCGGCTTCGGCGAGCCCTGCAACGTGCCCTCGGACTGCATCTCGGAGGTCTGCGTGCAGGGGCAGTGCGCCGCCCCCGCCACCTGTGGGGACGGCACGAAGAACGGCGCCGAGACCGACGTGGACTGCGGGGGCTCGGCCTGCAACGCCTGCGCGGTGGGGCTGCAGTGCCTCGAGCACGGCGACTGTCTCTCGCTGACCTGCCTCTACGGGCGCTGCGAGAAGCCCACCTGCGACGACCGCGTCCAGAACCAGCAGGAGGTGGACGTGGACTGCGGCGGGCCCTGCGCGCCCTGCGAGGACGGCAAGACCTGCCGGGCGCCCGGCGACTGCGCGAGCGGCGCCTGCGAGCGGGGGAAGTGCTGCAGCCCGAACGCTTGCGGTGTGTGCACGACCACCCCCGAGGAGATCTGCGACGGGGTGGACAACGACTGCGACTCGCGCGTCGACGAGGAGGAGGACATCGGGGAGAGCGCCTGCCCGAAGCAGGCCGGCGTCTGCGCGGGCGCCATGGCCGTGTGCGCCGGCGAGGCGGGCTGGGTGTGCGAGGCCGAGCAGTACTTCTGGGCGCACGAGGGCTACGAGCCGAGCGAGACGACCTGTGACGGGCTCGACAACGACTGCGACGGCGCGACCGACGAGGAGCTTCGAAACGCCTGCGGTGAGTGCGGCGGGGCGCCGGTCGAGCTGTGCAACGGCGAGGACGACGACTGCGACGGCGCGATCGACGAGGAGCCCGGCTGCGCGGCGTGTGCCGGCGCCGGGGAGGCGGTGTTCCTCGACAGCAACCGCTACTACGTCGGCGGCACGGGCTTTCAGGTCTCCTACAGCAACGCGGTCGCGACCCTCGGGAGCACCGCGTGGATGGCCCTCGCCGAGACCCGCTCCAACGGCTACTCGCCCGACTACCTCTACGAGCTCGTCGACGGTGTGAGCGCCGAAGGGAAGCAGATCAGCGGAGACGTCGTGGGCGCGCCGACCCTCGACTCCGACGGGGAGAGCCTTCACATGGCCGTGGCCGTGGACCACGGCCTGGCCGTCTACCGGACCTTCGGCCCGGACGGCACCCGGCTCACCGGGCTCGACGTGACCGACTCCGTGGACGCCTACGTCAACATCCCGGCCGTCGTGGCGTCTCGGGGCGGCCACACGGCCGTTCTGCTCTCGGCCCACGGCGGCGGCGCGCGCATCTACGTGCTCAACGAGGAGGGCGCCTTCGGGGACGGGGGCAAGATGTTCGGCGAGAAGGACCTCTTCTCCTTCCAGCTCGTGATGACCAGCGACGGCACCTTCTGGGGCTCCTGGCGCGAGGAGGGCTTCCCCTTCAACACCGGACCGCTCTACGTGCGCCGCGGGCGCACGGGCACCCCCACCATGATCCACGAGGAGGCGGGCCCGGGGGTGCTGCGCGTAGGCCCCGACGACAGCCTGCACCTGGTCTACGGGGCCGGCTCCAGGGTCTACTACATGGTCAACGACGGCAGCGGCTGGTCCGAGCCCGAGCAGGTGGGTACGGGCTCCGCCCCGCGCCTGACCCTCCGCCCCGACGGCAGCCCGGTCGTCGTGCACCTCACCGGCTCTACCAAGATTGACCTGCGCGCGCGCGAGGAGAGCGGCTGGTCGAGCCGCAGCCTGTACACCTTCTCCGGGAACCAGGCGCGCATCCGGGAGGTCTCACCGGCAGCGGACGATCTCGGCCGCGTCCACGTGGGCTTCGTGGACAGCACTGTCGAGGACAGCATCGAGACCAAGACCGCCCGCTACCTGATGGTGTGCCCGGGGGCGTTGGAGCACTAGTCCCAGAACAAGCGATTAGCCATTAGCCGTTAGCCATTAGCTCAGGCATT
>CAZQPP010000475.1:3024-6720 GCA_964594295.1 uncultured Myxococcales bacterium | reverse complement strand
GCTCTTCTCCTTCCTCTCGAACGTGGGCACCTACCAGCGCGGCATGCTCTTCCAGCGCGACGTGGAGGTCGTGCGCCAGGTCTACGCTTCGAAAGGTTACGCCTTCGCGCGCGTGGGCACCCCGGCGGTCACCCTGCTGCCCGACCGCGAGGGCATCCACATCGCCATCCCCGTCATCGAGGGGGAGCAGTACTCGGTCGGCGCCGTCGACCTGAGCGGCGACCTGCTCGGCACCAAAGAAGAGCTGATGTCGATGCTGAAGCTCGAGACCGAGACCACCTTCGACATCCGCGTGCTCTTCGAGGACGTCGGCAAGCTCAGCCACCACTACCGCGACCAGGGCTACGCCTTCGCCGACGTCAGCTACGACATGAAGGCGGACCACGAGAGGAGGGTCCTCGGCATCACCTACAAGGTCCAGAAGGGCGCAAAGGTACGCATCGGCCGCATAGAGGTCACGGGCAACGACCGCACCCACGACGACGTCATCCGCCGCGAGCTGAAGCTCACCGAGGGTGACTACTACTCGGAGACCAAGCTCGAGCTCAGCCGCGCGCGGGTCGAGAGGACCGGCTACTTCGACGCGGTCACCGTCCGCAAGAAGGTCCGCACCGTGGAAGGCGGCCGCCAGGTGCTGGACCTCGACGTGCACGTCAGGCGCCGCCAGACAGGCTCCTTCCAGGTGGGGGTCGGCTTCTCCTCTTTCGAGAGCTTCATCTTCAACGCCCAGATCGCCGAGCAGAACTTCTTGGGCCGAGGGCAGTCGCTGGGCTTCAACGCCCTCATCTCGAGCCTGCGCACGCTCTTCAGCATCTCGTTTCACGAGCCCTACTTCTTCGACACCGACGTCGCCTTCGGCTTCAACGCCTTCAACCTCAACGAGCTCTTCGTCGACTTCGAGCGCGAGCGGAGCGGCGGCTCGCTGACCTGGGGCTACCACCTCACAGATGACCTGACCGCCTCTTTCACCTACCGCCTCGAGATGGCGAGCGCGCGCATCGGCAGCGCGGAGGGCAGGGCGTCGGTGCCGGTGGCCAAGGCGACCCAGAAGGGCCTCACCTCGGCCGTCGAGCTGCGCCTCAGCTACGACACCCGCGACAACCGCATCTTCCCGCGCAAGGGCCAGATCTCGACCGTCGCCTGGGAGCGCGCCGAGCCCAAGATCGGCAGCGACCTCGAGTACGACCGCTGGAGCTTCCGCACGCGCTGGTTCTTCCCCTTCGTGCTCAACACGACCCTGCGCCTGAACGGCAGCTACAGCTTCGTCACCACCGACCAGCCAGGCGGCATGCCCATCTTCGAGCGCTTCTTCGCCGGCGGCATCTTCGACATCCGCGGCTTCACCCGCCACAGCCTCGGCCCGCAGATCGAGGTGCCCGCAAGCCGCGATCCCGGGGCCGCCCTGCGCGGCTTCGTCATCGGCGGCACGAAGAAGCTCGTCTTGAACGCGGAGATCGAGTTCCCGATCTTCGAGGCCGCCCGCATCTCGGGGGTCTTCTTCTTGGACGTCGGCAACGCCTACGGCGAGGACGAGTACCCCGCCCTCAGCCTCGACAGCACCCGCGAGAGCGTCGGCTTCGGCGTGCGCTGGTGGTCACCGGTCGGCCCGCTCCGCTTCGAGTGGGGCTTCCCCCTCGACCGCCTGCCGCACGAGGACTCGATGGTGTTCGAGTTCACCATCGGGTCGTCGTTCTAGTCCTCAAACAAGCGACGCTCAGTTGACACGGTGGCGACCGGGAGGCCGCTCACCGCACGCACACACCTCGCCCCAGCCGACGGTGCCGGCTGTTGGGTTCGAGTTGTGGCTTCGCTCGTGGCGCCACCGTTTCCCGGCTGGAGGTACAAGGTCCGCCTTCCAGGGCCCCGTTGCCGAGGAAGGCGGCACAGGTCAGAGGGCGTCGAGGAGGCGAAAGAAGACGTGGAGCTGTGGCGTGATGCTTGGACGAAACGAGTAGCCAGCACGGCCGCCCCAGCCAACCTCGAGATCGCCGAGCTGCACCTCCTGATGCGCTTCATCCCTTGACCTGCCTACTCGCAAACCGGGGTCAGCGAGCCTGGCCTCGCTTCGGCCCTATCAGGACGCGCAGGATGTCGACGATGAAGAAGGGATCGTGCCCGTCTTTCCAGGTCCGGCCGAGGACCAGGTAGTAGGCGCCCTCTCCCCCTTCCGCCTTGGTCGTGATCCTGACGAGCTTGGGCGTCAGCTTCCAATCCTCGATGAAGGGAGGAGCGTGCTCGGGGAGCAAGGTCAGCTCGAGCAGCCTCTTCCACCGAGCGTGGTCCATGAGCTTGGTGGCCCGATTCAGCTCCAGCGTCTTCAGGAAGAACGCCACCCGCTCACAGTCCTCCGGCCGTGCCGTGTCGGGCCAACAGCAGCTGCTGTCGTCAAGGGTCTGGAAGTAGGGCAGCTTGACGGTCGCGCCGGCTGGCAGGACGAGGGTGTGGATTCTCGCTGCCTTGAGCTCCTCGGCGAGCCCTTCGTCGATGGCGACGGCCTCCGGTGTCGGCTTGGGCCGCCCCAACATGTCGGTCCACGGGAAGATCCAGCTTCCAGTATCTGGATGCTCCAAGAAGCCCTCGCTCCAGCCGGCGTTCTCCTCCCCTTTGAAGCGGTAGCGGCTCTGGGAAAAGGGGAAGAAGGAGAAGTGGACCTCCCGCCTGTCCCGCACCACGTGCACGCTCTTGGCGCCGGCTATCCAAAGCTCTCGACGCCCGACCTCGACATAACCGCCGTCCCGGGCGACGTGGTACTCGAGCCTGAGGATGGCGTCCTCCGTGAGATCGGGAGCCGTCTTGTCTGTGCGCACTATGAAGCTCTCGAGCGAGCTCGTGGGGAGGCGCCTGGGAAGCTGGCCGTTCGCCGGCTTGGCCACCTGGTGGAGGCTCAAGCTCTGGAGCAGGTACTCGCCCCCCTTCGTGCTCAGCGAGACGGGGGTGGGCTCCACGTAGAAGCGGGTCCCTTTGCCAGGCAGGCGCACGGCCAGTCGGTGCACCTCCCGATGGAGGCGGCCCGGCGCGAAGTAGACCACGTTCTGCCTGTCCTTCCGGCTTGGGAGATCGATCCGGTAGCTGAACCTGGCAGCGACGGCCTGGTCGGGTGGCAGATCCTTGCCAACGACCTCGTAGCGCAGGTCGATGAGCCGCGGTGCCCCGTCCTCGACGGGTGGGCCAGGCCTGGGTACCGAACGGCACTGGGGCAGGCACAGCAGGCCCAGTACGAGCAACCAGAGGTGCTTTCTCAAAGCTACTTCCTTCGCGTTGATCGTAGTGAGCACCCAGACCTCTCCTGCTCAATAGCAGCTCACGCGCAGGACAACGAGGCTCCCGTTTCCGAGGGACACGTAGTCGTGGTCGCCGGACCAGGCGATGTCCTTCGTGTAGGAGAAAGGCTCGTACGAGAAGTTGATGTGAGTCCGTCGAGCCATGGTGACCGAGCCCAGGGGCGGCCGTGGCTCCGGCACGGCGATCATGGACACCGTGCTGGCTACTTCGTTCATCCGCTGGTCATGCGGCGCTCCGGCGTCGATTCGGGGACAGTCGATTCGGGGACAGTCCCCGGGTCGATTCGCACCGGCGTCGATTCGGGGACAGTCCCCGGGTCGATTCGCGAGGTCGATTCGGGGACAGTCCCCGGGTCGATTCGTTCTCCTCCCCTTTGAAGCGGTAGCGGCTCTGGGAAAAGGGGAAGAAGGAGAA
>CAZQPP010000475.1:0-2924 GCA_964594295.1 uncultured Myxococcales bacterium | reverse complement strand
GCGGCGCTCCGGCGTCGATTCGGGGACAGTCGATTCGGGGACAGTCCCCGGGTCGCCGGGTCGATTCGCGAGGTCGATTCGGGGACAGTCCCCGGGTCGACCGGCCGGGTCGATTCGCAGAGCCTAGTCGCCATACCGGTCACTCAGGCGCCCCCAGATCGGCCACCTGTGGGTCTCGCGCAAAGACGCCAAGACGCCAAGTAGCCTCGCCTTGCTCGCCCGAAGAGGCACGCGGGAGGCCAGGGTCCGGCTCTTGGCCAGCACCCATCGGGTGCTGGTCCCTTCGCGCCTTTGCGCCTTGGCGCGAGGCTCTTCCAACCACGTCGCGGGGACAGGCGGTGAATCTGGGCGGCCCCCCTCGCTTCCTTCGGCATCTGCCGGTGTGCTAAAATCTTGCGCTCTGGAGGTTGTCGGCCTTCGGTACGGGGGGCGGCTCTGTTTGGAGGTGGAGCCATGCCGACGAAGTCAAAGACGAGCAGCGCTGACAAATCGGAGGCGGCGCTGAAGGCCGAGCTGCTCCGTCTGCGGCGGCGAAGCGCTCTCCTGGACGCGGTGAACAAGGTCATCCACTCGGCCCTGGTCAGCGCTGACGAGAACGAGCTTGCGCAGGTCTGCCTCGCGCAGGCCGAGAAGATCGCCGGCAGCGACTTCGGCTTCGTCTGCGAGATCAACGCCGACAACCGCCTCGACACCATCGCCATCAGCTACACCGGCTGGGACGTGTGCCGTGTGGAGGACGGGAGCCTCCTGCTCGCCGGAGACCTGGAGATCAGGGGCATTCGGGGACTGGTCATACGCGAGGGCAGGTCGATGATCTTCGACGACCCCTGGACCCACCCGGAGTGGATAGATCCCCCGGAAGGTCATCCGCCCATCAAGTCCTTCCTCGGCGTACCCCTCAAGAGGGAAGGGCGGGTGATTGGAGAGGTCGGGCTCGCCAGGAAGGAAGGCCGTTTCGACGAAGGCGACATCCCCGACATCGAGGCACTCGCGACGGCCTTCACCGAGGCGCTGATGCGCATGCGAGCCGAGGCCACCGCTCGGAGACAGGCCGCGGAGATCCTCGAGATCTCCACTCCGGTCCTCCGAGCCGCCAAGGGCGTGCTGGTCGCCCCCCTTGTCGGGATCATCGACGACCGGCGCGCCGAGCAGCTCACCACGCGGCTGCTCGAGGCGATCGACGAGACCGGGGCGACCGTGGCCATCCTGGACATCTCGGGCGTGCCCTCGGTGGACACCCACACCGGGAACCACATTCTCGAGACGACAAGAGCGGCGCGCCTGATGGGAGCACGCGTGGTGCTGACCGGGATCAGCCCCTCGATCGCGCAGACCCTCGTCCACCTCGGGGTGCAGCTTGGCAAGCTCGACACCTGCGCCTGCCTCGCCGACGGCCTGAAGCTCGGCATGGAGCTGGCCACCGAGTGAGTCGCGCTCTCTTCGGGAGCGAAGCAGGACCGCGGAGGAGCGGGGGGAGGGGGCTGGCGAAGAGCGCCAGGAGCATTTCAGGCGTGACTTTCCGAAAACAGGACCTAGCTCGCGGTCCCATTCTCGGCAAGGCTCGAGCCTAGAAGTTCCCGTCGCTCCCCGTGTGCTCGGGCGCTCCGAGGTTGCTCCAGATCGACAGCAGGTCGAGCTCGTCCTCGGTGAGGCATCCCGTCCTGCCCCTGGCAGCGTCCACGAGGGGGTCTCCGTCGCAGCTCTTGCCGGGCGGCATGTCGCCTTCCTTCACCCGCTCCAGCACGCAGTCGTAGAGCTTCGCGCCGCCGCACGAGGTGGTGCCCGCGTGGGCGTCTCCGTAGTCCGCGCCGATGTTGTGCCCGCCGCGGCCCTGGGTCGTGTGGCAGTTCGCGCACTTCGCGCGGAAGATGGGCTGGACCTGATCGTAGGCCACGGGGATCGGCACGTCGGAGGTGATGCTGCACTCGAGGGGCGGCATGCGCGGGGTGCCGTATTTCCCCTGCTCGCCGTACATGTTCACGTCGGTGGCCGGCGTGATGCACCAGTTCATGGGGTTGTCGTTGTAGCCTGGCTCTCTGTTCCAGCCGTCGTAGACCTCGTCGATGGCGCCGAGCTGCCAGGAGCGCCCTATGGCCTTGCGCTCGAAGAGCCCCCAGTCGAAGCCCACCCGATCGAGCAGCATGTCGTAAGGGACCGGGGTGACCTCGTCCCAGAGCGGGCTGATCAAGAAGAGGGTCGAGTCGCGGTTGTTGTTGATGGTGAAGCGGCTCCAGACGCCGTCGAGCTCCAGCCCCCCGTTGGCCGCGGGATCGTTGATCTGGCCGAAGACAGCCGGGCGGAGGGGCGGGAGGATCAGGTCTTCGTTGACCGGCGTCCAGACATCCGGCTCCACCTGGTCGCCGGTCGCGTTCGCGTAGCCGATGTAGAAGCCCTGCAGGTCCAGCCGCCACTCGCTGACGTTGACCACCTCGATCCACTCGCCCTTGGCGTCCGAGACTCCGAGGGGGTTGCCCATGACCTCGATGATGAGCAGGTCTCCCGGCTCGGGGGTCTTGGGCGCCTGGCACACCGGCCTCTCGCTGCAGTCCGGGTCCATGCAGTCGCGCTTGCCGTCGCCGTCGTCGTCGCGGTCGTTGAAGCAGGCGACCTCGACCTCCTCCACCCTGAGGAGAGCCTCGCCCTTGGCGGTCCCGGTCACCCCGCTGCGGAAGCCGTCGATGAAGACGTTGGCCGCCTGGTCGGCCACCAGCTCGACCACCAGCACCTCCCCGCCGTGGCCCAGCTCCTCGTTGTCATAGCCGAGGCAGGTCGCGCGCTCCGGCGGGCAGGCCAGCGAGATGTAGAGCTGGGTGTTGAAGTCGGTCCCGTCCGGGTCGACGGCGAAGCGGTAGTAGCCGGCGTGGGGCGCGAAGAAGCGCGCCACGCGATCCTCTCTCTCGAAGCCCCCGGGGAGGCTCTGGTCG
>CAZQPP010000474.1:0-6721 GCA_964594295.1 uncultured Myxococcales bacterium | reverse complement strand
GTCGCGCCCGGCGACATCACCGACGAGCAGGTCAAGCTTGCCTACGAGCGGCGCCCCGAGCTCTCCACGACTCCGGAGATGGTCCACCTCTACGTGCTCAGCGGCGACGACCTGCCGAAGGTCCAGGAGGCGAAGAAGCGCTTGGACGAGGTCAAAGACGAGCCCGACCGCGTCCTCGCCAGGCTCAAGGACATGGTGGAGACCCACGGCGTGCCCGACCTCGGCGTGGGCAAGACCGGGGACGCGGGCTTCATCACCAGAGACGGCTTCGGGAGCCGCGGCAAGTACAAGCTCCGCATGGTGCCCGCGGTTGTGGCCGAGGCGACCTTCGACCAGCTCAAGGAGCAGGGGAGCTACCTCGGCCCGGTCCACACCGAGCGCGGCTTCATGATAGTGCTCGTGTGGGAGCGCAGGCCCGAGCGAAAGCAGCCCCTAGAAGAGGTCCGGGAGAGCATCAGGGCCGTGCTGGCCCAGGAGCGCCGCGCCGAAGAGAGGGAGCGCATCGCCAAGGAGATCGCCCGCGAGGCCGCCTTCAAGTTGGACGAGGCCGCCTTCGAGCAGGCCTTCGGGAGCGCCTACAAGGAGACCGCCGACGCCGCGCCCCCGCCCGCTCCGAAGGCCAAGCCCCGCTTGAAGATGTTGGTCTCGCCCCACGACCCCCGGCCGATCCACCTCAAGCGTGCCGACGAGGAGCGGCTGAAGGAGCTCATCCAGCAACGCCCGGTACCGGGCTCCCCGGAGACCGAGCAATGAGAGTCGCTTGCCTGCTCCCCCTGCTGGCCCTGGCCGCTTCCGCTTCCGCCGACCAGGAAGAGGCCCTGCTCGATCGCCTCGTGGCGGTCGTCGAGGGCAGCCCCGTCACCCTCTACGACGTGGACCGCACCCGCACCGAGCCCGACCTGGGCACCGCTCTGGTCGGCCTGCCCCCGCAGCTCCCGGCTCCGCGCACCCACGAGTGGGCCCTCGAGCGCTCGATCGTCGACGAGCTCGCCCTGCAGGCCTCCCGCGACCTCGGCGTAGCGGCCAGCGAGGACCAGGTGACCCACTACCTCGCCGAGCTCAAGCGCCAGAACCGCTGGTCTGACGCGGACCTCCAGCGGGAGCTTCATCAGCTCGGCTTCGCCTCCATCCCGGACGCCCGCCGCGCCGTCCGTCGCACGCTCAGCATCGGCCAGGTGACCCGCATCAAGGTGGGCAGCAGGGTGAGCGTGGACGAGAAGGAGCTCGAAGAGCGCCTCGCGGGCCAGTACGGCGACGGCAAGGAGGACGAGGTCCTCCTGCGCCAGATCCTCGTCCGCCTGCCCGCGATCCTGCGCCCCCAGGTGGAGGTGGACCTCTACAAGCACATGGAGGGCGTGCGCTCGGACATCACGAGCGGCCGCATCACCTTCGACGAGGCCGCCCGGCGCTACAGCGACAGCCCTGACGGCAAGAGCGGCGGGCTCCTCGGCTGGACGCGCCGCGGCACCTACCCCTTCGACGCCGACGCCTTCCCCCTCGAGGCCGGGGAGATAAGCCCCGTGGTGCGCTCCTACCTCGGCTACCACCTGCTCCTCGTCGAGCAGCGCCGCCGCGTGGAGATAGGCAGCCGCGAGAGGCTGAGGCGAGCCATCGCCCAGGACCTCTACGAGCAGCGCTTCAAGCGCGAGAAGGAGGCATGGCTCCAGGAGATCCGCGGCCGAGCGGTCGTGCGCAAGCTGGAGTCCTCGGACCTCTTCGGGCAAGAAAGCCGTTAGCCGTTAGCCATTGGCTGGTGCCCGCCAGCCTTTGCAGCAGGTTGCGGTCGGCCGACGTCGCCGGGCGAGGTGACAGTGACGCCAGTAACGGCTAATTGCTTGCGTCCGCTGGCCAGAAGCTAACGGCTAATAGCTAACAGCCAACAGCTAGGACTATGGCGTCGGTCGTACTCGAGTCTGTCAGGAAGACCTACGGTGACGTGGTCGCCGTGGAGGACTTCGACCTCGTTATCGAGGACGGATCCTTCGTGGTGCTCGTGGGCCCTTCGGGCTGCGGCAAGACCACCACCTTGCGCATGATCGCCGGCCTCGAGGAGATCAGCAGCGGGACGCTGAGGATTGGGGGCCGGGTCGTCAACAGGGTCGCGCCGCGCGACCGGGACATCGCGATGGTGTTCCAGTCCTACGCGCTCTACCCCCACATGACGGTCTTCGAGAACCTCGCCTTCGGGCTGCGCCTGCGAAAGGTCCCCAAAGACGAGATCAACCAGCGCGTCGCCGAGGTGGCCAAGCTCCTACAGATAGACGAGTACCTCGACCGCAAGCCGAAGGCCCTCTCGGGAGGCCAGCGCCAGCGCGTGGCCATCGCCCGCGCCATGGTGCGACAGCCCTCGGTCTTCCTCTTCGACGAGCCCCTCTCCAACCTCGACGCCAAGCTGCGCGTGCAGATGCGCGTCGAGCTCGGCCGCCTCCACCGCAGCCTGAAGACGACCACGGTCTACGTGACCCACGACCAGGTCGAGGCCATGACCCTCGCCCACCACATCGTGGTCATGTCGATGGGGCGAATGCAGCAGGTCGGCACGCCGGTCGAGATCTACGACCAGCCGGCCAACCGCTTCGTCGCCGGCTTCATCGGCTCGCCCCAGATGAGCTTCCTCGACGCGCAGCGTGAGGACGAGGGCGGCCGCACCTACCTGCGCGCGGGCGACATCCGCGTGCCGGCGCCCGAGGGGCTCCCCGAGGCCAGGGAGCTGGGCATCGGCCTCAGGCCGCAGGACATGATGGCCGGTGCACCGGAAGGCGCGGGCGCGCCCTCGATCCGGGTGCCCTTCAAGGTGGAGCTTGTCGAGCACATGGGACCCGAGGCCTACGCCCACGGCCACACCAAAGGCGGCGTGGCCCTCGTGGTCCGCGTCGACCCCCACGAGGCCCGGGGCATGGAGGAGAGCGAGGTCCAGGTCAACGTGCCGCTTCCGCGCGTGCACGTCTTCGGCGACGAGGGGATCGCAATCGCACACGGAGTAGGATGATGCGCTACGCCTGGTACCGGGTCGCCATAGCAGCGGCTCTGCTGCTCGCCTTCGGTTGCTCCAAGGCCGACAAGCCCGCCGCGACGGCGCCTGCGAAGGCACCCACCCCGGCGGCCGAGAAGGCATCCGCCCCCACCGCGGCGAAGAAGGAGGCACCCGCCGAGAAGAAGGCCCGCGAAGCCCAAGAGGCTCCGTTGTCCGAAGGCGAGGTGGTCTTGTGGCACGCCTACCGCGGCCAGGAGCAGGCCGCCCTCGAGAAGCTCGTCGCCTCGTTCGAGGAGGCGAACCCCAAGGCCAAGGTCAGGGTGCTCCCGGTCCCCTTCGACGCCTACGTGGACAAGATCACGGTCACGGTGCCCCAGGGCAACGGCCCGGACGTGCTCATCTTCGCCCACAACATGATCGGCGACTGGGTGCGCAGGGGCCTGCTCATGCCGCTGGGCAACCACTACCAGCCGGACGAGCTGAAGCGCTTCCTGCCGTTTACCGTCAAGGCCCTCGTGCACAAGGGCAACCTCTACGGCCTGCCCCTGGCCTACAAGTCCCTCGTGATGTTCTACCGGACCGACAAGGTGAAGGAGCCGCCGAAGACGGTCGCGGAGCTCGAGAAGGTGGCCACCGAGCTGAGCGACCGCAGCAACGCCGACGACCCGACCTACGGCTGGCTCTACCCGGCCGCGGCCCTGTACCAGCACGCCGCCTGGCTGCACGCCTTCGGTGGGGCGGCCCTGGGTGAAGGGGACGTGCCCCAGCTCGGGAGCGAGGCCTTCATAGAGAGCGCGCGTTTCGTGAAACGCTTCACCGGCCAGGAGAAGCTCATCCCGCCCGCCATGACCGACTTCCTCATCGGCAGCCTCTTCAACAAGGGCAAGGCGGCTATCGTGTGGAAGGGCCCGTGGTTCCTCGGTGAGCTCGAGGCGGGGGTACCTTACGCGGTGGCCCAGCTTCCGACCCTGAAAGACAAGGGCCCGCTTCGCCCCTACCTCGGCGTCGAGGCCCTCATGGTCTCGGCCAAGGCCAAGAACGTGCCGGGCGCGGTGGCCCTCGTGCGCCACCTGACCTCCGACGAGGGCGCCAAGCTCCGACTGACCGAGGGCCGCCAGCCCGTGGCCAACCAGGCCACCTACGAAGACGAGCAGATCAAGAAGCACGAGCTCTACGGCCTGATGAAGGTCTTCCGCGCCCAGGCGGACAACGCCGAGCTCATGCCGGCAACGCCGGCAATGCAGGCTATCTGGGCCACGGCGGACACCGCCCTGCAGCGGGTGCTCTTCGCCGGCGCCGACCCGGCGACGGCCATGAAGGAGGCTCAGGCCAAGGCCGCAAGAGACGTGGCCGGCATGGGGAAGTAAGCTGAGCGAGGCGGGCCAGCAGCGGGCCTCGCGCCCGATCTGGGTGGGAGTGACCGTCTGCGGGCTCGTGCTCGTCCAGGCCGTGGTCACCGGCGCCCTGCTCCAGAGCCGGCGCGCGCACGTGGCAGCAGAGGCGGCGACGGGCGCTGCCAGCGACCTGGCCCGTGCCCTCGCGCACGGCGAAGCGCCGGCGAAGCTATCTGCGTCTTTGCGGACGGCCCGAATCGCGGGCGGCGAGCCGGACGCCTTCGGCATCGTCCGCGGAGTCGAGCTGACCGAGAGGAGCCACGACGACTGGCCGCAGGATCCCGAGCCGCTGCTGGAACGCGCCCGCGGCATGAAGGACGCCAAGGCCGGCGAGGAGCGCTCCTTGGAGCTCGAGGGCCTCCGGGTCGTGCTCAGCCCCGCAAAAGCCGGCGGCGTAGTTGCGGCGGCAGCCAGACCCCAGGCGCCGAGCCTGGGCGTATTCTGGATGCTCGCCCTCGCGCTCGCGCTGGTGGCGGGCGCGCTGTCGCCGATGCTGGTCCGACAGGCCCGCTGGATCACCGCCGCCGCGCTCGGCGGCGTCGTGGCGGTGGGCGTCTGGCGATCCATCGGCCCCCTGGAGCCGGCCCTGGCCCACGACCTGCTCATACGCCAGGCGGCGCTTCCGGTGGGCGCCTTCTGCGGCACCCTGGCGGCGTTCTGCGTGCTGGCCTTCAACGGGACCCTCCGCGTCGTCCGCGGCGTGGTGGCCGAGCCGGCGGCCTACCTCTACGTGACCCCGGCCATGGTCGGGATGCTCATCTGCGTCTTCGTTCCCTTCGCCATGGGCATCGGCATCGCCTTCTTCACCACCGAGGGTGACTTCGTCGGCTTGTCCAACTTCGACGAGATCCTGCTGCCCGAGGCCACCGCCGACGTGGACTTCTACCTCACCCTCGGCGTGACCATCCTCTGGACCCTCCTGAACGTCGTGCTTCACGTCGCCCTCGGGCTGGCCCTCGCCCTCGCGCTCAACCGCCCGCTCATGCGCCTGCGCGCCGTGTACCGTGTCCTGCTCATCTTGCCCTGGGCCGTGCCGAACTACATCACGGCCTTGATCTGGAAGGGCATGTTCCACTTCCAGTACGGCGCCATCAACGTCCTGCTCCGCGCCGTCGGCGTCGACCCGGTGGTCTGGCTGGGCGAGACGGGCTCTTTCGCGACGAACTTCACGGCCAACCTCGTCACCAACACCTGGCTCGGCTTCCCCTTCATGATGGTCGTCTCCTTAGGCGCCCTGCAGAGCATCCCGTCAGACCTCTACGAGGCGGCCTCCATCGACGGCGCCTCCCGCTGGCAGCGCTTCAAGCACATCACGGCGCCCCTGCTCAGGCCGGCCCTCTTCCCGGCCATCATCCTGGGCAGCATCTGGACCTTCAACATGTTCAACGTCATCTACCTGGTGAGCAACGGCGCGCCCTCCAACACGACCAACATCCTCATCACCGAGGCCTACCGGGCCTTCGCCGTGCTCCAGCGCCACGGCCTGGCCGCCGCCTACTCGCTGTTCATCTTCGTGATCCTCCTCGTCTACACCCTGTGGACCGGAAAGATCACGGGCTCGACCAAGGGGCTCATGGATGGCTGAGCAAGGAAGGAGCCAGGGGCGCTCCGCCCTCTTCGCGGCCCTGCTGCAGTGCGTGCTCGTGGCCTTCACCTTCGCCGTGCTCTACCCCCTGCTGCGAGTGCTGAAGGTCGCGGTCAGCGGTGAGCCGGACCTCGACGCCTCCCTCTCGGTCATCCCGCCGGCGCTGTCCGGCAGGAACTTCGCGGACTTCGTCACCGCCACCGACGAGGCGGGCAACTGGATCTTCGGCCACCAGCTCTGGAACAGCCTGGCCGTGGCCGCGTTCACGACCGTCGGCGGCCTCACCCTCGCCACCACGGCAGCCTACGCCTTCAGCCGCTTCCGCTTCCCGGGACGCAAGACCGGCCTGCTCCTCTTCCTGGTCAGCCAGATGTTCCCCGGCGTCCTGATGATGGTCCCCCTCTACGTCATCTTGTCGAAGCTCGGCCTGCTCAACCGCCAGGCCGGCCTCGTGCTCGTCTACTCCACGACCGCCATCCCCTTCTGCGTGTGGATGCTCAAGGGCTACTTCGACACCATCCCCAAGGATCTGGAGGAGTCGGCCGTCATCGACGGGGCCTCTCGTCTGACCATCTTCTTGCGCATCGTGCTGCCGCTCTCCGCGCCAGCCGTCGCGGTCACCGCCCTCTTCTCGTTCATGACGGCCTGGAACGAGTTCATCCTGGCCGCCACCTTCATGAGCGACCGCCTCGCCTACACCCTGCCGGTCACCCTGGCGAGCTACGTGGGCGAGCATGACGTGCAGTGGGGCCTTTTCGCCGCGGCGAG
>CAZQPP010000473.1:0-6742 GCA_964594295.1 uncultured Myxococcales bacterium | reverse complement strand
CGGCACGAAACTCCCGCGGTAGGGGCGTTCTGCTTCAGAACGCCCGCCCCCGCAAACAAGGAGTTTCGGCACGAAACTCCCGCGGTAGGGGCGTTCTGCTTCAGAACGCCCGCCCCCGCAAACGCTCCATCGTGCATCCTGCGCTCGATCATCGAGACACCTGGGGTAGGCGGGGCAGGCGTTTCGCGGCGAAACGCCTCTACGCGGGGCGTTTCCCGAGCGAAACGCCTTGGTAGGGATGCCGCCCGCTCCGGCGCAGCGGAGGCGTGACGGATCACCGCTGAACATCGGTCGCGCGCGCCATTCCTTAAGATAAGGCGCCCGCGCGCGCGCCCCGCGGGAGACCCCGGCTAAAGGCACACCCGTCCCTTCCGATGTTCGTGGCGTATGCTTGCCCCCACAGGCCCATGAAGAAGACTGCCTACCCCCCCGGACGCCGCCTCGGCGCCCTGGCTGTCATTACCTGCCTCCTGCCGCTCCTCACGGCCACCCAGCCAGCGTGCCAATCCGACGCGGCCGACATCTCGAAGGGACCGGCCAACGTTGAGCCCGACGCGGCCGGCCTCGGTGGCGACGCCGGAGCCGACGTGTCGACCCGTTTCGTGCCCGAGAGCTGGCAGCCCGGAGCGCAAGACGCCGGCACCAAGCCCGACTCGCAGGTTACACCGGGCCCGGAGGTCGACACGGGCCACGCGCCCGAGCCCTCGCCGTGCCGCGGGAACGGACGCGCCGCCGGTTGTCCCTGCGAGGCGCCGGAAGAGTGCGCATCCGACTACTGCGTGGCCACCGACTCCGGCATGACCTGCGTCGACACCTGCATCGACTCCTGCCCCGCGGGCCACGCCTGCCTGCCGATCCAGGTCCCCCCCGACATCGTGTTCTTGTGCCTGCCGCGCTTCGCCAAGCTCTGCCAGCCGTGCGGCGAGCACGCCGAGTGCCAGGCGCGGGGTGACCAGGGCGTCGCGCTCTGCGTGGACTACGGAGACGCCGGCAGCTTCTGCGGGGCGCCGTGCAAGGGCGGCGGCGAGTGCCCGGAGGGCTACGCCTGCGAGGCCAGGACAATGCCGGACGGCTCGGTCAGCTCCCAGTGCCTCAAGCTCGAGGGCGAGTGCGAGTGCAACACCGTCGGCTCGACCATCGGCATGGTCACCGAGTGCAGCCAAACCAACGAGCACGGCTCCTGCAAAGGCCGGCGGAGCTGCGGCCCCGGGTGGCTCGGGGAGTGCGACGCCGTGACGCCCGCGGCAGAGGTCTGCGACGGCGCGGACAACGACTGCGACGGCGAGGTGGACAACCTCCCGGAGGCCGGCCCCTGCTTCATCGAGAGCCCCTACGGAGTCTGCGAGGGGGAGCCCGCGTGCACCAACGGCAAGCCTATCTGCGTCGGCCGGACGCCCCAGCCCGAGATCTGCAACGGGGTGGACGACGACTGCGACGGGTCGGTGGACGAGGCGACCTGCGACGACGGCCTCGCCTGCACCGCCGACTCCTGCGACACGACCGCCGAGGCTTGTGTCTTCCAGCCGATCCACGAGGCCTGCGACGACGGCAACCCCTGCACCGCCGACTCCTGCGACTCTTCGTCTGGCTGCGTGCACGAGGACGTCGTCGGTCTGAGCTGTGACGACGGCAACGCCTGCACGGTGTCCGACAGCTGCGTGCAGGGCCGCTGCCAGGGCACGCCGATCCCTCGCTGCTGTGCCACCGAGTCCGACTGCGACGACTCCAACCCCTGCACCGAGGACTCCTGCGACCTCGACAGCGGCACCTGCGAGCACGACCTCGCCTCCCTCGAAGGCGCACCCTGCGACGCCGACGGAGACGGCTGCACGGTCGGCGATGTCTGCACCGGCGGCACGTGCCGCGCCGGCCTGCAGGCGGACTGCGGCGAGTCTCCCTTCGACTGCCGGCGGCCGGAGTGCGTGGCGGACGGGCCGGACGCGCACCGCTGCGAGCTCGAGCCGCTCATCGCGGGACACGCCTGCTCGGACGGCGACGTCTGCACCGTGTCGGACGGCTGCGACGGCGAGGGGAGCTGCCGCGGCGGGGAAGAGGTGCCCGGGTGCTGCCGCGAGGACGCGGACTGCGACGACGCGAGGGGCTGCACGGCGGACATGTGCGAGAAGGACAGCGGCAGGTGCGTGCACTTGCCCGCGGCCGACGGGAGCCCCTGCGACGCCGACGGGACCGGCTGCACTCAGGGGGACTCCTGCGAAGGCGGGGCGTGCAGGCCGGGAACGCTCGTGGAGTGCGCGTCCACGGGACCATGCAGCCGCGGCGAGTGCGTGTCCCGCGCATGGGACAGCCACGAGTGTGTGCAGCGCCCCGCGCCCGAGGGCACGGTCTGCAGCGACGGCGACCCGTGCACCGCGGGCGACTCCTGCGACGGCCGGGGCGCCTGTGGAGCCGGCGCGCCGGCGGCTGCCTGCTGCTACGCCCAGGAGGACTGCGACGACGGCAACCCCTGCACTGCCGACGCCTGCGACCTGAGCACCGGGCGCTGCGCCTACGTGGATCTGCAGGACGGCACTCCGTGCGACGCGGACGGCAGCGGCTGCACCGCCGGCGACGCCTGCGTGAGCGGCATCTGCAGCGCCGGTCAGCCCGCCTGCCCAACCGGCGGCAGCGCCTGCCGGCGCGTGGGCTGCGTCGACGAGGAAGACGGCGGCTACCGCTGCGTGGACGAGCTCCTGCCCAAGCACACCATCTGTGACGAGGCCCTGCCGTGCTCCGAGCCGGGCACCTGCAACGAAGAGGGGGAGTGCATCCCGGGTCCGGAGATCGACTGCGAGGCCGAGGCCGGCGGGCCCTGCCTGACCGGCTACTGCGACCCGCTCGAGGGCGGCTGCGTCGTCATCAGGAGGCCCGACGGAGCGGCCTGCGAAGACGGCGACGCCTGCACTCAGCACGACTCGTGCCTCGCCGGAACGTGCCGGAGCGGCGTCGAGGCCTGCATCGAGGAGCGCATCAACAGGGAGCCTGGCGCACAGCTACCTCCCGCCGTGGCCTCCCTCGGGCTGGGGCGCTACCTGACCCAGTGGCTCAACGCACGGGCCAGCGTGCACTCGGCCTTCCGGTGGACCGCCGACGACGGCAGCCGCGAGAACGAGGAGCTGGGCCTGTCGACCCACGAGGGACACCATTGGTCGACACGGATCGCTGTCGACGGCGCCGGCAACGCTCTGGTCGTACAGCGGGAGCACCACGGCTTCGCGGCGCGCCTCTTCGATCCCGCCGGCGCCGAGATCTATCGAACCCGAACGAGCGCCTTGCCCGTAAAGGACGGCCGGGAGCTCCGCGGAGACCACCTTGGACGCATCGTGCCGCTGGCCTTCGAGGACGGCACCTGGGGCCTCGTCTTCAACGTCGGGCGCGAGGGCGCCACCTTCGCCCCGGACTACCTGCGCATGGTCGGGGACCTCGAGAACCGTGACTGGGCGGTCCTCGACGGCATCGGGAGGTGGCCGCAGCAGCTCGACGCCTTCGTGGCCCCGGACCGGGCCGACCACTTCTGGATCGTCAACGGCGAGGCCACCGAGCCCGGCCTCTCGATCCTCAGGGCGCGGCGCTACGCCTCGGACGGCTCCGCGATCGCCGGTGGCGCCGTGACGATGAAGACGGCCAACGTCAAGTGGGTGCGGGCGGCCCCCTTCAGCGAGGGCTTCGTGGTCGTCTGGCACGAGGTCGCCACCGAGGGCGAGGAGGACGAGGAGGTCGAGACACACCACCTGCACGCGGGCGTCTACGACGAGCAGGGCGCCCCGCTCTTCGACGTCGGGAACCTCAGCGACGACCGGCAGGGGAAGCACACGAACCCCGACGTGGCCACATTCGAAGACGGCAGCTTCGTGGTCGTCTACACCCACGAAGGGCAGGCCAGCCTGAGAAAGGACGTGTGGGCCATGTTGGTCGACCGGGTCGGCGGTGAGTCCGCGGACAGCCCGCTTCGCTGGGAGGCCGCCGAACCCTTCCTCGTCAACTCGGTGGTCGAGGGAGACCAGCTCAACCCCACGGTGGCGGTCCTCGACGACGACGACTTCGTGGTGGCCTTCGTGAGCGACGAGCAGCACGCCTTCACGAGGCGCTTCCACCGCGACGGGAGCAGGTGTACCGGACGCATCGAGATGGCTGGAAACTCCACGGTGGCGGGCGACCAGGTGGCGCCCTCTGCCGGCGTGGCCGGCAACGGCAACGTGCTCGTCGCCTACTCCTCCGCGCTCTTCGCGGGGGGCGACAAGGAGGTCCTCGGCAGGCTCTTCGACCCGGACGGCGCCGAGCTCCGCCCCGAGGCGCGGCTCCACCCGATGCACCCGGCCAACCAGGTCACGCCCTCGGTGGCGGGCCACGCGGAGGGCTTCGTGGTGGCCTGGGACGAGCACAGTCACCCCGACGACTCCAACGCCCTCAAGGCCCGCAGGCTCGACTCTTCGGGAGAGCCCGTCGGCGATGTGCTCCTCCTCGACGACCAGTCCTCCGGCATCCTTCGCAAGCCGAGCGTCGCGGCGCGGCCCAACGGCTCCTTTGCCGTCGGCTGGCAGAACGAGGAGGGCGGCCGGGCCACAGGGCTGCGCTACCGCACCTACTACGCCGGCGGGCAGCCCCAAAGCGACATGATCAGCATCGCAGGGACCTCCATCGCCAGGCACTCGGCCGCCGTAGCGGCTCACCCCTCCAAGCCCAACTACACGCTGGTGGGCATCGACAGCAGCGGCGGCCACATCGTGAAGGTGCTGCTCTTCGATCAGGACGGCACCGAGCTCGTGAGCGCCGCAGCGATAAGCAGCGGCCCGAACAACGTGCAGCCGACCGTCGCCATGTCAGCCGACGATCGCGTAGCGGTCTGCTGGAGGAACCAGCCCGAGGCCGGAGCCGACGTCAAGTGCAGGCTCCTCGCCCTCCAGGGCCTGACGCCCCTCGCGCCGGAGTTTCGGGCAAACACGAACATGGCCGGCGTCCAGGAGACCAACCCCAGGGTCGGCTGGCTGAGAGACGGCCGGCCGGTGGTCGGGTACTCGGCAGCCAACGTCGATCGCGAGGGCTTCGCCGTGCAGATCCGCGCCTTCGACAGCTTCGGCTTCCCCACCGACCCCCGGCGCACGGCGAACCGCACGACCGCGGGGAACCAGATGCTGGGCTTCTTGCTTCCGGTCAGCACCAACCGGGTCTGGGTCGGCTGGGAAGGCCCGGAGCCGGGGGGTGAAGACGGCGGTGTGAGGGTCAGGGTGCTGCAGCGCTTCTGACGCTCGAGATCCCGCGTCGCTGAGGTCTCAGCGCGGCAAGTCACGGGACCTGTCCGTGGCAAGTCACGTGACTCCTCAACAATACCGGGACCTTTACGCGAATAATGTTGACAGTCGTGGACCTGCTGGGCTACAAACCGACTTGGGTAAGCTGGTAGGAAAGAACCATGGGTAGTCGTAAAACTATACTCGCGTGCGTGGTCTCCTTCGCGGGCGCTTTCTTCTTCTTCCTCGGGTGTGAGAGCCTCCCGGAAGGTGACCCCAACAGTCCGTTGGCCACCTACGCGGACGCCGTCGGGCAGGTGAATCCACAACCTGGCACCGCCGGCGCTGCCGGCGAGTCGTCGTCTCCCAAGAGCATCGCGGCCTTCTTCGAGGTCTGCCCGGAGGGCGAGCCCTGCGAGCTCGAGTCGGAGAGCAACGCCTCGACCGGCACGGGCATCGAGCCCTGCTCGGGTTGCGACGACCCCGACCCATTCAACAGCTGCACCACGGGCGAGCCATGCTCGGACTGTGACGACGGCGACCCGTGCACCAGCGACCTCTGGGACGGCACCGGGTGCACCAACGTGCCGGCACCCTACGGTGAGGCCTGTGACGACGGCGACGGCTGCTCCATCAGCGACCGCTGCACCCCGGCCGGGTGTGTTGGCGTGCCCATCGACTGCAACGACGGCAACCCCTGCACGTCGGACGCCTGCGCCAACGGGGCCTGCACGCAGACGAACCTCCCCGACGGCTCGGTCTGCATCCCCTCGGGCGGCGGCCCCGCTGGCACCTGCCAGGGCGGAATCTGCACGACCGGCAACTGCGACGACGGCAACCCGTGCACCGACGACATCGCCGGCCCCACCGGCTGCACCCACGTGCCCGTGGCCGTGGGCACTCCCTGCGACGACGGCGACCCCTGCTCCACCGATGACGTCTGCACCCAGTGCTGCTGCATAGGCACCCCGGTGGACTGCGACGACGGCAACGCCTGCACCACCGACTACTGCCAGGGCGGCGTCTGCAAGTACATGCCGGCCACCAACGGCACGGCCTGCGACGACGGCGACGACTGCACCTCCGGCGACGAGTGCCAGGCCGGCACCTGCCAGTCCTGGGGCGTCTCCTGTGACGACGGCAACGCCTGCACCGACGACTCGTGCGCGGGCGGCGTCTGCCAGAACACCGCGGTAACGGACGGCACGGCCTGCGACGACGGGGACACCTGCACCACCGGCGACGTCTGCGCGGGCGGCGCCTGCACCGGCACGGCCATCAACTGCAACGACGCCAACCCCTGCACCGCCGACTCCTGCGCCGGCGGCGCCTGCCAGAACGTGCCGCTCACCAACGGCACGCCCTGCGACGACGGCAACACCTGCACCTCGGGCGACTCCTGCACCGGCGGCGTCTGCCAGGGCAACGGCGTCCAGTGTGACGACGGCAACCCCTGCACCCCCGACTCCTGCGCCGGCGGCGTCTGCCAGCAACCCCCAGAAACCAAATCCGACGCC